>NZ_JBIIOV010000233.1:0-3773 GCF_044342925.1 Mycobacterium sp. | reverse complement strand
TGGCGTTCGACGTGACCCTGAAGGCGCCGCACGGCGGCATCTTCGTGTTCTTCGCCATCGGCAAGCTGGCCTGGTTCCTGGTGGCCCTGGTCGCGGGCACTGTGGTCGCCGCGGTCGCGGTGATCGCGGCGAAGCAATTGACCGGTGTGCGACCCGGCACGACCTCCGCGGAAACCGCCGTAGCGGCGTGAAAGATCGAGTAAACATCACCTTGACGTTCGGCAGACCAACATAAGGAGCCCCCACCCATGCCCAGTAAGACCGTCATCGTCGGTTCTTCGGTCGGACTGCACGCCCGCCCCGCGGCGATCATCTCCGAGGCCGTCGTCAACGCCGGTGTCCCGGTGACTCTGGCGCTGGACGGCGGCGAGCCGGTGGACGCCGGTTCAGCCCTGATGATCATGACCCTGGGTGCCGCCAACGGCGCATCGGTCACGGTCACCGCCGACGACGACGCCGTGGTCACCGCGATCGCCGAGCTGGTGGAGCAGGACCTCGACGCCTAGCTCTACGGACCCGTGGCGACTCAAGGTGGCCGCCGGCCGGCAGACGCCGCCCGGGGGCCACACGTGTCGGGCCGCCCGCTCCGTCGGGAGTTCTGAACTCACCCGCTGGGTAATGCGCGAAAAACAGGTACGGTGATCTCACGTAATCCTTAGGGCGGAAACCGTTTTCGCTGTTAGACGTTCCCGCCGGCAGCTATGCCGTTCATCTGCGGAAAGGCGAGATGGTCTGTACAGTCCCTGTGCATGATGGGCCGACTTCGCTCGTTCGCAATCGTGGTGTGGCTGATCGCCTTAGTCGGCGGCATCCCCTTCTTCGTGCCCTCGGCGGGTGCCGAGCAGCGCACCGTCACGGTGGCCACCCGCAACAACATCGCGCCGTTCGTCATGACGGACGGCAATCTGAAGTCGGGCTTCACCATCGACATCGTGGAAGAAATCGCCAAGCGCGCCGGCTGGCAAATCAATTACATCGAGTACACCTCCGTCGCTGAGATGTTGAAAGCCGTCGACGCGGGCAAGGCCGACGCCGCGGCGGCGGCCATTTCGATCACCTCTGACCGTGCCGAGAAATTCGACTTCTCTCAGCCGTTCATGAGCGGCGGGCCGCAGATCATGGTGCCGGTGGGGGCCAACAAGCCGTCCTCCCCGGGCATCATGGACTTCATCAAGCTGCTGTTCTCCAAGACCGTGCTGGTCTGGTTGATCGCGGCGGTCATCCTCACCCTGATCCCGGCGCATGTGACCTGGCTGTTGGAGCGCCGGCATCCCGAGTCGATGGTGTCGAGGTCCTACTTCCCCGGAATCTTCCAGTCGTTCCGGTGGGGGATCGGTTCGATGGCCGGTGCGGCGGATGATTCACCCCACGCCTCCGCGACCCGGATCATGGCCATCATCTGGGGATTCACCTGCATTCTCTTCATCGCCTACTACACCGCCACGCTGACCGCGAACATCACCGTGAAGAAATTCGACGCTCAGATCAAGTCCCCGTCGGACCTCGTCGGCAAGAAGGTCTGCACCGTCGCCGAGACCACGTCGGCCACGGCGCTGAAGCGCTACAACGTCGAGTTCAACGGCGTGAAGACCATCGACGAGTGCTACGCGGGCCTGGACGACGAACGGTACGAAGCGGTGGTCTACGACGCCCCGGTGTTGAGCTACTACGTCAACGAGTCGGGCGGCTCGGTGGAACTCGTCGGCCCGATTCTTCGACCCGAGGAGTACGGAATCGCCTTCCGCAACGGCAGCGATCTCCGAAAGGTGGTCGACGCCGATCTGCTGTCCATGCGCGAGGACGGCACGTACTACAGGATCAAGCAGAAGTGGTTCGGAGAGGAAGACAGCTAAACCGGTCGTTCCGGGGGGCGCATCGCCCTTGGTTTCTCGTTCTCTCTCATGGACTAGTTACGCCGTGAAAGGCCGCCAACCCCATCTGCCGAGCGAGGCGTCGCACCCCGGGGCACGGCAAGTCAGAGCGCTGGCTGGTCCTATGATCGCTACTACATCCCACTTGCTGGTGTGCCCCGGTGTGCCATGCTCTTCAATGCAACGGCCTTAACGCCTCTCTTCAGTGCGACGGCCTTAACGCCCCGGAGGTTCGGTGATGCGCACCACAACGGACGGGAACAGAAGTATCCGCCGTGGTGTGACGTCGTCCGCACCGGCGACAGGAAAACACTCCGGTTACGTCGGCCGCGTCGGCGCCCTCGCCGTCGCCCTCGGAGTGGGCATGGGCATTGCCTCACTACCCGTCGCGTACGCGGAAACCGACGGCTCCGGAGGTTCGACGGGCTCGTCGGATGCCACCGGAAGCGTCGCTGACGTCGACGTTGCCACCACGAGACCTGACGAGGCAGCTGCCTCCGAGAGCCGCCGTGCGCCGAAAATCGGCGGTCAGATCGTCACGCGCCCGACGCGTTCGGGCGCGAGTCGGGGATCTGCGGACGAAAGCCCCCCGCAACCACGGCACCGCCGGGGAAGAACCGCCAACTCTGCCGACGACGATGCGGTCAAACCGCCCCGGGAAACCACACCGACGCAGCCCGCGGACCCCGAAACCGCCCCGGCGGAGCCGTCCGATGCCGAGGTTGCCAAGTTAGGTGCCGGCGAGCCGGCTGCCACACCGGTGGACAGCGGGCCTCTGGAAGCAAGCAGCCCGCCGCAGGAGGCGGCCTCCGGTTCCCTGGCCGCAACCCCGCAGCGGGCTTCTGGCCCGGTGATGACAACGGCCCGGATGGCGGCGCGCCGAGGCGCGGTCGACGCGGTGGGCCCAGATCTGTTGTCGTGGTTGACCACCGGCGGTAGTGGCGATGCTCCAGCGGCCGCCCCGTTGATGTGGACGGCGGCTGCCTTCACCCGCCGCGAGTTGGAGGGTGGCTCGCGCACCGCGGCCCCTGCGGCGACCGTGAGCACTGGTGAACCATTCACTCCAGATGCGGGAACGGGCGGTGGTGAACTGCCCGCTCCGAACGCGTCGGCGGTCGCATCCGATCCGCTGGGCGGCTTGGTGCGGCTGTTCATCGGCGACGGAACGAAGGACAACCCGAACGCGGGCCTGCTGTTCGGCGACGGGTACAGCTACCGCGGGGTGACGGATTGCCCCACCGGCTCGTGCAACGGCGGTAACGCCGGTTTGCTCTGGGGCGACGGCGGCAGCGGCGCCAACGGCGGCAGGGGAGGCGCCGCGGGTTGGCTTTTCGGTGACGGTGGAGCCGGCGGCGCCGGGGTGGCCTACGTCAGCAGCGGCGCGGGCGGCGACGGCGGCCGGGCCGGCCTGTTGTTCGGCAACGGTGGCAGCGGCGGCAATGCGGCCGCGGTCGTGGTGTACAGCCCTGGCCCCGCCGGCGCGACGCAGGCGGTCGCCGTGACTTACGGCGTCGCCGGCGCGGGCGGTGCGGCTGGCGGGCTCGGCGGAAACGGCGGCAACGGCGGCAACGGCGCCGATGGTGTGTTGCCCGGTGAAGCGGGCGGCGTAGGTGGCGACGGCGGTGACGCGCCAGGGCTGGTCGGCAACGGCGGCAACGGCGGACGCGGCGGCCGCGGTGCTGACGGCGCGCCGGGCGTCGACGGGTCGACGCCGGGTGCCTCGGGAACTGCCGGCGGACGGGGCGGCGACGGCGGTGCGGGCGGCAAAGGCGGCAAGGGCGGCCCGGTTGCGGGTCGCGGCGGCAACGGCGGGCAGGGCGGCGCAGCTGGAGATGGCGGTCGCGGCGGGGCCGGCGCGACGGGCGACGACGGTCAGGCCGGCGGGGCCGCCGGGGCCGGCGG
>NZ_JBIIOV010000075.1:0-14833 GCF_044342925.1 Mycobacterium sp. | reverse complement strand
GCGCTCCTGCTCCTGCTCCATCCAGTCCATCGTGGCGGCGCCGTCGTGCACCTCACCGATCTTGTAGCTGATGCCGGTGTAGAAGAGGATGCGCTCGGTCGTGGTGGTCTTGCCGGCGTCGATGTGCGCCATGATGCCGATGTTGCGGACCTTGTTGAGGTCGGTCAGCACGTCCTGTGCCACAGAAACTTCCCAACTCTTTCGATTGTGGTTATGGCTGTCTTCGTTGGGCCCGCGTCAGCGGGCCGGTGTCACCAGCGGTAGTGCGCGAAGGCCCGGTTGGCCTCGGCCATCTTGTGGGTGTCCTCACGCCGTTTCACGGCGGCACCCAGGCCATTGCTGGCGTCGAGGATCTCATTGGCCAGCCGCTCGATCATGGTCTTCTCGCGGCGAGCCTTGGAGAAGCTGACCAGCCAGCGCAGCGCCAGGGTGGTGGACCGCTCCGGACGAACCTCGACGGGCACCTGGTAGGTCGCGCCACCGACACGGCGGCTGCGGACCTCGAGACTGGGCTTGACGTTGTCCATCGCACGCTTGAGCGTGACGACCGGGTCGGTGCCGGTCTTGTCGCGCGCCTGCTCCAGCGCTCCGTACACGATGCGCTCGGCAACGGACTTCTTGCCGTCCAGCAGCACCTTGTTCACCAGCTGGGTGACCAGCTGCGACCCGTACACCGGGTCGTTGACGAGCGGACGCTTAGGAGCGGGTCCCTTGCGTGGCATTAGCTCTTCTCCTTCTTCGCGCCGTAACGGCTGCGGGCCTGCTTGCGGTTCTTGACACCCTGGGTGTCCAGCGAGCCGCGGATGATCTTGTAGCGAACGCCGGGCAGGTCCTTCACACGACCGCCGCGGACCAGCACCATCGAGTGCTCCTGGAGATTGTGGCCCTCACCGGGGATGTAGGCGGTGACCTCCACCTGGCTGGTGAGCTTGACGCGCGCGACTTTGCGAAGCGCCGAGTTCGGCTTCTTCGGAGTGGTGGTGTACACGCGGGTGCACACTCCGCGGCGCTGCGGGCTGCCCTTGAGGGCCGCGGTCTTCACCTTGGCGACCTTGTCGCGGCGACCCTTGCGGACCAGCTGCTGAATGGTTGGCATTACCGGCTTTCTCTCATCTCTTCTTCGGCTTGCTTCACGTCTCTGTACTGCTGTTTTGGCCCGGTTGCTTACCCCGCATCCGGGCGTGTCGCACGCATCGAACAACCCGGAAACCTGCATTTCCCGATGCTTCACGACATGCAAAGTGGCCCGACGGGCACGCCATTATGCGCCTGTCGGCCAGGCACGGCCTTTGACGATACCAGGACGGGCGATCACCACCAAAACCGCTTTGCCAGGCCGCCGCCGCAGGTCAGACCGCACCAGTCTGGCTGCCGGGCCGACCGTCGCGGTGGGCCATGCCGGTCGCCAGCCGCAGCACCATGTCGGTGAAGACGGCGTCGGTGTCCACACCGGCGTTCTCGCCGGGGCCCATCACACCCGACTGCATCACCCCGGTCATCTCCAGCAGGACGAACCCGTGCAGCGCGGCCCAGAACTCCAGCGCGGCGTAGAAGGCGTCCAGGCCGTCGAGGCCGTAGGAGGCCAACACGTCGATCACCGGTGCGGCCGCTGCGTGCGAGGCGGTGGTGAATTCGGGGTCGTCCCCGCCCAGCGGCATCCGGGTGAACGCGGAGTAGCGGCCGGGGTGGTGGTGGGCATAGCTGCGGTAGGCGCTGGCCATCGCCATGACGGCGTCGTCGCGGGTGCGGCCGGCCGCGACCGTGCTGAGCATCTGCAGGATGTCGTCGATCACCCGCATCCGCACGGTCCGGCGCAGGTCGTCGAGGCTGTCGACGTGGTTGTACAACGACGGGCCTTTGGTGCCGAGCTGCGTCGCCAGCGCGTTGATGGTCAACGCGTCCCAGCCCTCCCGGTCCAGGAACGTCAGGGCTGCGCTGACGATCGCGTCACGACTGAGCTTGGGCGACTTGGGTTTGGGCGACGGGGCCCGGGATGTCATGGTGATTCCTTACGTCTCGACCGGCAGAAACTCTAGTGCCACCGCGGGGCGTCCCTGCGCAAGGTAAGAAGGTCTCTGATGCCCGATCCACTGCGCGCGCGCTCCCCCGCGTTGTCGGCCGTACTCGCAACGGTGCTTGCCATCGCCGGCTGCGGCTCGGACGGCTCGGACGGCGACCGCGGCGGCCAGCCGATCGAAGTGGGCAGCACCATCAACTACGGCTCGTTCGGCACCAAGGCCGACATCGACTGCGGGCAGGGCAAGTCACTGAATGTCGGCGGTTCGAACAACACCCTGACGGTCCGGGGCACCTGCGCCTCGGTGAGCGTCGGCGGCGCCGACAACGCCATCACCATCGCGCGCGTCGACGGCGAACTGGCCGTCGTCGGTCTCAACAACACGGTGACCTATCACGACGGCGATCCCGACGTCAACGACTCCGGAACGGGCAACCGGGTCAACCAGGGTTAGGGCTGACTTGGCTCAGGCCGGCTCGCCGTGCCGGCCGGCGCCGCCGGAGAACCGCCTGGCGCCTTCGATCGACTCCGCGGCCACCCGGGACAGGCTGCCGAATTCGACGTCGATGGCCTCGGCCTCGGTGCGGCCCCACTGGTGCAGCGCGGAGAGCCGGTCGGAGCGCAGACAGCCCTGCGGCAGTCGCGCCAGGTCGGCCGCGAGTTCCTCGGCGGCCTGCCTGGACTGCCCGGTGGGAACCACCCGGTTGACCAGACCCATCTGTAGCGCCTCCGGCGCGCCGACCGCGCGGCCGGTGAGGATCATGTCCATCGCCCGGCTGTGCCCGATCAGGCGAGGCAGGCGCACGGTGCCGCCGTCGATCAGCGGCACTCCCCAGCGTCGGCAGAACACACCGAAGACGGCGTCTTCGTCGGCCACCCGCAGGTCGGAGCCGCTGGGCCGGCAACATCAGATCCAGCCCTAGGGCGATGGGTGGGGTTGGAGTTCGGTGTGCCGATGGCCTTCAGATCGGCTCCGGCGCAGAACGTGCCATGGTCGCCCCATAGCACCGCTACCGAGGCTGAGTCGTCGCGATCGAATTCGGCGAAAGCGTCGTACAGCGCCAGCGCGGTCGGGCCGTCGACAGCGTTGCGGGCATGCGGACGGTCCAGGATGACGGTGGTCACCGGCCCGTTGCGGACGACGTGAACGCTCATTCGACCTCCATCAATTTACCCTCTTCGCTTCGCTCATCGGGCTCCATGAGTTGACGGACGTCGCGGCGGGCCAACAGCTCCGCGGCGAAGTCGGCGTAGGCGGCGCGCAGCCGGCCGGCCGGCCAGCCGGCGGGCAGCAGTTCGGGGGGCAGCACCGGGTCGGTGAGCAGGTGGCGCACGATCGCCGCGGCGACGGTGAACCGAGCGGGAATGCCGGCCGCCGTGGCCATCTCGTCGAGCAGACGATGCCCGGTCTGCGACCAGCCGGACAGGTCCCAGAGCGTCGACGCCAACTCGGCCGGAGTGTCGTCGACGGCACGCAGCACCCGGACTCGGCCGAGTACCTCAGCAGGCAGCGCGCCGGCCAGATTGTCCGGTCGCAACCACAGCCCTTCCCGAAGTTCGGCGAACCGGCTGTGCTGCAACGTGATTCGTAGCCCGGCGCGGGCCCGCGCGTCAGTGCCCACCGCGGTCACCACGGCGGTCAGCCAAGTGCCGTCCCAGTCCCGGGTTACCGGGTGCAGCGCGGCGTCCTGACGGCGCTGCCGGGCCAGCAGCCGTTCAGAGAGCCGATAACCGTCGTCGGAGCGCACCAGATCCCCGGCACTGACCATCCGGGTCAGCGCGACCCGCAGCGTCGTGTCCTTGATGCCGAAATCCTCGGTGAGCCACAGCAACTCGGCGGTGGTGGCCCAGGCCGGATGCGCGCCGAGCAGCACCGAGAGCACCACCGAGCGGGCCGTCATCCGGGGCTGCGGCATGTCAGGCGCCGGAGGCTTTGCGGCCCTCGCCGACTCCGGAGGCTTTTCTCCCGTAGTCGCCGTACGGCTCGTCGCGGTGCCGGACGGCTTCGCGGAACCCGTGTTCGCGGGCGTCGGCGACGAAGGCGTGCCCCTCGGGGGTGTGGCGGGCGATGCCGTCGAACACCGTGCTGACCATGCGGCTGGTCACCACACCCTGTTGGTACAGGGCGGTGTTGAGCGCCAGCTTCGCCATGATGAGCTGATTGACCGGCATGGCCGCGATGCGCTCGACGAGTCGCTCGGTGCGTTCGTCGAGATCCTCAGCCTGGGGCGCCTCCACGGCCAGCCCCCATTCGGCGGCCTGCGCCCCGGTGATGCAATCCCCGGTGAACAGCAGGCGTTTGGCCCGCTGGTCGCCGAGGCGGTGCGCCCACAGCCCGGCCGCCGGAACTCCCCAGACCCGCATCGGTGGGTAGCCGATCTTGGCGTCGGCGGCGGCGATCACCTGGTCGGCGTGCAGGGCGATGTCGGTGCCGCCGGCCACGCAATAGCCGTGGATCTTGACCACCGTGGGCTTGTCGGCGTGCATCAGGCTGGCGAAGCCGCGCACGAACCGGCTCATCATCTGGTAGTCGATCATCGGGTCCCACGGCTGATCAGGCAGGTGGTTGATCGCCTGGGTGTGGCCGTCGAGCACGGTGCCGG
This sequence comes from Mycobacterium sp., assembly GCF_044342925.1. Lineage (GTDB taxonomy): Bacteria > Actinomycetota > Actinomycetes > Mycobacteriales > Mycobacteriaceae > Mycobacterium. Next base: position 10,213 of record NZ_JBIIOV010000075.1, on the reverse strand, counting down.
CGCGGTCCTCTCCCCCGGCCGAGCCGGACCCTTCTGCATAGGCGCTCAGGTCGAACCCGGCGCAGAACCCCGCCCCGCGGCCGGACACCAGAATCACGTGCACGGCCGGGTCCAGGTCGGCACGCTCCACACAGGCGGCGAGTTCCACCGGGGTGGCCGCGACGATCGCGTTGCCCTTCTCGGGGCGGTTGAAGGTGATCCGGGCGACCCGATCGGTGACCTCGTAGGTCATCGTCGTGAGGCCGTCGGCGCCGGTCACCCCTTGACCAGCGCCCGCTCGATGATGGGGCCGAGGTCCAGCCCGGCCGGAAGGGTGCCGAAGGCGCCACCCCAGTTGCCGGCCATCCGGGTCGCCAGGAACGCGTCGGTGACAGCGGGGTGGCCGTGCCGCACCAGCAGCGATCCCTGCAGCGCCAGGCTGATGTCCTCGGCGACCTTGCGGGCGCGGTACTGGATAGTCTCCAGGTCGCCCAGGTCGGCCCGCAGGCCGTCGACGTGGGCGTCCAGGCGAGCGTCCTGCCCGGCAGTGGTCGCCAGTTCGTCGAACAGCACCTCGATGCACTCCGGGCGGGTTGCCATTGCGCGCAACGCATCGAGCGCGCTGACGTTGCCGGAGCCCTCCCAGATGCCCATCAGCGGGGCCTCTCGGTAGAGCCGGGGCATTCCGGATTCCTCGGCGTAGCCGTTGCCGCCCAGGCACTCCATGGCTTCGGCAGCGTGCGGGGTGGCCCGCTTGCACACCCAGTACTTGGAGGCGGCCAGGCCGATACGGCGCAGCAGCGTCTCGCGTTCGTCACCGCGAGTTGCGGCGTCGGTGGCGCCGGCCATCCGCATGGCGACGATGGTGGCCGCCTCGGCCTCCACGGCAAGGTCGGCGATGACGTTGCGCATGAGCGGCTGGTCGATCAGGTAGGCGCCGAACGCCTTTCGATGCTGCACGTGATGGACGGCCCGGATGAGGCCCTCGCGCATGCTGGTGGCGCTGCCCAGGGTGCAGTCCAGCCGGGTGAGGTTGACCATCTCGATGATGGTCGGCACGCCGCGGCCCTCCTCACCGACCAGCCAGGCAGTGGCGCCGTCATACTCGATCTCGCTGGAGGCGTTGGCGTGGTTACCGAGCTTGTCTTTGAGGCGCGCGATGATCATCCGGTTGCGGGTGCCGTCGGGCAGCACCCGCGGCAGCATGAAGCAGCTCAGCCCGGCCGGCGCCTGCGCCAGCACCAGGAAGACATCGCCCATCGCCGCCGAGGTGAACCACTTGTGTCCGGTCAGCGTGTAGCTGCCGTCGCCGCTGCGCACCGCGCTGGTGGTGCCGGCCCGCACGTCGGAGCCGCCCTGCTTCTCGGTCATCGACATGCCGGCGGTGATGCCCGCCTTGGTGGTGGGAACTTTCAGCTCGGGGTCGTACTCACGGCTGGTGAGCAGCGGCTCGTAGATCGCAGCCAGTTCCGGATTGTGCCGCAGCGCCGGGACGACGGCGTAGGTCATCGAGATCGGGCAGACGTGGCCCGGCTCGGGCGTCCAGACGCTCATCTTCGCCGCACGCACCACGTGCGCGCCGGGCCGGTCGTCGGCCCACGGGGCGCCGTGCAGGCCGTGGGCGATCGCGGTGCGCATCAGTTCGTGGTAAGCCGGGTCGTACTCGATCTCGTCGACCCGGTGGCCGTAGCGGTCGTGGGTGTGCAGGATCGGCACGTTGCGGTCGGCCAGTTCACCCCAGCGCTGGGCGGTCGCGCTGCCGGACAACGCGCCCAGCTCGGTGACCTCGTCGACACCCCACTGGCCGCCCTCGCGGATCAGGGCTTCCATCAGCACCGGGGAGTCGGCGGGATTGTGGTCGACGAGCGGGGGGACCTGATTGGTCACGACATGGGTGTCCGGCATGCCGATCATGTTACATATTTTCGACAACCGCACAAGATGCGTAATGCGCCAACTCGTTAGAGGTTGTCCCGCAGAAAGGCGATGTCGTTGCGGCGGCCTTCGTCGGCGGTCTCGATGATCACCGGGGCGTCCGCCGCTTTGACCACCGCCACCAGCAACTCCGGGTCGATCTGGCCGGTGCCGAAGTTGGCGTGCCGGTCAGCGCCGGAACCGGCAGCGTCGCGGGAGTCGTTGCAGTGCACCAGGTCGATGCGGCCGGTGATCGCCAGGATGCGTTCCACCGAGTCGATCAATTCCTCGCCGGCCGCCCAGGCGTGGCAGGTGTCCAGGCAGAACCCGATACCCATGTCGCCGATGCGGTCCCACAGCCGGGCGATGACGTCGAAGTGGCGGGCCATCGCGTGGGTGCCACCGGCGGTGTTCTCAAGATACACCGGCACGTCGGTCTTGAGCGCCTTGAGCGCCTTTTCCCACCGCTCGATGCCGGCGGCGATGTCCTTGTCATCGGCGTGGCCGCCGTGGACGATCACCGCGGTCGCGTTGATCGCGGCCGCCCCGTCGCAGGTGTCCTGCAGGATCTTTCGTGATGGGATGCGGATCTTGTTGTTCGCCGACGCGACGTTGATCAGGTACGGCGCGTGCACGTAAATCGGGATCGGCGAACGGCGCAGCAGATCGGCGTCCTCCCGCGGCGGCGGCTTCTTCCAGCCCTGCGGGTCGCCGAGAAAGAACTGCACGGCGTCGGCCTCGTCCTCCAGCGCGCCGGCCAGCGGGTTGTCACTGCGGACGTGGGAACCGATGAGCACGTCGGACAGTCTAGGCCCCTCCCACGGCGCGGCGAGCAGACGAAAGTCAGTCCACCCTTGCGGACTTGCACATCCAACTGCTGACGAGTCATCACGGTGAGCAGTTGCCCGGTCGTCGCAAGCTTTTGCCGTTCGAGCATCGCCAACACTTCGGAATTCACCAGGGCAGCCTGCAAAAGCGTCACCACACACGCACTTCACCGTGTTGATAACCGCGAACAGACGCAAACTCGCATGGAAACACCCGCGCCAGTGCGAGTTTGCGTCTGCTCACCGCACGAAAAAGCCCCCCACCCGTAGGCGAGGGGCTTTTTCGCGAAGCGCTTACCGGTAGTCGCTGTACCCGTAGTCGTCCAGCGGGACGGCGGGACCGGTGGCCTGACCGAAGTCGGGGCTGTAGTACTGATCCTCGTAGGACGGGATCGTGTACGCCGCGGCCCGGGCCTCCTCGGTGGGCTGGACCTGGATGTTGCGGTACCGGTTGATACCGGTGCCGGCGGGGATCAGCTTGCCGATGATGACGTTCTCCTTCAGGCCCAGGAGCTTGTCGCTGCGGCAGTTGATCGCCGCGTCGGTCAGCACCCTGGTGGTCTCCTGGAACGACGCCGCCGACAGCCACGAGTCGGTGGCCAGCGATGCCTTGGTGATGCCCATCAGCACCGGCCGGCCAGCCGCCGGTTCGCCGCCCTCGGCGACCACCCGGCGGTTCGCCGCCTCGAACTCAGCACGCTCGGTGAGCGAACCGGGCAGGAACTCCGTGGCACCCGAGTCGATGATCGTCACCCGGCGCAGCATCTGCCGGATGATGACCTCGATGTGCTTGTCGTGGATCGACACGCCCTGGGCCCGGTAGACCTCCTGGACTTCCTTGACCAGGTGGATCTGCACCTTGCGCGGGCCCTCGACGCGGAGCACCTCGTGCGGATCGGCCGAGCCTTCCATGAGCTGCTGGCCGACCACGACGTGGTCGCCGTCGGCGAGCAGACGCTCGGTGCCGTCGTCGTGCTTGAACACGCGCAGCCGCTGACGCTTGGAGAGCTTGTCGTACACGACCTCCTCGCCCCCGTCATCGGGAACGATGGTGATCTTGTAGAACTTGTCGGTGTCCTCCAGGCGAACACGGCCGGCGACCTCGGCGATCGGGGCCTTGCCACGCGGGACGCGGGCCTCGAACAGCTCCTGCACGCGCGGCAGACCGCCGGTGATGTCCTCACCGACGCCGCCCTGGTGGAAGGTGCGCATGGTCAGCTGGGTGCCGGGCTCACCGATGGACTGCGCGGCGACGATGCCGACCGCCTCACCGATGTCGACCAGCTTGCCGGTGGCCATCGAGCGGCCGTAACACATCGCGCAGACACCGGAAGCGCTGGTGCAGGTGAGCACCGACCGGACCTTGACCTGCGTGATGCCGGCCTCCAGGGCCGCGTCGATCGCCGGGTCGCCCAAGTCGTGGCCGCGCTCGACGACCACGGTTCCGCCTCCGTCGACCGCGTCGGCGGCCAGCGTGCGGGCGTACGCCGAGGTCTCGACGAACGGATCCCGGATCAGGGTCGCCGTGCCGTCGGGACCAGTCTGGCGCTCCGCCAAATCCACGACGATGCCCCGCTCGGTGCCGCAGTCGTGCTCGCGAACGATGACGTCCTGGGAGACGTCCACCAGACGACGGGTCAGGTAACCCGAGTCCGCGGTGCGAAGAGCGGTGTCCGCCAGACCCTTTCGGGCGCCGTGGGTGTTGATGAAGTACTCCAGCACGGTCAGGCCCTCACGGAAGGAGGACTTGATCGGACGCGGGATGAACTCACCCTTCGGGTTGGTCACCAGGCCCTTCATGCCGGCCAGCGTGCGGGTCTGGGTGAAGTTGCCGGTGGCGCCCGATTCCACGATCGTGATGATCGGGTTGTCCGCGGGGTAGTGGGCACGCAGCGCGTCGCCCACCTCCTCGGTGGCCTTCTTCCACAGTTCCACGAGCGCGTCGTTGCGCTCCTGGTGGTTCAGCGCACCGCGCTGGTACTTCTTCTCGATCCCGTCGGCTTCCCGCTCGTAGCGCTCCAGGATCTCCTGCTTCTCCGGGAGCACCAGCACGTCGGCCATCGAGACGGTGACACCCGAGCGAGTGGCCCAGTAGAAGCCGGCATCCTTGAGCTTGTCGACGGTCTGCGCGACGACGATCATCGGGTAGCGCTCAGCCAGATCGTTGATGATCTTGGCCTGCTCCTTCTTGTGCATCTGCTTGTTGACGAACGGATAGCCCTGCGGCAGAAGCTCGTTGAAGAGCACCCGGCCCAGCGTCGTCTCGCAGATCCAGGCATTGCCCGGACGCCAGCCGTTCTCGCCGAACATCTCGGTCTCCACCTCGTGCGGAGGACGGAGCTGGGTCAGCCGCACCTTGATCTGCGCCCGCGGGCTTAGCGAGCCGCGGTCCATCGCCATGATGGCCTCGGCCGGCGAGCTGTACACGCCGCTCTCCGGAGTGTCCTTGGCCGGCGGCGTGTACTCGCCCGTGTCACCGGAGATGTGGGTGGTCAGGAAGTACAGCCCGGTGACCATGTCCAGACGCGGCATGGCCAGCGGCTTGCCCGACGCCGGCGACAGGATGTTGTTGCTCGACAGCATCAGGATGCGGGCCTCGGCCTGAGCCTCCGCGCTCAGCGGCAGGTGCACGGCCATCTGGTCGCCGTCGAAGTCGGCGTTGAAGGCCTCACACACCAGCGGGTGCAGCTGAATCGCCTTGCCTTCGACCAGCTGCGGCTCGAACGCCTGGATACCCAGACGGTGCAGGGTGGGTGCGCGGTTCAGCAGCACCGGATGCTCGGAGATGACCTCTTCGAGCACGTCCCACACCTGCGGGCGCTGACGCTCCACCATCCGCTTGGCGCTCTTGATGTTCTGCGCGTGGTTGAGGTCCACCAGACGCTTCATCACGAACGGCTTGAACAGCTCCAGGGCCATCAGCTTGGGCAGGCCGCACTGGTGCAGCTTGAGCTGCGGGCCGACCACGATGACCGAACGGCCGGAGTAGTCCACGCGCTTGCCGAGCAGGTTCTGGCGGAACCGGCCCTGCTTGCCCTTGAGCAGATCCGACAGCGACTTCAGCGGGCGGTTGCCCGGGCCGGTGACCGGCCGGCCGCGCCGGCCGTTGTCGAACAGCGCGTCCACCGACTCCTGAAGCATGCGCTTCTCGTTGTTGACGATGATCTCGGGCGCACCGAGGTCGATCAGTCGCTTCAACCGGTTGTTGCGGTTGATCACGCGGCGGTACAGGTCGTTGAGGTCGGAGGTGGCGAACCGGCCACCGTCGAGCTGAACCATCGGGCGCAGCTCCGGCGGGATCACCGGCACCGCGTCGAGGACCATGCCCATCGGCGAGTTGCCGGACTGCTGGAAGGCCGCGACGACCTTCAGTCGCTTGAGCGCGCGCAGCTTCTTCTGGCCCTTGCCGCTGCGGATGACCTCGCGCAGCAACTCCGCCTCGGCGTCGATGTCGAAGTCCTGGATCAGCCGCTGGATCGCCTCGGCGCCCATCGAGCCGGTGAAGTACTCGCCGTAGCGGTCCTGCAGCTCGCGGTAGAGGTTCTCGTCGACGATCAGCTGGGTACGCGACAGCTTGGTGAAGGTGGTCCAGATCTCGTCGAGGCGGTCCAGCTCGCGCTGGGCGCGGTCGCGCAGCTGGCGCATCTCGCGCTCGCCGCCGTCCTTGACCTTGCGGCGCACGTCGGACTTGGCGCCTTCCTTCTCCAACTCGGCCAGGTCGGCCTCGAGCTTCTGCGCACGAGCCTCCAGGTCGCTGTCACGCTGATCTTCGACGGCCTTCTTCTCGACGACCATCTCGGCCTCGAGGGTGGAGAGCTCGTTGTGACGCATCTCGGTGTCGACGGCGGTGATGACGTAGGCGGCGAAGTAGATGATCTTCTCGAGATCCTTCGGCGCCAGGTCCAGCAGATAACCGAGGCGTGACGGGACACCCTTGAAGTACCAGATGTGGGTGACCGGCGCGGCCAGCTCGATGTGGCCCATCCGCTCGCGGCGCACCTTGGCGCGAGTGACCTCGACGCCGCAGCGCTCACAGATGATGCCCTTGAAGCGGACTCGCTTGTACTTGCCGCAGTAGCACTCCCAGTCGCGAGTAGGCCCGAAGATCTTCTCGCAGAACAGACCGTCCTTCTCGGGCTTGAGCGTGCGGTAGTTGATGGTCTCCGGCTTCTTGACCTCGCCGTAGGACCACTGACGAATGTCGTCGGCGGTGGCCAGGCCGATGCGGAGCTCATCGAAGAAGTTGACGTCTAACACGTAACTCCCTTTCCCCTTGCGGGACTAGAAAACTAACTAAGGACGAGTTCGCGTGGAACTCAAGCAAGATCCTCAACGGACGCGGACTCGTTGCGGGACAGGTTGATTCCGAGGTTCGCGGCAGCCCGCTCAAGGTCCTCGTCGTCACCGTCGCGCATCTCGATCGCCGCACCGTCGCTGGAGAGCACCTCGACGTTGAGGCACAGCGACTGCAGCTCCTTGAGCAACACCTTGAACGATTCCGGAATGCCCGGCTCGGGGATGTTCTCGCCCTTGACGATGGCCTCGTAGACCTTGACCCGGCCGACGGTGTCGTCGGACTTGATGGTCAAGAGCTCCTGCAGCGTGTAGGCCGCACCGTAGGCCTGCATGGCCCAGCACTCCATCTCGCCGAACCGCTGGCCGCCGAACTGCGCCTTACCGCCCAGGGGCTGCTGGGTGATCATGGAGTACGGCCCGGTGGAACGGGCGTGGATCTTGTCGTCCACCAGGTGGTGCAGCTTGAGGATGTACATGTAGCCCACCGTCACCGGGTACGGGAACGGTTCGCCGCTGCGGCCGTCGTACAGGTTGGCCTTGCCGTCGGCGTTGACCATGACCTCGCCGTCACGGTTGGCCAGCGTCGAGCTCAGCAGACCCGTCAGCTCGTCCTCGCGGGCACCGTCGAACACCGGGGTGGAGACGATGGAGTCGGCCGGCGCCTCGAGAAGATCGGCGGGCAGATTCTTGGCCCACTCCGGCGACACTCCACCTTCCTGGGGCACCTTCCAGCCGGTCTTGGCGATCCACCCGAGGTGGGTCTCCAGGATCTGGCCGATGTTCATCCGTCGCGGAACACCGTGGGTGTTCAGGATGATGTCGACCGGGGTGCCGTCCGGCAGGAACGGCATGTCCTCGATCGGCAGGATCTTGCCGATGACGCCCTTGTTGCCGTGCCGGCCGGCCAGCTTGTCGCCGTCGGAGATCTTGCGCTTCTGCGCGACGTAGACGCGCACCAGCTCGTTGACGCCGGCGGGCAGCTCGTCGTCGTCCTCGCGGGAGAACACCCGGATGCCGATGACCTTGCCGGACTCGCCGTGCGGCACCTTCAGCGAGGTGTCGCGCACTTCGCGGGCCTTCTCACCGAAGATCGCCCGAAGCAGCCGCTCCTCCGGGGTCAGCTCGGTCTCGCCCTTCGGGGTGACCTTGCCGACCAGGATGTCGCCGTCCCGGACCTCCGCGCCGATCCGCACGATGCCACGCTCGTCGAGATCGGCGAGCACCTCGTCGGAGACGTTCGGGATGTCCCGGGTGATCTCCTCGGCACCGAGCTTGGTGTCGCGGGCGTCGATCTCGTGCTCCTCGATGTGAATCGAGGTGAGCACGTCCTCCTCAACCAGGCGGCTGGAGAGGATGATCGCGTCCTCGTAGTTGTGCCCCTCCCACGGCATGACGGCGACGAGCAGGTTCTTGCCCAGCGCCATCTCACCGTTCTCGGTGCACGGCCCGTCGGCGATGACCTGACCGGCCTCCACCCGCTGACCGGAGTCGACGATCGGCTTCTGGTTGGCACAGGTGCCGTGGTTGGACCGGTTGAACTTGCGCATCCGGTAGCTGTGCCGGGTGCCGTCGTCGGCCATCACGGTGATGTAGTCGGCCGAAACCTCTTCCACCACACCGGCTTTGTCAGCCACGACCACGTCGCCGGCGTCGATCGCGGCACGAAGCTCCATGCCGGTGCCGACCAGCGGCGCCTCGCTGCGGACCAGCGGAACGGCCTGGCGCTGCATGTTCGCGCCCATCAGGGCGCGGTTGGCGTCGTCGTGCTCGAGGAACGGGATCATGGCCGTGGCCACCGACACCATCTGGCGCGGCGAGACGTCCATGAAGTCGACCTCGGCCGGGGTCACGTTCTCGACCTCGCCGCCCTTACGGCGGACCAACACACGGGCCTCTGTGAACTTGCCTGCCGCATCGGTCGGCGAGTTGGCCTGCGCCACGACGTGGCGGTCCTCCTCGTCGGCGGTCAGGTAGTGGATCTCATCGGTGACGACCCCGTCGACCACCTTCCGATAAGGCGTCTCGATGAAGCCGAACGGGTTGACCCGCGCGTACACCGACAGCGATCCGATCAGGCCGATGTTCGGGCCTTCCGGGGTCTCGATCGGGCACATCCGGCCGTAGTGGCTGGAGTGCACGTCGCGCACCTCCAGGCCGGCCCGCTCACGGGACAGACCGCCGGGGCCCAGCGCCGACAGGCGGCGCTTGTGGGTCAGGCCCGAGAGCGGGTTGTTCTGGTCCATGAACTGCGACAGCTGACTGGTGCCGAAGAACTCCTTGATCGCCGCCACCACGGGACGGATGTTGATCAGGGTCTGCGGCGTGATGGCCTCGACGTCCTGGGTGGTCATCCGCTCACGGACGACGCGCTCCATCCGGGACAGACCGACCCGGATCTGGTTCTGGATCAGCTCGCCCACGGTGCGCAGCCGGCGGTTACCGAAGTGGTCGATGTCGTCGACCTCGACGGGAACCTCGACGCCGCCGGGAACCGTCATGGTCTCGACGATGCCGGTCTCGGCAGCCAGGTGCAGACGCACCAGGTACTCGATGGTGGCGACGATGTCCTCTTCGGTCAGCGTCGAGTTGGTGATCGGCTTGCCGGCGTTGAGGCCCAGCTTCTTGTTCACCTTGTAGCGGCCCACCCGGGCCAGGTCGTAACGCTTCTCCTTGAAGAACAGGTTCTCCAGCAGAGTCTGCGCCGACTCCTTGGTCGGCGGCTCGCCCGGGCGCAGCTTGCGGTAGATGTCCAGCAGCGCCTCGTCGGTGCCGGCGGTGTTGTCCTTCTCCAGCGTCGACATCATGATCTCGGAGAAGCTGAAGCGTTCCCGGATCTGCTCGTTGGTCCAGCCGAGCGCCTTGAGTAGCACGGTGACCGGCTGGCGGCGCTTGCGGTCGATGCGGACGCCGACGGTGTCGCGCTTGTCGACGTCGAACTCCAGCCACGCACCGCGGCCGGGAATCACCTTGACGCTGTGCAGCGTCTTTTCGGTGGACTTGTCGATGGTCTCGTCGAAGTACACACCGGGTGAGCGGACCAGCTGGCTGACCACGACACGCTCGGTGCCGTTGATGATGAAGGTGCCCTTCTCGGTCATCATCGGGAAGTCGCCCATGAAGACCGTCTGGCTCTTGATCTCGCCGGTGTTGTTGTTGATGAACTCGGCCGTGACGAACAGCGGGGCCGCGTACGTCAT
>NZ_JBIIOV010000074.1:0-14839 GCF_044342925.1 Mycobacterium sp. | reverse complement strand
AACTGCGGCCCGAATGGCATCGACTGCCGGTGCCGGGTCGGATTTCGCTGTCCCGGTTGCTCTTTCGGCAACGACGATCAGGCACTCACTGCCGTCCACCGGCACGCTGAACGCAGCCACATAGCCGCGGCGCACCTGGGCCGATGCGTCCGCGGCGGTGGCCTCGATGTCCTGCGGGTAATGGTGGCGACCATCCAGGGTGAGCAGGTCCACGATCCGGCCCGTGACGTACAACTGCCCGTCGACGAACATCCCCAGGTCGCCGGTGCGCAGCCAGGCGGCGTCCAGGTCCACTCCGTCGGCCCTGCTGCCCGACGCCAGCCGTGACCGCAGACGGGCCCCGAAGACCAGCCGGGTCTCCTCCGGACGGCGCCAATAGCCGCGACCCACGTTGTCGCCGTGCAGCCAGAACTCCCCTACCGAGCCGTCGGGGAGCTCGTCACCGGTGGCCGGATCGACCACGATCGCGTGCAGACTGCGCGCCACCACCCCGCACGAGACGTGGGCGACTGCACCAGATGTACCGGCCGGGACCGCCAGGGCGTGTCCGGCGGCCAGCAGGTCACCGTCGAACCAGGTGGCCTGTGCCGCAGCGTCGGGCGGGATGTTGGCGATGAACAGAGTCGCCTCGGCGATGCCGTAAGACGGTTTGATCGCGGTGCGCGGCAACCCGTGCGGTCCGAACGCCTCGTTGAAGGCGTCGATGGCCGCCATGCTGACCGGTTCGGAACCGATGATCATGATGACGCCTGCCAGATCGATCTGGTCGCCGCCGTCGCCCGGCCGGCCGCGCTGAGCGGCCCACTCGTAGGCGAAGTTCGGTGCCGCCGTGACCACCTGTCCCTCCCGGGAGGCGTCCGACAACGCGCGGATCCAGCGGTACGGCCGCCGGACGAAGGCCGTGGGAGCCATCAGTGTCGAATGGCCGCCGTAGGTGGCCGGAAAGCCGATCATCGACAGACCCATGTCGTGGTACAGCGGTAACCAGCTGACGCCGTGGGTGTTTCGGTTCAGCAGGTCGATCGACAGAATCATCTGAGTCAGATTCGTCACGAACGCGCGGTGGGTGATCTCGATGCCCACCGGCGGCCGAGTGGCACCGGAGCTGTACTGCAGGTGGGAGACGTCGTCCATGCCGATGTGAGCGGGAGCGAATTCGTCCGCTGCGGCGTCGTCGATCTCGTCGACGACGATCACCGGCGGCCTGCGCCCGACCAGCGTGCGCAGGAACGCCTCGACCGCCGCACTGGCCGTCCGGGTGGTCAGCAATGCCGCCGGTGCGGCGTCGGCGAGCGCGACGGTCAGCCGTTCGGCGTGACCGGGCAGTTCCGGGGCGAAGAGCGGAACCGCGACGGCGCCGGCCTTCAGTGTGCCGAAGAACGAGCAGACGTAGTGCAGTCCCTGTGGAGCCAGGATGGCCACCCGCTCGCCGGCGGGAACCAACTGCTGGATGCGGGTGGCGATGGCCCGCATCCGACGGTCGAGCTGGGCCCAGGTCAGTTCCGTCACGTCTCCCCCCGGCGGCGACGACGCGCGGGAGAAGTCCAGGAACCGGTAGGCCACCGTCTCGCCGACGAAGGTGACATTGCGGTCGATCAGAGAGATCAGGGTCGTTTCCGGCGGCAGGGCGATCCCGCCGCGGGCGTCCACACAATCCTCGATCGCGAGCAGGCCGGTGGGTGCTTCGAACTCGCTGCCGGGTCCGCGCTGCATGCCGGAGAGTTTAGGGGCCACCGTTATCGTGGGCCGATGCCGAGCTGGATCGCCGACCTGGTTCGGCTGGACCGCAGCGACAGGGACGACGGCGACACCTTCCGAACCTCCACCGCGCTGGGCGCCGGTCCGCGGCTGTTCGGTGGCCTGATCGCCGCCCAGGCGCTCGCCGCCGCCGGAGCGAGCGTCTCCCCCGACCGGCTGCCGCAGTCGCTGCACGCCTACTTCATCAAGGGCGGCCGGGTGGGCGTCGACGTCGAGTACACCGTGGAGCGCACCCGCGACGGGCGCTCATTCGCCACCCGGCGGGTGACAGCGCGCCAGGACGGGGTGCCCATCTTCGAGATGCTCGCGTCATTCCACCGGCCCGAGGTCACCGTCGACTGGCAGCGGCCAACGCAGCCGCGGCTGACACTGGCCGACGCCACCACCGTCATCACCCCTCCGCAACGGTGGGCCGACTATTTCGAAGCCCGCGTCGGGCCCGGTGTGCGCAGCGAGTGGCCGATTCAGCCGTTCTGGTTCCGGTCCCGTGACCGGGTCGAGGACAATCCCCTGCTGCGGGCGTGTGCGCTGACGTTCATCTCCGATCTCGGCATGGTGACGACGGCCCGGCCGCCGGGAGCCCAGCAGCCCGGACCCGGTGGCGCAGCCAGCCTCGATCACGCGTTGTGGTTGCACCGCCCGTTCGATCCCAACGACTGGCTCTGCTACGACGCCGCCGGACTCAGCCACAGCGACGCCCGCGGGCTGGCATTCGGGTCGGTCCATGACGCCGCCGGCGCTCTGGTGGCCAGCGTCGCCCAGGAATCGCTCTGGCGGACGTGACCTGACCGGCGCTGATTTTGACCTGACCGACAAAAGGTGTTTAGACCCAGGGGGGTATGGGGAATAGGAGCGCATCAGGCCGAACGAACGGCCGGGCGCAACGACGGCCGGGCGCAACGACACCCCGAAAGGCACGAACATGACCGTTGACTACGACGCTCCCCGTCGCGCTCCGGTTGACGCCGACGAATCGCTGGACGAACTGGCAGTTCGGCGCAACGACTTGACGACGGCCGTCCTCGACATCGACGAGGCCGACGCGGTGGACTCCTACGAGTTGCCCGGTGCGGACCTCTTCGACGAGGAACTCATCGTCCGGGTGATCCCCAAGCAGCCCGACGAATTCACCTGCAGCAGCTGCTTCCTGGTCCACCACCGCAGCAGGCTCGCCCGCAGCCACAATGGCGAGTCGATCTGCACCGAGTGCGCCTAGCGGCGGTGAGCCGGGCTCAGGCGATGATCCGCACCAAGTAGGGCGACATCCCCGCGGTCCGCACCGGTGAGACCGTGACCGCGGTGTCGGTGACCTCCAGCATCTGGTTGTTGCCCAGGAACATGGTGACGCTCTCGCCGCCGTCGGGGCCGTAGAAGATCAAGTCGGCGGGCAGCGCCTGTGCGGGCGTCACCTTCTGGCCGACCTGGTACATGGCGCCCGACGACCGCGGCAGTTTCGCGCCGACGCCGGCGTAGACGTACTGCATCAGACCCGAGGCGTCGAAGCCGGCGGTGGTGGCGCCGTCGCCCTTGCCCAGGGTCGGGCCGTAGATGTCGCCGCCGCCCCACGAGTAGGGCACACCGCGTTGCGACAGACCCCGGGTGATCACATACTTGACCGCCTGCTCTCGGGACACCGGGGCGGCTGAGGCCTCGAATGTCCCCAGCCCCGGTGACGTGAGGCAGGTCGTCAGGATCAGCAGCACCATTCCCAGGACCGCCGCACCGACGCGCTTCATCTTTGAACCTCCTTGGGGCCCATTCCGGGATTTCCGTTACGGCCCTTGCGCTGATGTCCCATCAGTCACTACATCCACTTGTACAACAACGGGATCCGCGCAGCCACCCCGGCGGCAGTCCTTCCAGGGCGATTTGTCGAACTGTGATCCGACGGTGCCCTGGGCGTGCTCTGCCAGCCCCGATAGGTGTTCTGGCACACACCGGTGCGCAGTGGCGGCAGCGGTACTCCGACTGCCGTGAGCCCTACGAGCCAACGCCAATCCGGCGTCACCGACAGCCCCACCGAAGATCGCCTGGAGGAGGCGTTCAACCGCGTCGTCGACGAGGGCAGTCAACGCCTGCACCAACGCCTGCACCGCAATTGGCGGGAGGTGCTGGAGACCGGTTTCTTCGGCGGCACCGAGGTGGCGATGGCGGAGAGACCGCGCAGCGACAGGCCTCGCGTGCAACGTCAGGGCCGGTAAACTTCCAGGCCATGACTGCCACCGCCCGGCCCGAGACCGCACTGCCCAACGGGCAAGACATCGACAGCGCGATCGCGGAGGGCCGGCGCGCCTATGAACTGGACCGCCGGCACGTGTTCCACTCCTGGTCGGCCCAGGAGCAGATCTCGCCGATGACGATTCTCGCGGCGGAGGGTTCCTACGTCTGGGACGGCGACGGCAACCGGCTACTGGACTTCTCCTCCCAGCTGGTGTTCACCAACATCGGCCACCAGCACCCGAAGGTCGTCGCCGCCATCGCCGAGCAGGCCGCGAAGTTGTGCACGATCGCCCCGCAACACGCCAACGCCGCGCGTTCCGAGGCGGCCCGGCTGATCGCCGAGCGCACCCCCGGTGACTTGAACCGGGTGTTCTTCACCACCGGCGGAGCCGATGCCGTCGAACACGCCGTCCGGATGGCGCGCCTGCACACCGGCCGACGAAAGGTGCTCTCCCGCTACCGCTCCTACCACGGCGGCACCGACACCGCCATCAACCTCACCGGCGACCCGCGGCGCTACCCGAACGACTACGGCAGCTCCGGCGTCGTCCACTTCAACGGCCCCTTCCTGTACCGCTCGTCGTTCTTCGCCGACAACGAGCAGCAGGAGTCCGAGCGCGCCCTGGACTACCTGGAGCGTCTCATCGCCCACGAGGGCGCATCCTCGATCGCCGCGATCATCCTGGAGTCCGTGCCTGGGACAGCGGGCATCATGGTGCCACCCCCCGGATACATGGCCGGGGTCCGACAGATCTGCGACCGGCACGGCATCGTCATGATCGCCGACGAGGTGATGGCCGGCTTCGGACGCACCGGAAAGTGGTTCGCCATCGAGCATTTCGACGTGCTGCCCGACCTGATGACCTTCGCCAAAGGCGTCACGTCCGGTTACGTGCCGCTCGGTGGAGTGGCCATCAGCGACGCCATCTTCTCCACCTTCGCCGACCGGGCCTATCCCGGCGGGCTCACCTACTCGGGACACCCGCTGGCCTGTGCCGCGGCGGTGGCCACCATCACCACGATGGAGGACGAGGACATGGTCGGCCACGCCGCCCGCATCGGCAGCGAGGTCCTCGGCCCCGGGCTGCACGAATTGGCCTGCCGGCATCCTTCGGTCGGCGAGGTTCGCGGCCTCGGCGTGTTCTGGGCCCTCGAGTTGGTGGCCGACCCGAAGACCCGCGAGCCGCTGGCGCCCTACGGCGGATCCAGCCCGGCGATGAATTCGGTTCTGGCGGCGTGCAAGTCAGGCGGAATGCTGCCGTTCGCCAACTTCAACCGCGTTCACGTCTGCCCGCCCTGCAACGTCAGCGAGGCCGAAGTGGCCGAGGGTCTGGCGATCCTGGATGCCGCGCTCGACGTGGCCGACGGACACGTGGTGCACTGAGTCCATCAGGACGGCGGTCGGTCAGTTCGGCGAGGTGTGCTGAGCCAAAACGAAAAACAGCAGACCCACGCACAACAGCAGGTTCAGGGCCACTACCACCGCACCGGCGACGATCGCGCAGCGCACTAGGCGACGCTGTGTCAGCTGGCGCCTGGAACGTCGTTTCTCTGTCATCAGGTTGGTGGCCACCAGCGCGAAACTGACGTCCACCCATTCACGTTCGCTGGCCGGCCCGTCCGCCGCGATCTGACGCAGCCGCGCCGGCGGGATGTCCACACCGACGGCGCTGAACTCACGGCTGAGCCGCCTCGACTCCCCGCGGGAGTGAACCGGGTTCGGCCAGGTCGTCATAGCTCTCCGACTGTAGTTGCGGTTCACTGGGTACATACCCAAAAACCGGGACGAGGCGAGGAGTTCGGGAATGACACGCACCATCGAACACGGCAAGCGGAGCGGCACACGAACCGGCACACGAACCGGCTACGCCTCGCTGGGGCCGGGTGGTCTCAATCGGGATTCGTTCCCGATGCGGCTGTTCCTCAAGGGCAACGCCAGGCAGTGGAACCCGGCCGACATCGATCTGAGTCAGGACGCCCGGGACTTCGCGGCAATGACCGACGACGAACGTAGGTTGACCACGATGCTGGCTGCCCAATTCCTTGCCGGTGAGGAGTCGGTGACTCAGGACCTGCAGCCGTTCGTCGCCGCCATGGCCGCCGAGGAGCGGTTCGCCGACGAGATGTACCTGACCCAGTTCGTCTACGAGGAGGCCAAACACACGCTGGCCTTCCGGCTGTGGTTCGACGCGGTCGGCCTGACCACCGACCTGCACGAGTTCGTCGAGTTCAACGAGCCCTACCAGCAGATCTTCGCCCGCGAACTGCCGGACAGCCTCCATGCCCTGCAGCGCGATCCCGGGCCGGTCAACCAGGTTCGCGCCTCGGTGACCTACAACCACGTCGTGGAGGGTTGCCTGGCGCTGACCGGCTACTACAGCTGGCAGAAGGTGTGCACCAGCCGCGGAATCCTGCCGGGCATGCAGCAGATCATCAGACACATCGGCGACGACGAGCGCCGGCACATGGCGTGGGGCACCTTCACGTGCCGTCGCCACGTGGCCGCTGACGACGGTATGTGGCAGGTGGTGCAGGACCGGATGACCGAGCTGATGGGTCCGGCGATGGGGACGGTCGATGCCAGCTTCGCGATTTTCGACGACAAGCCGCCGTTCGGGATCGACCCCGCCGAGATGGGCGCCTATGCGGCCGACAAGCTGACCCGCCGGCTTGGGGCGATCGAGTCGGCGCGCGGCGCCGACCTCCGGCTCATCGACCGCGATGCCTCCCCGGAAGCACTGGAGGAACAGTTCCACAGCGAGGATCAGGTCGAGCTGACCCGGTGAGTCCGAAGGTGTCGTAGACGAAACCGAGGTCACGCCGGATGCGCTCGGGGTCGAGGTGGAATTTTTCGGGCGAATACTGATGGCGGCTGCGGTACGAGCGCTGCTTCTCCACAGGTTCTTCTGCGGGATCCGGCCGCCGGTGTAGGCCTCATAGAAGCAACGCAGCATCTCGCCCCCAGCGCGCCCCAGGACCTCGTCGAGGCGGAAGGTCAGCATGCTGGTCTTGGCCAGCGAGCTGTTATCGCGCGGCCTCGCGCAACCGGTCGACGCCCACCGGGGGCTGCGCGGGAGTTTCCTATACTTCGCCGATGCAATGCGATTACGTGGTGATCGGTACCGGATCGGCGGGCTCGGTGGTTGCCAGCCGCCTCAGCGCAGACCCCCGGGTCAACGTCGTGGTGCTGGAGGCGGGCCCGATGGACACCGACAAATTCGTCCACATCCCGGCGGCCTTCTCCAAGCTGTTCCGCAGCCCGATGGACTGGGACTACCTCACAGAGCCGCAGAAAGAGGTCGGCGGGCGCGAAATCTACTGGCCGCGTGGCAAAGTCCTCGGTGGCTCGTCGTCGATGAACGCCATGATGTGGGTACCGGGCTTTCCCGCCGACTACGACGAGTGGGCTGAGCACGCCGGCCAGGACTGGGACTACGCGCATCTGCGGACCTACTTCGACCGCGCGGAGAACGGCGCGCTGGTCATCTCGGCGCAGCGCAGTCCGCGAGCCTCGACGTCGGCCTGGCTGCGCGCCGCCGAACAGGCCGGATACCGGTCGATGGCCCCCGACGCCCCGGTCACCGACGGGTTCTGCGAGACGGCAGTGAATCAGCGCAGGGGCGCACGGTGGAGTTGTGCCGACGCCTATCTCAAGCCGGCGCTCTACCGGCGCAACCTGCACCTGCTCACCGGCGCCACAGTGAACAAGGTGCTCATCGGTGACGGTCGGGCGGTCGGGGTCGAGTACGTCAACGCCAAGGGTCACCGTCAGTTCGTTTGGGCCGCAAAGGAAGTGGTGTTGTCCGCCGGCGCGGTCAACACCCCGCAATTGCTGATGCTTTCGGGCATCGGTGACGAGAAGGAACTCGCCGAATTCGGTATCGGGGTGGTCCACCACGCCCCGGAGGTCGGCAAGAACCTGCTCGACCACCTGATCACCCCGCTCGGGTTCGCGGTGCGTCACGACAGCCTGTTCGACGCCGAGAAGCCCGCGCAGCTGGCCGAGTACCTGCTGCGCCGCCGCGGCATGCTGACCTCCAACGTCGGCGAGGCCTACGGGTTCATCAAGAGCCGGCCGGACCTGGATCTGCCCGACATCGAACTGATCTGGGCCCCCGCACCGTTCTACGACGAGGGCATCGGGGAGGCATTCGGCCACGGCATCGCCACCGGGCCGGTCCTGCTCAAGCCGAAAAGCACCGGCACGGTCAGCCTGCGTTCGGCCGACCCGGCCGCCAAGCCGATCATCGACCCGCGCTATCTGTCCGATCCGGACGGCACCGACCGGGCCGCGATGATGGCCGGTCTGTGGGCGGCGGCCACCATCGCCCGCTCCCCCGTGCTGGCCGACTACGTCGGTGACGTGGTGCGTCCCCTGCACGCCCGCACGCTGGACGACGAAACCCTCGAACGCGCGTTGGAGACCTGCTCGCACACCCTGTACCACCCGGTGGGCACCTGCCGGATGGGCCGCGACGAACGCAGTGTGGTCGATCCGCAGCTGCGGGTCCGCGGTGTACAGGGATTGCGGGTGGCCGACGCCTCGGTGATGCCCAGCATCATCCGCGGCCACACCCATGCCCCCGCGGTGGTCATCGGGGAGAAGGCCGCCGACCTGATCGCCGCCGCGCACTGACGGCGTTTGGCCCCGACGTGGGCGGGTAACGCGATGAAGTGGTCTCCCTTTCATCGATCCGTCTCGCATCCGCCCTTGCTGCGGCCGTCGTCGGTCTCACGGCGGCCGGTCCCGCCCCCGCGGACGCCCAGACCGTCCGCACCGGCGCGACCACTCCGATCACCGGGATCGGCAGCGACGGGTCGTTTCTCGGCGGCTATTTCACCGCAACCGATTTCGGCATCGACCCGGCCGGGCGCCTGGTGGCCAACGGCACCATGACCGGCACGCTGACCGCCGCCGGTATGTTGCAGCGCGAATTCAGCCAGCCGGTCACCCTCCCGGTGGATCGTCAGCAGAGCTCCCCTACGACGTGCCGGATGGTGGGAATGGCGCTGGGGCCGGCGGACACCACGGTCAACGGCGTGGATGTTGCGATCAAGCAGACCGAACTCACCATCACCATGTCCCAAGGGCCGGGCAGCCGCCAGGTCGTACCGCTGTGCGACGTCGCCACCCGGCTGCGAGACCCCAAGGCCACCGATCCCGGTCTGATCAACTCGCTCAACGAGATTGTGCGGATGGCGGCGACTGTCACCTCGTGATGTCAGGGCATACTACGAAAAGAATTGCGACGTCAGCGTTTTGGCACTGGCGCCGACCACAGTTCCGAGGTCAGTAGTGGTAGGTGTCCGACGGTGCCGGCACATGCACGGCCTGGTCGTCGAACTCCGAGACCCGAATCCCGTACGAGCGGGCCAAGTTGAGGATCTTGGTGGCACGCGCGATGCGCGGCAGGTCGGAGCCGTTGCGGATCTCGCCGCCGTCACGCTCGTACTCGGCGAAAAACTCCTGCGCCCAGGTGATCTCGTCCTGGGACGGCGACAGGCCCTCGTTGACCGTCGGGCACTGGTCGGGCGTCAGACAGATCTTGCCGGTCATCCCGAACTCTGCCGACACCGCCGTCGCCTCGCTGAGCTTCAGTGCGCTGGAACCGACCGTGGGCCCGTCGATCGCGCCGGGCAGGTGCGCCGCCTTGGCCGCGATGGTGAACCGCGACCGCGCGTAGGCCAGGGTGGTGGGGCTCTCCCCGAAACCGGTGTCGCGGCGGAAGTCGCCGATGCCGAACGCCAGCCGGAAGGTTCCCTTCGCCGCGGCGATCTCGGTGATGCGTTCCAGACCGCGGGCGGTCTCCACCAGCGCGACGATCGGGATGTCCGGAAGCCGCTTGGCGGTCTCGGTGACGTGGTCGACGGACTCGACCATGGCCAGCATCACCCCGCCGACCGAGGTCTTGGACAGCATCTCCAGATCGTCGGCCCAGAATTGGGTGCCGAACCCGTTCACCCGGACCCAGTCGGACTTGCCATCAGCCAGCCAGCGCACCACGTTCTGCCGGGCGGCCTCCTTGCCCTTCGGCGCCACCGCGTCCTCGATGTCGAGGACCACGATGTCGGCGCGTGATCGCACGGCCGGGGCGAACTTGTCGAACTGCGCTCCGTTGACCAGCAGCCAGCTGCGGGCCAGTACCGGATCGATACGTCGTCCCACATCCTGGGCGTCGGTGTCCCAGCCGGTGGCTTGGTCGTACATCGCTGTGGTCCCTGCTGCCTTCCGCTACGGAGAAGTTGCCGCTCCATAGTCGCATTGGCCGTCGTGGGCTCCAACACCAGCGTCCCTAGTCCGACGGCGGGCAACCGCCAGGTGGGCTCCAGTGCACCACCTTGGTCGTCGTCATGTGGGGGTTCGGGTCCAGCCTGCAAACGCGGCGCGGGCGATGGCCTGATCGCCGGTGATGGGCTCGGAACGAAAATGGCGAACGATGAGTTGCTGTGTCACCGCCGCCGGGTACCCCGGTGCCTCGAACCTTAAGGGATCTCGCCACCAACCCATTAGGCTCGCGTCATGGTCCATGCCGGCCGCGTCACCTCCCTGTGGAGATATCCAGTCAAATCCATGGCGGGCGAACGGATGCCGGCTGCCTATATCGGTGAGTCGGGCGTACACGCCGACCGCACCTGGGCGGTCCGTGACGTCGAACTCGGCATCACCACCAGCGCCAAGCGACTGCCCGGTCTGCTGCTGTGCACCGCCCGATACGCAGGCACGCCGCCACCCGACGCCGGGCCGGGCAACGCTCCCGAGGTCGTGGTCGGCTTGCCCAACGGCAGCGAGGTCTCCAGCGCGGACCCGGCCGTGCATCTGGCGCTGTCGTCCTATCTCGACCGCGACGTCGAACTGCGGCCGCTGCCGCCGGTTTCCGACCGCGGCCAGTACCGCAACACCATCACCACCCAGGCCGATCTGCGGACCATCTTCGGCCTCGGGCCCGACGATCCGCTGCCCGACCTCTCGATGTTCCCGGTGCGCAAACTCGGCGAGATCAGCCGCTACGCCACTCCGGTGGGCAGCTACGTCGACGCGTATCCGGTGCACCTGCTGACCGAACAGTCGCTGGCCGCCATGTCGGTATTCGCCCCGGGATCGGACTTCGACGAGCGGAGGTTTCGGCCGACGATCCTCATCGACTCCCCCGGCTCCGGCCAGCCGGAGCTGAGTTGGTGCGGCGGGGTGTTGCGGGCTCCCGACGTGGCCCTGTCGCCGCTGATCCCGACCGTGCGGTGCGTCATGCCGTCTCACGAGCAGCCCGACCTCGCCCGTGACCCGGCGGTCACCCGGACCGTCGCCGCGCACGCCCGTCGCTGTCTGGGGGTGTACGGCACCGTGCGCACACCGGGCCGCATCGCCGAGGGCGACCTGCTGCAGCTCGATCCCCCGACGCGTTCCGGGGTGGGCGCCACGGCGGGATCCGCGTTCGCTCTGATGAAGCGCGCGGTCATGGGCGCGGTATCCGCGGCGCTACCGCGCGGTTAGATCCAGAGCGTCCAGCACACCAGCAGGACCGAGGTCGAGATGATCAGGGTCGACCACCAGACGATCATCGTCGTGGTGTGCGACTCGAACGGCGACAGTGATTGCGGGGCTACCGACGGCAGGCTCGTCGGACGGTTGTCTCGCGTCGTGCTGTCGTTCATCGCCGCGGCATACCCGGCCTCAACAGGGCGAAACGTCGGGTTGGTAACCGGCGATCACCGCTCGCTCCGGGCGATTACAAGTACACCTGGGCGGCGGTCAGTCGCCGCCGCCAGCGGTTGACGGTCCGGGGATCCGACGGTGCCAGATCGGCCAGCCGGGCACGGTCCGGGCCCGGTGGCATCGGAGCGACGGGCAGGTGGCCGTCCACCGGGACCAGACGGCGGCCCGGTGTCACCACGTCCCCGCTCAGCAGCAGCGCGCTGGCCAGCGCACTGGCATAGCCGCTGTCGGGCAGCACCCCGGCCAGCGCCAGGCCGCCGGCAAGGCCCACGCTGGTCTCCAGTTCCGCGGCCACGGTGCACGGCAGCCCGCAGGTCTCGGCCACCCGCAGCGAGCGCCGCACCCCGCCGAGCGGCCCGACGGTCAGCACCGCGATGTCAGCGGCGTCGTGCAGGCGCTGCCGGTCTGCGTCAAGGGAGAAAACACCATCGCGGATCGACTGGTCGACGGCGACAGGCACGCTGACCCGGCGGCGGACCGCCGCAACGTCGTCCAGGCTGCGACAGGGCTGTTCGACGAACTCCATGCCGCCGGCCGCCCGGTCCAGGTCGGCGATCGCCGCGACCGCGGTCTCGAGGTCCCAGTTGCCGTTGGCGTCGCAGCGGATCGCCGCCGACGGGCCCAAGGCGTCGCGGACCGCTTCAACCCGCGCGACGTCGGCGGCCAGCGAACCCGGGCTGTCGCCCACCCGCACCGCCGCGGTGGCGCAGCCGGAGTTTGCCACGATCTGCCGTGCCCGGTCAGGATCGACCGCCGGCACGGTCACCGCGACTGGCACGCGGCCGCGGACCGGATCGGGCCAGCCGACGGTTCCGACCTCGATGGCCGCAGTCAACCAGCGGCCGTCCTGCCGGTCGTCGCTGCCCGGAGGCGGGCTGAACTCGCCCCAGCCCTGCGGACCTTCAATCACCATGCCCTCGCAGACCGTCACTCCGCCGACCGGGTCGGTGAGGGCGATGGCGAAAATCGGGGCGGCGTCGAAGTCGATCCAGGTCTTCACCGGGGCGACCAGTACGCCAACATCTCCGCGAAGGTGTCGAATGCCGGCGCCGACGGGCCGTAGGTGGCCTCCAGGTGCACGCTCAGCGGGAAGCCGAGGTCGACGACCCCGTCGATGACCCGCTTGTAGAGATCGAGCATCTTGCGGCGCTTGTCGTCGGGTTCCAGACCGGCAATCGACCTGACGAACTCCTGCTCTGCCTCCACCACCGGGTTACCCGGGTCCTGGATGAGCCAGTTGATCAGGCCCACTTTGCTTTCCAGCTTCGGCACGAACCCGAACGACAACAGGATTTCCGGCCGTTGCTCGCTGTGCCGGGCGAAGTCGCGGAGGAAACCGACGATCGCGTCGGAGTAGAGCAGCTGGGTCAGTGCGTAGGTGGCACCCTTGTCGCACTTGAAGTTGAAACGACCGGCTTCGCTGTCGCGGGTGGGGATCAGCACCACACCGCGGTTGGGCACCAGATCCTGGTACATCCACAGTGCGTCGGTAGGCGGAACACCCTCACCCTGGCCGTCGGTCATGGTGCGCGGCACACCGACGAAGGCGATCCCGTCCATGCCGGCGGTGCGCAGGTCCGACAGACGATTACGCAGCGTCGAGTCGTCGAGGAATGACGTCACCTGGGTACAGAGTCCACGCACCCCGGGCAGCTCGGGAGAGACCAGATTCCAGTAGTCGAGGACATCGAGCTTGGGCTTCATCTCGATCGGCCGGCCGGCGTCCTCGTCGATCATCCCCGGGATCATGACGTGGCCGATCGTGATGCCCGTCTCAGCCGCGAACTTCATTGTCTTGCGGGCTTCTTCGACCCGCTCGCCCGCGGAGCGGTCGACGTTGGCGGGCACGAGTTCGTAAGCCACGGTGTTGAACGACATGGTTCATTACCTTACCTAGGTTGCTAGCGCACTAGTCTTGACCGGGTCCAGAAAAGGGCTAAGGTTGGATCCCATGGTGGGGAATTTCGGTGCACGCGACGAACTGCGGTCCGCCGACCTGCGGGTTACCCGCCCCCGACTGGCCGTTCTCGAGGCCGTGCACGCCCACCCGCACGCCGACACCGACACCATCCTCGGAGCCGTCCGGCAAATTCTGCCGGAGGTGTCCCGCCAAGCCGTCTACGACGTCCTGGCCGCGCTGACGGTGGCCGGGCTGGTCCGCAGGATCCAGCCGTCGGGATCTCCTGCCCGCTACGAGGCGCGGGTCGGCGACAACCACCACCACCTCGTGTGCCGCTCCTGCGGAACCATCGGCGACGTCGACTGCGCGGTGGACGAGGTGGCCTGCCTGACCCCCTCCGACGACAAAGGTTTCGTGGTCGACGAGGCCGAAGTCATCTACTGGGGCCAGTGCCCCGCGTGCGTCACAGAGTTGTCAACGCAATCAACAAAATAGTAAGGAAGGACGACGTGTCTCAGAGCGAGAGCGAAAACCCGGCAATCAAGTCCCCAGAGCCCACGGCTCACCGCCCGATGACCAACCAGGACTGGTGGCCCAACCAGCTCGACGTGTCGGTGCTGCACGGCCAATCCAACAAGGCCAATCCTCTTGGCGAGAAGTTCGACTACGCGAAGGAATTCGCCAAGCTGGACATCGACGCCCTCAAGCGTGATCTGACCTCCCTGATGACCCAGTCCCAGGACTGGTGGCCCGCCGACTACGGCCACTACGGCGGCCTGTTCATCCGGTTGAGCTGGCACGCCGCCGGCACCTACCGCACCACCGACGGCCGCGGCGGCGCCGGACTGGGCTCCCAGCGGTTCGCTCCGCTGGACTCCTGGCCGGACAACGCCAACCTGGACAAGGCCCGCCGCCTGCTGTGGCCGCTCAAGCAGAAGTACGGCCAGAAGATCTCCTGGGCAGACCTGCTGGTGCTGGCCGGCAACGTCGCCCTGGAATCGATGGGCTTTGAGACCTTCGGCTTCGCCTTCGGCCGTGAGGACATCTGGGAGCCCGAGGAGATCTACTGGGGTTCGGAGTCGGAGTGGCTCGGCGATTCGCGGTACAGCGGTGAGCGCGAACTGGCCAACCCCTTCGGCGCAGTGCAGATGGGCCTGATCTACGTCAACCCCGAGGGTCCCAACGGCAAGCCCGATCCGCTGGCCGCCGCCCACGACATCCGCGAGACCTTCGGGCGGATGGCGATGAAC
>NZ_JBIIOV010000232.1:0-3796 GCF_044342925.1 Mycobacterium sp. | reverse complement strand
GACGACGGAATCGGACCGCCGGGGGCGCCCACCGAGATCACCGTGTTGGGCCGCGGTGCCGGCGGCACTGTCCCGTCGATGACGCTGGTAGTGGTCCCCGACGCCGGACGGGGGTGCTCCAGGACGGCGATATTCGGCATCCGTACGGTGTCCCAGCGGGTGAGGTTGGTGCTGTGCACGGTGACCCGTTCGCCCGCAGCGGCGGCACGGATGACGATCCGTTTGGCGATCGAGTCGTCGGCGGCGATGTGGATGCGGCTCTGATCGCCCGGATCGCTGAGTGGCAGGAGCAGACGGTCCCCGCCGGCGGTTTTGCCGAGCAGAACACCCGACGGTCCGATCGGAATGACCACCGAGCGGCGCAGCGGTGCGGTGCCCAGCCGCCGCAGCGGCGGCCGGGGTCCGCACAGATTCGCGGCGATCGCCTGCGCCTGCTCGCCGGGCAGCGGCTGCAGGGCTACAGCGGGCGGAGCGGTGGGCGGCTGGGCGGTGCGCACAGTGACGGTGGCCGATGCTCGGCCGTCCGGGAAGACCGTCAGGTTCTGGATGACTCCGTCGGCCCGCAACGACCATGCCTGGGCGAGCACCTCGGTGGTGATGTCGGCAGGGCGAAGGGCGTAGGTGGTCTGCCACCCGGCGTCGCTGCGGACACTGGTCCACCGGCGGTTGTGCGGCTCCAGGGCGGTCCGGCCGAGTCGGCGTTCCAACTCGACGATGTCGGTGGCCGTCGCCACCCTGGCGCGAATACCTTTACAGCGCATCGCCATCGCAATGCGCTGAGCCGCCGCAAGCGTCGCGGTGCCCACGGTTGACCGCCACTGCAGGGCGTCGCCGTTGTCCAGTGCGCGGATCCGGATGATCAGCCAGGTCTCCCGCTGCCCCGCGTAGGGCGGGGTACCGATCAGCGTGTCGTACACCCGCGGATAGTCGCCGGTGGCGCGGCGGCGAGCGCCGGCGCTGACCACCGACATCGATTCGACGGTTAGGCCCAGAGTTTGGTGCAGATGCGGCAGCAACTCGCTGACGTCGACGGTGTTGGCGGTCTCGGTGGCCGCCGATCCGGTGAAATAGGTCGGCTGATAACGCTTTCCGAGCAACTGCACCGCGGCAACGGCGACACCGTCCTGGTAGCGGACACCGCCGCCGGACCGGTCATTGGCGACGGTCACCGGATCGCTGAGAACGATCGGCCGATTGCGGCGCAGGTACAGCGCCGCCCACGCCCAGAGCGGTTGGCCCCGCCAGGGCACCGCCAACAGGGCCAGGCCGAACACCAGCCCGAGCGCTGCGCCGGCGTAACCGCCGGCCGCCCAGCCGAGGACTGTCAGGACGAAGACGCCGACGATCACCGCCAGCCGGATGAGAGCGGTCATCGCGCCTTCCTGGCCCGGGCAACGAGCTTGGTCACGGTCACCGCCGCGACCACCACGCCGGCGAATACCAGCGCGACGGTGCGCGCCCGGCGGTCGGGTGGGGCGGCGGGCGGCGGCGGTGTGACGATCCGGGCCTGGGACTGCGGCGCCACCGGATCGCCCGGCGGGACATCGAACGTCAGCGCCGCCACCGGATCCACCACGCCGTAGCCGACCTGGTTATCCACCCCGCGCGGCGGGTTGTGCGCGGTCTGCAGGATGCGATTGATCACCTGGTGAGCCGTGAGTTGGGGGTACTTGGCGCGCACCAGCGCGGCCACTCCGCTGACGTAGGCCGCGGAGAAACTGCTTCCCCAGAACGGGATGTTCTTCTCGCCCGGACGCACCGGCGGGTAGGCGTTGACCGGGCCGCCGGTCTGCGGCGACAGGCCCATGATGCCCACACCCGGGGCGGCTGCCGCCACCCACGGGCCGGCCAGACTCTTGCTCAGCGGTGCGCCGCTGTTGTCCACGGCGCCGACCGAGAGCACATAGTCGGAGAACCAGGACGGCGAGGAGACGGTCTTGACGTGCCGCCAGTCACGGGGATCGTCGGTCTCCAAAGGGTCGAAGGCGGGATTCTGGGCGCAGCCGTCCTCACCCTCATTGCCCGCCGCCGCAACGACGACCGCGTCCTTCACCGTCGCGGCGTACCACACCGCCGCACCGATGGACCGCTGGTCGAGCGGATCGGCAGCCGAAACACAGGCCGTTACACTGACATTGATGACTTTGGCGCCAAGGTTTGCCGCGTGGACGATCGCCCGCGCCAGCGTCGCCACGGTGCCGGCTTTGCGTCGAGCCTCGATGTCACCGGGGGCGGGGCTCTGCGGCTCGTAGGCCCGTGACGACTGGCGGATCGAGATCAGGGTCGCGTGCGGGGCGACACCGACGACGCCGTCCGGGGCTCCGGGCGGTGGCGGGGGCACCTCGGGGACGTCGCCGCTGTTCGGGTCAGCCGGACCGTTGGACGGCTGGACGACGACTTGCGGGGGCTGGTCGGCCGGGACGGGTTCGCCCGGCGCGGGGACGGGTTCGCCCGGCGCGGGAACGGGTTCGCCCGGCGCGGGAACGGGTTCGCCCGGTGCGGGAACGGGCGCCGGCGGGGCAGGTGGCGGTGCCGGACTGCCTGGCGGTAGCGGCCCACTGGTGGCCGGCGGCCCGCCGGGAAGTGCCGGGAAGGCGGGTGCCGGTGGCATCGGTGGTGGCATCGGTGTGCCCATCGGGGCGGCACCGATCAGCGACGCCACTACGGTGCCGTGGGCGTCGCAGTCGGTCAGGCCGTCGCCGCCCTCGATGTAGTCACCGCCCGGCACCACCGGCAGCCGGGGAGTCGGGTTGACCCCGGTGTCGATCACCGCCACCGGCACGCCATGCCCGGTGGAGTACTGCCAGGCCTTGGCGATGTTGAGCATGCCGAAGCCGGGCGCGGGCAGGCCGACGTTGGGCTCGGCGACGGTGACGGTGCGAGCACACACGTTGCTCTGGCGCATCGGCTCGTCGGGACCGGGAGTGCCGTCGGGCGGAACCAGCGCCGGGTCGACGTTTGGCGGCTCGATGGCCACGGCGGTGGGCGCGTTCGACAGCATGCCCGTGAGCAGTACCACCATCGCGGCCGCAACGACCCGCCCGTTGGCGCCCGTCATCGCATACGCACCCAGGCGAACAGGCCGCCGACCCACGCCGCCAGGGGCAGTGCCACCACGATGGCTGCCAGTTCCAGCCATTCGGCGACCATCCGCACCAGGGGCGTGAACCGGGTCACGGGTACCAGCAATGCCGCGGCAAGGCCGGCCGCGGCGAAGCCGGTGAGCACCACAGTCCCCCACAACAGCGGCCCGACGGCGTCGCTGGGCGCTTGCAGCACGTAGCGGGCGACCGCGGCACACACCGCGGCCGCCGCACCACACACCAGCGCCACCGCCTGACGGCGATCGGCGAAGGAGCGTCCGCGGCTGATGTAGATCAAGACGAACAGCAGCGCCAGGACAGCGGCGCCGGTGCTCCGGGGCTGGCCCGGCATGAGCGTGGTCCACACCGCGACCGGCAGCGCGATCGCCGCACCGACGCAGATTCCCGTCAGGACGCTGTTGGCGCGGCGGGCCGCTTCGGCGATCACCGCACCGCGCGGCGTGACATCCGGACTCGGCTCGTCTTCGACGTCCTCGTCGACTGGGGCCACGGCGTCAACGGGCATGCCGTCGGTGCGGCGGAACAAGTCCCGACCGGTGATGGAACCGAAGTGCGGCGGCCGGATTCGCCCCACCCACAGCGCGACCGTCGGACCGGCGCTGATCAGAAATAGCAGCCCCACCAGAGTCAGCATTCCCAACCGCTGCGCCGGTACCGGTTGCCACATCCGCACGGCCGCAGCAAGTCCGCCG
>NZ_JBIIOV010000071.1:0-15009 GCF_044342925.1 Mycobacterium sp. | reverse complement strand
GAAGGCTCGGCGCGGCCTCTTGACCTTGCTTCGGGTGGGGTTTACCGAGCCATCCCGGTCACCCGGGATGCTGGTGCGCTCTTACCGCACCGTTTCACCCTTACCTGAACGAGTTCAGGCGGTCTGCTTTCTGTGGCACTGTCCCGCGGGTCACCCCGGATTGCCGTTAGCAATCACCCTGCTCTGTGAAGTCCGGACTTTCCTCGACCCCCGGCAGGGGGCCGCGGCCGCCCGGCCAACTCGTCCGCATTGATCAACGTAGCGGGCCGGGTGCGTCTTCCGCGAGCCGCGGTGCTCAGGGCTTGCGGTAGACCAGCCAGCGCATCTCAATGGGGCTCTGCTCCCGCGGCACGTCGAAGACGTCGAGCCCGGACACCCAGTCGGCGTACCAACTGGTCTGCGGCCATGCCCCGGGCGGCAGATTGGCCTGCTCGTAGTCGTAGACCGAGTCGTCGGCCACCAGCTCCAGGCCGGCCTGCGCGGCGGCATCGGCCACCTCGGGGTAAGTGAAGATCGACGTGTAGAACTGCTGGCCCAGCTCCCGGGCCGCGCTGTCCGGGTGGTAGCCGTCACGGGCAAGGAAGACGTTGAACACCAGCTGCCCGCCGGGCGCCAGGCAACGGGCGGCCAGCTCGAACACCGACGCCACCTGCTGCACGGTGCGGAAGTCCGATACCACCTCCGACAGCACGATCAAGCGGTAGTCGCCGCGCAGATCATCGGTGGCCGCGAAGACGTCGCGCTCGATGACCCGCACGTCCAGCGACCCCGCTTGCGCCTCGGACCGGATGATGCCGGCGAACTTCTCGGTCATCTCGACGGCGTCGACCGGGTGGCCGCGGCGTGCCAGCGCCAGGCTGTTGCGGCCGGTGCCCGCGCCTATGTCGAGTACCGGGAAGCCCGCCGGGTCGGCGGCGGCCGCGGCCAGCGCCCACACCCGCGCGTCGGGTTCGGTGCCGAACAGCGGCGGTTCGCGGGTCGCGACCCAGTTGTTGTACGCCGCGTCCACGCTGAGCCACTGCGCCTTGACGTGGTAGTTCACCGCGGTGCCGATCGGCGACTCGTAGGTCACCACGATCTGCGAGCGTGACGTGGCGTCGAACGCCTGCTGCAGCTGGGCGGTCAGCACGCCGCGCAAGTGATCGGTTTCGGCCTCGCTGAATTTCACCCCGAACGACGCGAAGGTATCGGTGCAGATGTCGACGTAGTCCTCGAGCATTCCCGGTACCGCCGGAAACGTGATCGAGCCGGCCACGATGGCCTGCCGGACCAATCGGCGGTTCATCGCCCGGTGCAGCCGTGCCGTGTCCGGAAGTGCCTCGTCCATAGGAGCTGTGTACACGATCCTTGACAGCCGGGCCGCCCGATCGATCCAGACCGATCAGTCCGCGCGGCGCATCAGGATGACGTTGTCGACGAGGGTGACCTCTTCGCCCTCCGGCCCGCGGGCGGAGCGCTGCACGCTGCGAATCTCGGTGCGCCACTCCGCCTTGTCGAGGCCTTCGAGAAGGCCGGAGACCACCTCCTCGGCGCTCGCGAATCGGTGGTGGTGCATCTTGGTGGCCCACGGCGGCGCGCCGGCGTGATCGACGATCAGCAAAGCGCCGCCGGGAGCGACCGCCGCCGCGGCCCGGCGCAGGATGCGCGCGCGGTCCATCTCCAGGGTGCTGTGCAGAAACTGCGCCGACACCAGGTCGACGGTGCCGTCCGGGAAGCTGCTGGTCAGCTCATGCTGCTGGAAGTCGATGCGGTCGCCCACCCCGCGGGCCTCGGCGGCCGCGCGGGCCCGGCTCAGCGCGGTGTCGGAGACGTCGACGGCGACTACGGTCCAGCCCTGTTCGGCCAGCCAGATGGCGTCGGCGCCCTCCCCGCAGCCCAGATCGAGCGCGCGGCCCCCGGTGAGAGTCCCGCCGAGGGTGGGCGCGATCGCCGCCAGTTGGGTGTTGACTTTCCCGCTCCAGACCTGCGGGCGGGCGTTGTAATGCTCCTCCCAGGTGGCCTTGTGCTCGTTCATCCGGGTCACTCCTCCTTCATCGCTGCGGAGTTCAGCCGCGCAGATAGGACGTCTCGTTGACCAGCCGCACCGATGCCCCGGCGTCGGGGTAGAACTCGGCGATGCTGAGCGAGGCCAGGTCGAGGTGCATCCGGTAGAGCACCGACGGTCCGGCGTCCAGCGCCATCCGCAGCAGCGACTTGATCGGCGTCACGTGGGAGACCACCAGCACGGTGGTGGCGCCGTGGTCGGCGATGAGCCGGTCGCGCACCCGCCGCACCCGGTGGGCGACCTCATCGAAGCTCTCCCCGCCCGGCGGCTGGATGCTGGTGTCGCCCAGCCAGCGGCCGTGCAGGTCGGGGTCGCGCTCGGCGGCCTGCAGAAAGGTCAGGCCCTCCCAGTCGCCGAAATCGGTCTCGATCAGGTCGTCGTCGACCCGAACCGGCAGTCCCAGCGCGTCGGCGGCCGCCACGGCGGTGTCGTAGGCGCGCTGCAGCGGCGAGCTGACCACCGCGGAGATGCCGCCCCGCGAAGACAGGTAGCGCGCGGCGTCGGCGGCCTGGCTCCGGCCGATGTCGGTCAGCTCCGGGTTGCCCCGGCCGGAGTAGCGGCGGTGCCGGGACAGCTCGGTCTGGCCGTGCCGCAGCAGCAGCAGCCGGGTCGGTCCGCCGCGGTTGCCGGTCCAGGTCGACGGCGGGACCGCGACGGCGCTCGGCGGCGGCTCGGCGGCCAGCCGCAACTCTGGGGCGGCCAGCCGCAACTCCGGGGCGGCCAGCCGCACCTCGGTGACGGCCTCCGGAATGGCCGGGACCGGGTCGCCGCCGGGGCCCGCCGCGTCCATCGCCTCGTTGGCCAGCCGGTCGGCGTGCTTATTGCGCTCCCGCGGAATCCAGCCGAACGTGACGGCGTCGAACGTCGACGCCAGCGCCCGGGCCTGTTGATGCAGCTCCGCCATCCCGGGGTGCTTGACCTTCCAGCGGCCCGCCATCTGCTCGACGACGAGTTTGGAGTCCATCCGCACGTCCACCACATCCGCGCCGAGCCGACGGGCCTCCTCCAGCCCGGCGATCAGCCCGCGGTACTCGGCGACGTTGTTGGTGGCGATCCCGATGGCCTGGCAGTGCTCGGCCAGCACGGTGGCGTGGTCGTCGGCCCACACCACACACCCGAACCCGGCCGGTCCGGGGTTTCCCCGCGAGCCGCCGTCGGCCTCGATGATCACTTTCACGGGATGACTCTCACGAGTCGGTGAGGCGCAACAGGATTGCCCCGCACTCGCCGCAGCGGAGTACCTCGTCGGCCGGGGCCGCGGTGATGCGCGCCAACTCGCCGCGGTCGAGCTCGATGCGGCAGGCCCCGCACCGTCCGCCCATCAGCCGCCCCGCCCCGATGCCGGATGCGGTGCGCTGCCGCTCGTAGAGGGCGAGCAACTCGGCGTCGACGCCGGCGGCCAGCTCGGTGCGCCGTGCGGCGGCGTCGGTGCGGGCCTGCTCGACCTCGGCCAGCGCGACGTCGCGGGCTTGGCGCGCCGACGCCAGATCGGAGTCGAGGGCATCCAGCGCCGCCTGCTCGCCGGCCTGCTCGGCAGCCAATTGCTCGCGGCGCTCCATCACATCCAGCAGGGAGTCCTCCAGGCTGGCCTGGCGGCGCTCCAGGGTGCCCAGCTCGTGCTGAAGTTCCCCGAGCTGCTTGGAGTCGCTGATCGACCCGGAGTCCAGCAGACCGCGGTCGCGGTCCTCGCGCTTGCGGACGGCGTCGACCTCGGATTCCAGCTTGGCGATCTGGGCGTCGAGGTCTTCGAGCCCCAGCGCGAGCACCGCCAACCGGTCGGCCACCGCACGCTGCTGAGTTTCCAGCTCCTGGTAGCGCTGTTGCTCCGGCAGGTGGGTGGCGCGGTGCGCCAGCCGGCCGAGCTCCGCGTCCAGCCCCGCCAGATCGAGTAGCCAATGTTGCTGTGCCAGTTCAGCTTTCATTAGAGCCTTTCGGATACCCTATGTTTCACGAATCGGTGCGATGTTCCACGGGTCGGTGCGCAGCGGGCTGACGGTGACCGCAAGGGCCGCGCCGAACTGCGCGCGCAGCAGTTCGGCGGCCTGGCTGCACCAGGGATACTCGCTGGCCCAGTGCGCCACGTCGACCAGCCCGACGGGACTGGCCCGGCGGTGTTCGTCGGCGGGATGGTGACGCAGGTCGGCGGTGACGTAGGCCTGCACGCCCGCGGCTCTGGCCGCACCGAGCAGCGAGTCCCCGGCGCCCCCGCAGACCGCCACCCGTTGCACCGGCGCGTCCGGGTCGCCGGCGGCGCGCACTCCCCAACTCGTCTGCGGCAGAGCCGAATTCACCCGGGCGGCGAAGTCGGCGAACCGCTCGGGGGAGGCCAGCCGGCCGATGCGGCCGATCCCCACACCGGTCGGCAGCGCCGCCAGGCTGAGCACGTCGAAAGCCGGCTCCTCGTAGGGGTGGGCGGCACGCAGGGCCGCCAGCACCTGCCCGCGCAACCGCGCCGGGGCGATCACCTCGACGCGATCCTCGGGCAGCCGCTCCACCACCCCGATCGCTCCGACCGCCGGTGACGCCCCCACGCCGGCCAGAAACTGCCCGGCGCCGGTCACGCTCCAACTGCAGTGGGAGTAGTCGCCGATCTGGCCGGCGCCGGCGGCGAACAGCGCCTGGCGCACGGACTCGGCGGCCTCCCCAGGCACGAAGACCACCCACTTGTCCAGGGCCGGACCGCCCGATGCGGGGTCCAGCACGTCCTCGACCACCAGGCCCAGCGCCTCGGCCAGCGCGTCGGACACACCGGGACTGGCGGCATCGGCATTGGTGTGGGCGGTGAACAGCGCCGAGCTGTTGCGAATCAGCCGGTGGATCAGCGCCCCCTTGGGGGTGCTGGCGGCGACGGTGTCCACCCCGCGCAGCAGCAGGGGGTGGTGGGCCAGCAGCAGCCCACCCGGACCGACCGAGTCGACGACCGCCTCGGTGGCGTCGACGGCCACGGTCACCGAGTCCACGACGTCGCCGGGGTCACCGCAGACCAGACCGACCGAATCCCAGTCGTGGGCCAGGTGCGGCGGGTAGGCGTCCTCCAGCACGGCGATCACCTCGGACAAGCGCACGCTCATCGCAGCGCCTCCGCCACCGCGGCGACCAGGGTGGGCCATTCCGGTCGCACCGCCACTCGCAGATACTCCTCCCCCAGCCCGACGAAAGTGTCGCACCGGCGCACCGCAATCCCGTTGGCCCGCAAGTGTTTGCGCAGCAGAGTCGCGTCGGTGATGTGGCGGGGAACGGCGAACAGCAGAAACGGGGCGCAGCCGTCGACAACCTCCAGGCCCAGGCCGGTCAGCGCCGCCGCCATCTCGGCGCGCTGCGCTGCCAGGGATTCCGCACCGGCACGCGCCTCGGCCACCGCCTCGGGAGTGCAGCACGCCGCGATCGCCTCCAGTTGCAGGGTGCCCAGCGGCCAGTGCGCCCGGCCCGCCGTCAGCCGCGCCAGCAGCTCCGGCGCACCCAGCGCGTAGCCCACCCGCAATCCGGCCAGCGACCACGTCTTGGTCAGGCTGCGCAGCACCAGCACGTCGGGCAGGTCCATCGCGGCCAGTGACTCCGCTTCGCCCACCACGGCGTCGGCGAACGCC
Source organism: Mycobacterium sp. (assembly GCF_044342925.1). GTDB lineage: Bacteria > Actinomycetota > Actinomycetes > Mycobacteriales > Mycobacteriaceae > Mycobacterium. The sequence goes on along the minus strand of NZ_JBIIOV010000071.1, from coordinate 9,378 downwards.
TCGTCGACCACCACCAGCCGGCCGGGGCGGCGCAACGCCAGCACCGACTCACGCGAGTGCAGCACACCGGTGGGGTTGGTGGGGTTGCCCAGCACCACCAGGTCGGCGTCCTCGGGCACCGCGCCTTTTCTTGTGACGGCGTCGGCAAGGCGGAACGGCGGCGCCAGCACCGCGTGCGCCACCGGAACCCCGACCGAACTCAGCACGGCCTCCGGTTCGGTGAACGACGGGGCGATCAAAGCGGCCAGCCGCGGCGTGAGCGCGGGCAGCAGCGCGAAACCCTCAGCGCCGCCGGCCAGCAGCAGCACCCGGTCGTCGGGCACACCGTGGCGGCGGGCCACCGCGCTGACGGCGGCGGCGTGGTCCGCGGCGCTGGGATAGGCGGCCAGGTCAGGCAGCCGGGCGGCCAGGCGCCGCTGCAGCCAATCCGGGGGCGCGGGGTGGCGGACGTTCACCGCGAAGTCCAGCAGACCCGGCGCGGCAGCCTGGTCGCCGTGGTAGCGCGACCCCGGGCGCACAACCTGCTCGTTCACCAGTAGCACAGTAGTCGGCAGCGATTCCGGATCGATCAGCGACAATGAAGCGGTGACGTCCCTGCCCGCCGGCATCCGGCCTGAGTTGGTGATCTTCGATCTCGACGGGACGCTGACCGATTCCGCGCCCGGCGTCGTCGCCAGCTTCCGGCATGCGCTGGGAGCGGTCGGCGCCGAGATTCCCGACGGCGACCTCACCGCTCTGGTGGTCGGTCCGCCGATGCACCACACGATGGCGGCATTGGGTCTCGGTGAGCGCGCCGCCGATGCGGTGGCCGCCTATCGGGCGGACTACACCAGCCGCGGCTGGGCGATGAACACCCTGTTCGACGGCGTCGTGCCGCTGCTGACCGATCTGCGGGCGGCCGGTGTGCGCCTGGCGGTGGCCACCTCCAAAGCCGAGCCCATCGCGCGGCGTATCCTCGAACACTTCGGTATCGCCGGGCATTTCGAGGTGATCGCCGGAGCCACCCCGGACGGGGTCCGCGCCGCCAAGGCCGACGTGCTCGATCACGCGCTGGGTCAACTACGGCCGCTGCCCGATCGGACGGTGATGGTCGGCGACCGCGCTCACGACGTCGACGGCGCGGCCGAACACGGCATCCCCACCGTGGTGGTCGACTGGGGTTACGGGGCGCACGACGCCACCGGTGCGGCAGCCGCGCGGGTGGCGACCGTCGACGAACTGCGGGAGGTGCTCGGTGTCTGACACCCAGACGGTGCGGCCGCTGGTCCACGTGACCTTCGTCTGCACCGGCAACATCTGCCGCTCCCCGATGGCCGAGAAGATGTTCGCCCACCAGATCGCCGAACGCGGCCTGGCCGACGTGGTCCGGGTGACCAGCGCCGGAACCGGCGGCTGGCATGCCGGCGACGGCGCGGACAAGCGTGCGGTTCGCGTGCTGACCCAGCGTGGCTACCCGGCCCAGCACCGGGCCGCCAAAGTCTGCGACGACCACCTGTCGGCAGATCTGGTCGTGGCGTTGGACCGCGATCATTTTCGGATGCTCACCGACCTCGGCGTCCAACCGGAGCGGCTGCGGATGCTGCGGTCGTTCGACCCGCGCTCCGAAGCCCACCCCCGCGACGTCGACGACCCGTACTACGGCGACCACGCGGATTTCGCCGAGACCTTCGCCGTCATCGACGCCGCCCTGCCCGGTCTGCACGCCTGGGTCGACGAGCGACTGGCCGGCCGATGAAGCGGTTACCGTTCGTGTTGCGGCCGGGCTGGATCGCCCTGGCGTTGGTGGTGGTGATGTTCACCTACCTGTGCCTGACGGTGCTCGCGCCCTGGCAGCTGGGCAAGAACACCAGCACGTCCCGGGAGAACAGCCAGATCGAGGCCTCACTGTCCGCTGAGCCGGTGCCGGTGGCATCGGTACTGCCGCGCCAGGACTCAGCGGCTCCCGATGAGCAGTGGCACCAGGTCACCGCTACCGGCCGCTACCTGCCCGGCACCGATGTCCTGGTGCGGCTGCGGGTCATCGCCGGCGCACCCGCCTACGAGGTGCTCACCGCCTTCGCCGTGGACGGCGGGCCGCGGGTGCTGGTCAACCGCGGCTACGTCAAACCCGAGAAGGGCACCGATGTGCCGCCGATCGCCGCGGCACCCACCGAGACGGTGACGATCACCGCCCGGCTGCGCGACTCGGAGACCGCTCCCACCGACGAGAAGCAACCGTTCACCGAGGCCGGCTTCCAGCAGGTGTACGCCATCGACACCGGCCAGATCGCCCAACTCGTCAAAACCCCGCTCACCGGGTCGTATCTGCAGCTCGTCGACGACCAGCCGGGCGGCCTCGACGTGCTGCCACTCCCCCATCTCGATGCCGGTCCGTTCCTGTCCTACGGCATCCAGTGGGTCGCCTTCGGCATCATCGCCCCCCTCGGGCTCGGCTATTTCGTCTTCTCAGAGGTGCGGATGCGCCGGCGGGAGGCCGAAGCGCGCGCGCACATGGAGAACACCGACGCTCCGCTCACCGCCGAGGAGAAAATGGCCGACCGGTACGGCCGACGGCACTGATCAGCAGCGCTTCCCCCCGATTGCGCTGATCAGCAGCGCTTCCCCCCGATTGCGCTGATCAGCAGCGCGACCACGAGCGCGCCGGCCTGCACCGTCCGGGACAGCCGCACCGCCCGCCGCAGGTCCGCGACGCCCGGCCCGGGCCCCTCGCCGAGCGCGGGACGGATCTCCAGCTGGTGGCGATAGTGGGTCGGCCCGCCCAGTTGCACCCCGAGCGCCCCGGCGAACGCCGCCTCGGCTACCCCGGCGTTCGGACTGGGGTGCCGGGCGGCGTCGCGCCGCCAGGCCCGCGCCGCCCCGGCGGCCGACCCACCGACCAGCGGTGCGCAGCCCACCGCCAGCGCACCGGTGAGCCGGGCCGGCAGATAGTTGGCCACGTCGTCCAATCGAGCTGCGGCCCAACCGAACCGGAGGTAGCGCGGCGAGCGGTGACCGATCATGGCGTCCAGTGTGTTGATCCCGCGGTAGGCCAGCACGCCGGGCAGCCCGGCCACCGCGGCCCACAACAATGGCGCCACCTGCGCATCGGAGGTGTTCTCGGCCACCGACTCGCACGCCGCCCGGGCCAGCCCGTCGGCGTCGAGGGCGGCGGGGTCGCGCCCGCACAGCGAGGGCAGCAACGCGCGGGCACCGTCCATGTCGCCGGCGTCGAGCAGGTCGGCCATCGCCGATCCGGTCCGCGCCAGCGTGGTTCCGCCCAACGCCGTCCAGGTGGCCACTGCGGTCAGGGAACCGAACAGCCAGCTGGCTCGGGCCCGGCGCTGCGCCAACGTACCTGCGCCGATCAAGCCACCGACGAGGACGGCGATGTGTGCCGCACCGGCGGCGCGGCTGTCTCGGTAGCTTCGTCGCTCCAGGGTCGATGCAGCCCAACCGAATCCGGCGACGGGATGCCCGCGCGACGGATCGCCGATCAGCGCGTCGGCCAGTTGGCCGCCCAGGATTCCGGCCGCCAGCCACGATCCGCGCACAACCGGCAGCCTCTCATACCCGGCAGAGCGACTCAGAAGACCACAGTCTGGTTGCCGTAACGGATGACGCGGTCTTCGCAATGCCACTGAACCGCCCGTGAGAGAACGGCGCGTTCCACGTCGGCACCCAGCCGAACCAGGTCATCGACGCTGTGCCGGTGATCCACCCGAACCACGTCCTGCTCGATGATCGGTCCCTCATCGAGATCGTCGGTGACGTAGTGCGCGGTGGCGCCGACCAGTTTGACGCCGCGCTCCTTGGCCCGCCGGTACGGCGCCGCACCGATGAACGCGGGCAGAAAGGAGTGGTGGATGTTGATCAGCGGACAGCCGACTTCGGCGAGGAACTCGGGACTGAGGATCTGCATGTACCGCGCCAGCACCACCAGATCGACGTTGCCGCGCAGCAATTCGAGTTGGCGGCTCTCGGCCTGCGCCCGGATATCCCGCGTGGCCGGGATGTGGATGAAGGGTACGCCGAACGGACGCACCTGATCGGCGAGGTCGGCGTGGTTGGCGACCACCATGGCAACGGACATGTCCAGGTCGCCGCGACGATTGCGCCACAACAGATCCAGCAGGCAGTGGTCTTCGGTGGAAGCCATGATCGCGACCCGCTTGGGCTTGGCCGCTTCGGTGAGCCGGAAGTCAATGGCGAACGGCTCGGCGACCTCGACGGCGAACCGGCTCTCCAGATCAGTGCGCGCCGCAGCCAGTCCGGGGAGATGAAAGATCGTGCGCTGCATGAAGATTCCACCGGTCTGCTGCGTGGAGTGCTGGTCCAGCGAAATGATGTTGGCCCCTGCCTCAGCGAGGAAACTGGAGACTGCGGCCACCAACCCCGGCCGGTCGGAGCAGCGCAACAACAGCCGGCCGATGTCCTTGACCGGAAGGGCCGGGTGCCCCGGCGGGAACTTGCCCTCGCCGGCCCCAGCGGCAACCATGTCCTGTCCACCCAACATCACGAGATCAGCGGCCTGACGGGATGATCTGGGCGATGAGGTTCTCCACCTCACCGCTGTCGTTGCGGATGCAACTCAGCAGCAGTTCAGCGTCGAACAGGTGCCCGTCGGCGTGCCGGTACTGCTTGACGGTCCGGTACGTCTCACGCGGGCCGGCGAGCATCTCGGCCACCATCTCGACTTCTCGCGGGAGCAGGTCGGGGGCGGTGAGGTCCTGCCACCGCATGGTGAGCAGCGTCTCGATGCCATAGCCCACCATCGTGGCCATCGCCTGGTTGACCGAGACGAAGCGTCCGTCGGCCGTGGTCACACCGACCGGGATGGGTGAGAAGTCCATCAGCTTGCGGTAGCGCTCGTCGCGTTGCGCCGATTCATGACGATCGGTGACATCGCGCCAGGTGACGGTAATCAGATCGGTGCCGGCATTCGTCGTCCGGATGTCCAAATACCGTTCCCGGTCGTAATGCATGTAGCGGAAGTCGTTCAGCACCAGCGGCTGAGTGCTAACGAGACATTCCGTGTACCGCTCCAGCAGGCCGGTCTGAGCGAATAGCGGAAGCATGTCCAGCAGCGTACGGCCGACCAGGTCCGAGCGGGTCAAACCCACCTCGTCGCATACCGCGCGGTTGAGGTCTCGGCACAGGAAGTCCACGACCTGGCCATGATCGTCGCGCACCGCTTCGTACAGAACCACCGGATCCAGTAACGCATCGGCCCACACCCGCATCAGCACGACAGCCCGCCGGGCCGTCTCCAGGGCCTGATCCGCGGCCGAACCGCCGTCGCCGGAGGCCGACGCTCCCAGGAGTCGCTCAATGTCGCCCCACGGGCGATCTCGCCCGGCAGCACCCAGAATCCCGTGCAGGAAGATGTCGACGACGTGATCGGCGTACTCAGGACGCACCGGCGAGTCGTTGAAGATGACGTCGTAGTAGAAGGCGGCGGCGAACATCCGAATCGCCTCCTCGGGGGCAATTCCGTCGCGCAGTTGCGCCCGCTCGACAGCGCGCTGCAGCACCTGGGCGGCATCACGGAAACGCGCTGCCCACAGATCCGAGGAGATCTCGGCGAGGTCCACATCGGAACCGCCGGGGAGAACGCGGCGAAACAGTGCCCGCCCGGCCGCGGTCTGGGACAGCTCGACAGCCAAGGACGACATGGCTTCGAGGTCGGTGTGCAGGCTACCGGTGTCAGGATTCCACGCCGATGCCGAAGTGCGAGCGAGCATCGCATCCATCAGCAGGACCCGGCGGTCGTGCCACTGGAGGCGGATCACTGCGGCATCGACGTCGGCCCGAGTCGCGACGCGCTCGATACTGAACCGGTCGATCCCGCTGTCGAGCAATTCCGCCAGTACCGCCATCGCTGAGGGTGACGTGCGCGACGACCTCGACGCCGACCAGATCGGCCATACGCTGTGGGCCGCCGTTCTGGGCAGCCACCAGCATTGCGGTGCGACCGGGGAGGACCTCTCCACCCGACTTGCCGATGTGCACGCGATTATTCTGCCCGCTATTTGCACACCTGAAGCCGCTCAGGAGTACTGCGATGTGGTCGACCGGCTCATGGAACAGCGTGGTGCCACCGATCACACGGTGAATCTTCCCGTCGTGTGAATACCAGCGGTCTTCTGCACGAGAAGTTGCGAGACGAACACCATGACGGAACTGCCCGCCACCGGATGAACCCCCCGGTTCCCCCGATCGCTGGGCGAAAGCTTTTACCCGGCGAGCGCTATCAGGATCTTGGTCGTTGTCTTCCGTCGAGTTACCAACGCGCAGATTAGAAATGGCTACTGTTAGTCGGTTTTCTGTCGTCGCTTAACGGATTTCGCCTTCCCTGCAAAAGGTCGCGGAGAGCTTCAATGCGGCCATGACACGGAACTTCATTGCGCACGGCTCGTAGCAGGTAACCCGCGATCGAGGGGGGGCGGTGGGGGTGGGCCGCGGGGTATTCCCCATCACTTCGCAAGGGCGAGGCGGCGAGCGACTTTCGTATGTGAACCCCGCGAGCCGCGTCAGGACAGCGAGGGGCAAACACCGTCACGTTCGCTGTGTTTGAGATCGCAAAAGTTTGATTGATGTTCTGATTCCCTCCGGGCTCCGTTGGTTCAACGAGGCGGCGCTTCGACCGGAGTCGCGCGGCTCTCCATCGGCTCGCTTAATGCGCGTTGAACTGCCTCTTCCATTGCGGGGCCAAGCGTCTGGGCGAACGTCTCTGTTAGGTGATTGTTGAGATCCCGGTAAACGATCACGTTGCCGATGACCGATGGGCATCGGTCGGCATTACAGAAGTATCGTGTGAGATCGATCAAAGTGGTACCAGGTACCGCTTGAGCGGCGGCGACAAGTGGATCTGAACTGGGTACAGCTGAATCCTTCGGCATACCGCAGTCACCAGTTCGATCACCACCGATTCCAACCCGCGTCAGACAGTCGATTGCTTCCTGGCCATTTGCGGGGAAGTCAGCCACAACGGCGAGATGACTTCCAGTCGCGAGGATTTGCTTCCAAACCGTCTCGTAACTAGTCGCCGGGGGATAATTCGGGTTCGCGGTCCACCCGGTCGTCAGCACCAAATCATACGGGCGTGCGAGTAATTCGGCGATGACTTCTGACATCGCCGCTTCGCATTGGCTGTCCGGAAATGGAGTTGCCAATTGGCATGTGTATCCAACGTAGGATGTAATCTGCCATTTGTTACGTTCAAGCACCTCAGCAAGAGCGGGGAATATGGTCATAGCGTGCGAGTCGCCAACGAGTGCGATGCGCTTGGCGTCGGTCCCTTCGTAGCCGAACTGGCATGAATCAAGCTTCGCCAGCTTCTCGCCTTTACCCATCCAGCATTTCGCGAAGTAGGCATCGGCGCTAGCCTTGGCGAATCCCTCAATCGGGGGTTGCAGAGGCACTTCCGGATCCCGCAGTTTGCAACCGGCGTTGACGATCGCCGGAGCACCAAAACACGGGTCGGCCTTTGCGGCAGGCTGACCGGAGATTGCCCGCCCTTGCTGACCTGGGGCCTGCGACTGCTCACTTGCGGCCCGAGCGATTTCCGCCTGAGCAGCCGTCATTCGGTCGTTGTAATTGATCCCAAGTATTCCGAGGAACGCTGACGCAGCCGCGAGGCAGCCGATGGCCGCCCAGACCGGCCGGCTCAACAAGGGTATGCGACTTTGCCCCCGGACGGTGCCTGCGACCAGCCAATCCGACTCTCGGATGGGGTTCTCGTAGTACCGATACGTGACGGCCGTAAGTCCCAGCGACAAGACGAGCGCAACCCCGTAGAAAACTGGCCCTCGTGGAAGTACAGCAAGAAGCAGGATTATGACCGGGAAGTGCCAGAGATACAGCGTGTAGCTCACGTCGCCGAAGTAGCGGGCAACCGGGTTAGTCAGCGGCGACATCCCCCGAACCGGTGCTCCGTGAAAAGAAGCCACTACGAGGGCTGTCGATAGCACCGGCAATGCGGCCCATGGAGCGGGGAATTGGACCGTCGAATTGATGAGGAAGAAAGCCGCAGCCACGCCTGCGAGACCCAGGTATGCAATGGCTGGCCGTATCGATTCGGGGATCCGGGCCAGCCATGGGCCCGCGATCGCCAGGAGCGCGCCGATTCCCAATTCCCAGAGTCGAGTGAATGTTGAGAAATACGCACTGTTCGGGTCGCTCACCGAGAGGAACATTGCCCACCCAAACGACGCGAAGACAATCGCACCCATCGCGCCGAGAAGTCCCCACCGGTGAGCCGTACGCTGCCCTCTGCGGCGACGCTTTCGAGTAAGGGCAAATATCGCCGCGAGCAAAGCTGGCCATACAAAATAGAATTGCTCTTCGATCGACAACGACCAGTAGTGTTGCAGGGGCGACGGCGGTTGACCCTCTTGGAAATAGTCGGCGCCGATGGCTTGGAACCGAAAGTTAGCGGAGAACAGCGCTGCATAGAGGGCGTCTACGAGTGTCTCTTTGGCCCTGGTAGCAGGAAAGAGGAAGTAGCCCCCTACCACTGTTACGGCGAGGACCAACAAAGCAGAAGGTAAAATTCTCTTCACGCGGCGGATATAGAAATTCTCGAATGACAGTCGCCCCGTCTCTGTTCTTTCTCGAATCAGGATTCCGGTGATAAAAAATCCGCTGAGGACGAAGAAAATGTCTACTCCGACGAAGCCGCCGGATGGCCACTGGAATAGATGGTCCACAAAAACCGCGAGGACCGCAACGGCTCGCATCCCTTGAAGGTCCGGACGACGTTCCCCGTGGCGTCTTCTTTGACGAGTTCCAACCACAGCGCTACCCCCAAGAGCTGGTGAGCACGATCGCTCGCACAGCCGGTGGGATTTTGCCAGACCAGACACCTCACAGCGATGCAATCTCGACCCCACACGGGGCAGGTTCAACCGTGACGTCGGTCAATCTGATGACCCGACACCCGTGACCCCGAGCTCAGTACTTGAAGACGGCAGTTACCTCAGACACGGTCACCGAGCGGACTTACGAAGGTTTCGCCTCACGACCTACGAAACAGCGACGAGTAAGCAATCGAGAGGATGCTGGCCCACCCGTCGGTAGCAATGACGCTTAACCCGAAATCGACCAAACCCGAAATCGACCTCTTTGACAGCGGCCTAGACGCTGTGTGCGGGTACGGAGCACTGACGGACACTGGCTAATGCCCCCTGAACTGGGGCTATGGTTGTGGGCGCGGAGGGTTTCGAACCCCCGACCGCTGGTGTGTAAAACCAGAGCTCTACCACTGAGCTACACGCCCGGGCCACAGGCTTTACGAGCCCGTGCACGCGCAGGTTACCCGCCCACTACGAGGGGCGCGAAATTCGCCTCAGGCGCTCAGAGCCGCCAGCGCGTCGGTCCAGACCTTCTGGTCGCGGGCCT
>NZ_JBIIOV010000070.1:0-15286 GCF_044342925.1 Mycobacterium sp. | reverse complement strand
GTGCGTTCGGGCGGGTGAGGGGCGCAAGCCCGCTAGGCTCTTGCTCTCCGCCTTGCGCTTCGTGGACTTCGGGGAACTGTCCTTCGAACCGCAGCCCAGGGCGTCCCCGGTGGCAGCAGCGTCGTGTCGGACAACAGCCGTTTGAACTCGTCGATACCGGATCGGTTGTTGAAGGGTTAATCGGCCAGATTCCTGGTGTAGGAGAACTTCCGCCGCATGAAGGCCTTGATGGCCCTGATCTCGTCGCTGCTGTCACCGAGTCCCAGGCCGACCTAGACGCCACCGAATCTCATCGCCGGACTCCTCACCCATGCAGGCGGCAGAAGCGAGTACCTGTATTCACCCGGGCGACCCGTGTGCCAGTCGGCGGCTGGCCGTTGCCGCCCGCGGCAGAGCCGGCGTTTCCGATCTGGCATCTGACCGTTATGACTTGCTGCTCGTCCAGAACGGCCGGGCGTGACAGTGTCAGCGGCGTGGCACCCCCCGAAGCCCGCAAAACCGACAGCCGCCTGGCCGCGCGCTGCGCCGCCATCGCCTCCTTCGGCGCCGCGGTCATCCACATCGCCGCCGCGCCGATGCATTGGCGGGAATGGCTGCCGGCCGGGGTGTTCTTCGTCGCCCTCGCGCTGTTCCAACTGATCTGGGCAGCGATCACCTGGTCACGTCCGATGGGGTGGCTGCTCACCGTCGGCATCCTGGTCAACGGGGCTGCCGTCGCGTTGTGGGTGACCTCCCGCACGGCGGGACCGCCCGTGGGTCCCTTCGCCGGTCAGCCCGAGGCGGTCGACACCGCTGGTATCTGTGCCCTGCTGCTTCAGTGCTACGTCGTCATGGGTGCGGCGTGGGCGTGGATGCGGAGCATGGAAGCCCACCAGGTTCCCGCTTTCGGCCGGGCAGCGGTTCTGCTCGGCGCCAACACCGTGATGGCCGGCGCGGTGACGGTTGGTCTGGCCTCACTTTTCCAGGGCGGTCACCAGCACCACCACGGGACGGTCGAGGTGCAGGCCGAACACCACGTGATGCCGGAGCACCATCCGCCGGCAGCGGGTAGCGAACCCGCGAGCGCGCCGGTGACGGACATGGGACTTCAGACCGGAGACGGTGTCGCCGAGTCCTTGCTCGAGGCCGGGGCGGACCAGGTTCCCGTGACTCCTGATGCGCTGCAGGAGTCCCCCGAGGAGTCCGGCGCACACCACCACGATCACCCGTGATCCGCTTACGATCCAGCGGTGGCTGATCGCAACGTGTTCGGTGGACCGCTCGACCCGTGCGGCACCGAGCCGATGACCGGCTTCTACCGCGACGGCTGCTGTTCGAGCGGGCCGGAGGACCGCGGGCTGCACACCATCTGCGTGGTGGTCACCGCCGAGTTTCTCGACCACCAAAGGTCGATCGGCAACGACCTGAGCACGCCCATGCCGATGTACCGCTTTCCAGGCCTGGTGCCCGGCGACCGCTGGTGCGTCACCGCACGCAACTGGCTGCGAGCCCATGAGGACGGCCACGCCGCGCCGGTGGTGCTGGCCGCCACCCATGAGCGCACCCTCGATGTTGTGCCGCTGACGGTCCTGCGGGAATGTGCCGTCGATGTACCCGATGACCTCACCGGACTGTAGGGAGGACAAGACATGAGCCGGACGCGTCTCCTTCTGATCGCGGTGGTGGCCCTGTTCATCGGCCTCACGATCGGCAACGTCTTCGCCGTCCGCGAGGCGCCGAATCAGCGCCTGGCGCAGGAGCGTTGCGAGAAGGATGTGCTGGCTCGGCTGCCGTCGCCGGACTCGGCGAAGCTCGCCGAGCTGACGGTGGTGGAGTCACAACTGGACCCGGAGACCACGGACCTGTCCGCACTGAGCCGCGACTCCTTCAAGGGGGTCGACCGCTCAAACATCACGGTGCGCAGCGTCTCCGGGATTGTGCAGGTGCCGAACGCATTCGGCGACATGCTCAACGACCCGTTCACCTGCCGCGCCTACTTCGTCGACGACAAGCTGGTGGAGACGCTGGTGGTCTTCGAACACGCCCACTGACGTCAGTCCAGCAGCCCAGATCCCCAGAAGTCGCCGTCGTGCAGTCCTGGCGGGCAGGCGAATACCGCCGAGCCGGTGTGGGTGATGTACTCGGTGAGCAGATCGTTGGCGGCCAGTTGGGACTGCATGGGGACGAATTGCGTCATCGGGTTGCGCATGAAGGCGACGAAGAACAGCCCGGCGCCCCAACGGCGCCCCGGTGGACTTGGCCCGTCCGATCACCCGCTCCTGTTCCTTCAGGGTGGCGCGGTCCCACGGTTCGATGCGCATCCGGATCCGCCGGGAAACCAGATAAGTTCCGCCCGAGAGCCATTGCGGACTCTCGTCGCCGGATACCCCGACGTGCTCGTCGAGGGAATCGGTGTCCTCGGGCTTTGATGTTGGCGGTGCCGTCCTTGAAGCCGAACATGTTTCGCGGCGTGGACTGCTCGCGAGTTGTCGACGAGGTGCGGCCGAAGCCGAGCTGTGAATACCGCACCGCCGCGGTGCCGAACCCGACCCGGGCCAGATTGCGGATGGCGTGGACGGCGACCTGCGGATCGTTGGCGCAGGCCTGGACGACGATGTCGCCGCCGCAGCGTGACGGGTCGAGAGACTCGTTGGCGAACTTCGGCAGGTCGGCCAGGGGCTCGGGCCGCTGATCGGCGATGCCGAACCGGTCGCGTCCGTCCTTGACGAAGAAACCCAGCGGCAACCCGCCAGCTCCGTTGCGACGACGGCTTGAGGTGTCAGTGCCCGGCCGTCGAGTATTTCTGCAACTGGGCTTCCAGGTTGGCCGGGTTGACGATCATGCTGACCACGCCGCCGCCGTCGCAGCGGTCTTCCATGCCGAAGTTGGGCACGAAGTTGCGGATCAGGCCGTCGCGCACCAACTTCGACGGGTAGTGCGTCACCTTCGGCGGCCCGTCGGGTTTGGCGTTCCAGCCGATGGTGTCGGGGTCGGTACCCGGGTACGGGGCGGGCCGCAGCGCGAACGACGGGGTGTGGCTGAAGGTCACCGACGGGGCCATCCGGGTGAAGGTGCCCCATGGCCCGGGCTGGTCCACGGCGTGGTCGAGCAGGTCCTGCATGGTGATCGGCACGTAGGGCTCGGAGTCGACGGGTCCGACGAGTTCGGGTGCCAGCGTCGAACAGCGGGTCAGTGACGTGTCGACGCGCCAGAAGCCGCCCTTCTCCTCCCGTTCCGCCAGGGCCGCGACCACGCCGATGGCCAGCAGGTAGCCGGTGATGTGGTCGTTCATCAGGGCGGGCGTCACCGTCGGGGCGTCCAGGCCGAGTCCCTCGGAATGCACATGCATCGCGCCGCTGACGGCTTGGGCGATCTGTTCGAAGCCACGGTGGCTCGCCCACGGCGTGCCGGGCGGCGCCCACGACTCGGGTGCGTAGATCAGGTTGGGGTTGATCTGGCGCAGCTCTGCCTCGCTGAGCCCCAGGCGGTCCAGTGCACCGGGCCGCTGGCTGGAGATCAGCACGTCGGCCTCGCTGAGCATCTCGACGAACCGCTTCATGCCGGCGGGGTCTTTGAGGTCGGTCAGGATGGACTTCTTGCCGAAGTTGACGCTGAGCCAGATCGGGGTCACCCAGTCACCGCGCGGCGGGTGCACCAGGATCACGTCGGCGCCCTGCTCGGCCAGCAGGTAACCGCAACTCGGTCCGGCGACCACCTGGGTCAGGTCGACCACCCGAACACCCTCCAGCGGCCGGTATTTGGCCGTGCCCAGCACCCGCTTCTTGTCGGTGCCGTGCTGCTGGAAGTCGATCATCGGCAGCTTCGCGGTCGCCGCTCCCTGCGGGTGGGCCAGCCACTCCTCCGGGGTGCGCACAATGCCCAGGCCAAGGTTCAGCTTGCCGAAGACCTCCCGTTCCAGTTCCTCGGAGGTGTACTTCTCGACGGCGGCCTGCAGGGCCGGCTGAGAGTTCGCGCACTGAAAGTAGTCCAGGAATGCGTCACGCAGGTGTGGGTGCAGGCCGATCATGGTGACGAAGCGGCCGTCCTTGGCGCGGTAGGTGCCGTTGTCCGGGGTGATGGGCCAGGTGTCCAGCATGATTGAGTAGCCGTTGAGGAACACCGTCTGCAGCTCGTTGAGGTGAAACCCGCACAGCCGGCGGTTCAGCGTCATGGTCTGTGACGGCAGACCACGCACGGCGCCGATGTGCTCGACCACCGATCCGAACGCGGCCATCACGCCGGCGGCGTAGTCGTGCAACTTGATCGGGCTTGGCAGATACGAAGCCCCCTGTTCCACAGTTACTTTCGCCGGATCGACGGGGAAGGGCAGCGCACCGGTGACCGCGTCATAGGCCTTGCGCTGAATGGGGTCGGTGATCATGCGGGCTCCTCGTCGGCGGCAGTAACGACAACACTGTTGTCGATAGGGGGTGTCCTGTCAAGGCCGTCCGAGCCTGTGTCCGCGGAAGCGTCGTGACCACAAAAGGAACAGCCCCCCGTCGCTCGTGGCGACGAGGGGCTGCCTATCGCAGGACATCGTGTTGGGTTGCGCAACAAGTCAACCCGTCATCATCCCGCAGATGTCAGGTGAGTTCCTTGCGGATCGCGAAGGCGCCGCCGATCTCGAACAAGCCGACCACGACAAGCCATGCGCCGGAAACCAGAGCCAGCGCGGCGATCGAATCGAACGGATACGACAGCATGATCACGCCACCCAGGATGGTGATGATTCCGGCCAGGATGGCCCATCCGCGGCCGGGATAGCCGTGGTCGCTGATCGCCGCTGCGGTGGTCGCGACGCCGCGGAAGATGAAACCGATGCCGATCCAGATGGCCAGCAGCAGTAGGGCATAGCCCTCGCCGAAGTGGCGGAAGGCCAGAATCGCCAGGACCACCGACGCCGCCCCGCTGAGGAACATCAGGAACCGGGCCCCGCCCGAAACATGCAGTGCCAGCGCCAGGGCCACCTGCACTATGCCGCTGACCAGCAGGTACGCGCCGAACAGGGCGGAGGCGATGATGAGTGACTTGCCCGGCCAGGCGAGGATCAGTGCGCCGAGAGCCGCAGTGATGACACCCGAGGCCAGGGTCGTGGTCCACAGCCGGGATGCGAGCGTTCGCGTATGCCCGGTCTGGGGCTCGTAGGTGAGGTCGGTCATGGGGTCCCCTTTTGCATCGGTCGGACGCCGGGCGGTGGGACCGCGCGACATACGACAACGGTGTTGTCGAAAATACTGTTGTCGTTCATGAACGCGGTGTCAAGCTGACAGCGCCGCGCTCTGGCTGTTGGGCGACTTATGAATGCGCCGGGTCTGGTCGCACCGTGCGCAACGTCGCGCCTAGCGCTTAGGGCTTCTCGGTGTAGAGCACCACGCTGGCAAAGTTGCGGTACAGCCAGCCAAGCAGCGGGAGCGCGGCTTTGGGGGAGCTGGCGATATGGAAGGCAATCTTCTCGCGGGACGGCCTCCGGGCGTCGCAACGGAGTCCATGGCGGTGGAACGTCTCGATGGTGTCGCGCAGCGGCCGGTAGAACGTCTCGTCCTCGCTGAACGCGTTGTAGATCGCCGCCCTGTCGTTGTGGGGCAGATCCTCGAAAAACTTCGCGCCGACACCGGCTCGCAGGAGCCCGCTGACGGCGCCGCGGCGCAGGGCACCCTTGGGGAGCCAATGTGGGTCGCGCGCACGCTGATCGCCGGCGCGGCCACCGGAATGGCGTTGGCCGCCGGTGATTCCCGTAGGCCGGGGTCGGACGACGTGACCCGGTCCACCTCCTCCACCGGGTCATCGCTCATCGGTCCATCATCACCGCCTGGCTGATCGTCGCCGGTCTGGGATGATCGGGGCAGGGAGTGGAGGAAGCAGTGAATCACTGGCTGGCGTTGGCAGTTGCGGCGATATTTCTGTGGCTGGGGATGGTGCTGGCCATCTCGTTCCTGGAGGCGCCGCTGAAGTTCCGCGCCCCCGGCGTGACGATCCAGATCGGCCCGGGGATCGGTCGGCTGGTGTTCCGTGCCCTCAACATCTGCGAGGTGGCACTGGCTGCGGTGGCCCTGGTCGGGGTGGTGCTGGGCGGGCCGCCGCTGTCGGTGTCCGTGGCCCTGGGAGTGGCCGTCGCCGCGCTGGGGGCTCAGGTCGTCGGGGTTCGCCCCGCGCTGACCCGGCGCTCGGATGCCGTGCTGGCCGACGCTGCCGTGGCCGAGTCCGGCCGATCCCATGCGCACCTGGTCTACGTCGGCTTTGAAGCGGCGAAGGTGGTGGCACTGGTGGTCAGCGGCATCCTGCTGCTGGCTTGGTTCTGAAGAGGTTCTGAAGGGATCGGATATGGACGGAATTTCACTGACACGGCTCGCCGAGGAGCAGTTGGACGTCGCGCGATCCGCACGCGCCGGACGCTCGGCGCACACCGTGCACGGCGGCAGTGACCACATGCTCAAGCAGACCCTGATGGCGCTGACCGGGGGAACCGAGATGGGCGAACACAACAGCCCCGGTCAGGCCACCCTGCAGGTGCTGCGGGGGCAGGTGCGGGTGACGGCCGGCACCGACACCTGGACGGGCGGCCCCGGCGATCTGCTGGTGCTGCCGGGCGAACGCCACAATCTGCACGCCGACTCCGACGCGGTGGTGCTGCTGACGGTGCTGGCCGACAGCCGTGCGGCCCAGTAGTCAGTAGGGGTAGTCGGCTAGGTCGGTAGTGCCGTGCCGGCTGTCTGCGTCGACGGCGAGCAACGCCGGCACCATCTCGCAGGTGACCAGTCCGCGGCCGGCGGTCAGGGCGTCGACGATGTCGAAGCCGGCAGCGACGCGGCTCGGGGTGTCGATGATGACCGTCATCACCGGAACCTGCCGGCCGAACTGGAAAGCCTTGTCGCCGTGGGGTTCCCGGTCGCCCTGGAATCCCCATACCCCGCGAAGGACTGTCGCCCCGCTGGCTCCGGTCTCCCATAACCGGCGTACCAGCGCCCGATGGATCGGCACCCCGTCATGCAGGTCGGCTTCGGAGGTGAACACCATCAGTTTTTGCCACAACCGGCGGCCTTGATCGTCGGACTCCGGCAGCGCGGGTGGGCGGCGTAGCAGGCGCCCACCGTTTTTGCACACCTGGGCCCGCTCCACCGTCATCAATGGGCGGTTCAGCAGCGTATCGAGTTCAGCGACCGTCGTGCGCACCTGCGCACTGGTGCCCACGGCGATGATCATCAGCGGCACGTCGGCGTTGTTGCCGACGAATCGGGCCCGGCGACGTTCGCCGTGCGCGGTCCCGTCGACCCCGAGAAAGACTGAGGCGCCGTCGAATCCGTGCCGACGCAGCAGGGCACACACGGCCTTGTAGGCCGGCACCCCGTCGGCGCGCCGTTTGCGTCCGACGTAGATGGTGAGTTTCACCGAGTCGTCGCCGTCGCGAAGCGGCACCGCCGGAACGTCGCCGTCGAGCAACCGGGCGCGTTCCACGGTGATCAGCCCGCTGGTCGTCATGGCGGCGACCTCACCGGCGAGCGCTCGGATGGTCTGCGCGGTGTCGACGGCCGCGACGGCCACCGCTGGGTCCTCCGACAGCGTCAACGACTCGTCGGTGCGGATGATGCGCCGGTGTCCGAAACCGGAGATGCCGCGCAGCATCACACTGGTGACGACGCGGCGCTGCGCGAACAGGTCGAACATCTCGTCGGCGAGGAACCCCGAACCTGCGCGCTCGCGTTCGGCGAAGTATGCGGTGAGCTTGAGCGCGCCGTCGGTCACAGCAGACCCGCGATCGTCTGGCCCGCCGCCGCCGCAGCGACCCCAAGCACGACGCTAACCACGATGTTCGCTCCCGCCAGCCAGGCCCGACGCTCCTCGGTGAGCCGCTGGGTTTCGTACATCCAGGTGGAGAAGGTGGTGTACGCCCCGACGAAGGCGGTGCCCGCCAGCAGCGAGGCGTGATGCGGCAGCGCCAGGCCGGTGAGGAAACCGAGCAGCACCGCGCCGGTGATGTTGACCGTCAGCGTGCCGAACGGGAACGACCGGGCCACCCGGCGCGCGACGGCGCGGTCGACCATGAAACGTGCCACCGATCCCAGGCCGCCGATGACGAGTACTCCCGCCCACAGTGCCGCGCTCACCAGTGCCGCGCTCACCGCAAAGACACCCTGCGGGCCAGTGCCGTCGCCGCATACACCGCGACCAGGCCCGCTATCACGCTGACCACCGTGTAGCCGGCGGCCAGACCGTAGTGGTGCCGTTCGATCATCTGCACCGTCTCCACCTGCATGGTGGAGAACGTCGTCAGCCCCCCGCACAGCCCGGTGCCCAGCAGCGGGCGCCGATAGGCCGACAGCGGAAGGCGTTCCAGCAGCCGGGTGGTGACGAACCCGAGGATGAACGCGCCGACGATATTGACGGTGAACGTCGCCCACGGCCAGTGCCCGGGAGGAGGCGCGGTCAGCGTGGCCAGCGCCGCGCGGACGGCGGTACCGACCGCCCCGCCGACGAACACCGCACCCAATTCCCGGTTGTCGTGGCCGAACACCGGATCAGTATTGCCTTCCGACGGCAGAATCGGGTTATGGCGGCCAATCCCCGCGCCGGGCAACCGGCGCTCCCCGAAGACCTCATCGACGTGCCGCACCTGGTGACGGCGTACTACACCGTGCAACCCGATCCCGACGACATCGCCCAGCAGGTGGCGTTCGGCACCTCCGGGCACCGCGGGTCCAGCCTGGACGGCGCTTTCAACGAGGCGCACATTCTGGCCACCACGCAGGCGATCGCGGAGTACCGCGCCGCCCAGGGCACCGACGGCCCGCTGTTCATCGGCCGCGACACCCACGGGCTGTCCGAACCGGCCTGGGCGTCGGCGCTGGAGGTGCTGGCCGCCAATGACATTGCGGTGATGGTTGATTCGGCCGACCGGTACACCCCGACGCCGGCGGTCAGCCACGCGATTCTGACCTACAACCGGGGCCGGGGCTCCGGGCTGTCCGACGGGATCGTTGTCACCCCGTCGCACAACCCGCCGCGTGACGGCGGCTTCAAATACAATCCGCCCAACGGCGGCCCGGCCGACACCGACGCCACCAGCGTCATCGCCAAGCGCGCCAACGAGATTCTGCGCGGCGGGCTGCGCGAGGTGAAGCGGGTGGGGCTGGCCAAGGCCCTGGCCCACGCTCAGCGACACGATTACCTGGACGCCTACGTCTCGGATCTGCCGAACGTCGTCGACATCCACGCCATCCGTGCCGAAGGAATCCGCATCGGGGCCGACCCGCTCGGCGGGGCCAGCGTGGACTACTGGGCCGCGATCGCAGAACGGCACAACCTCGACATGACCGTGGTCAACCCGTTGGTGGACGCCACCTGGCGGTTCATGACGCTGGACACCGACGGCAAGATCCGGATGGACTGCAGTTCGCCGAACGCGATGGCGTCGCTGATCGCCAACCGCGACAAGTTCCAGATCGCCACCGGCAACGACGCCGACGCCGACCGGCACGGCATCGTCACTCCCGACGCCGGGCTGATGAACCCCAACCACTACCTGGCCGTGGCCATCGACTACCTCTACACCCACCGGCCGGAGTGGCCGTCCAGCGTCGCGGTCGGCAAGACGGCGGTGAGTTCGTCGATCATCGACCGGGTGGTGGCCGGGCTGGGCCGCACACTGCTGGAGGTGCCCGTCGGCTTCAAGTGGTTCGTCGACGGATTGTTCAGCGGCACAATTGGATTCGGCGGGGAGGAATCAGCCGGGGCGTCGTTCCTGCGCCGCGACGGCTCGGTGTGGACCACCGACAAGGACGGCATCATCCTGGCGCTGCTCGCCTCGGAGATCCTGGCCGTCACCGGTAAGACGCCGTCGCAGCGCTACGCCGAACTGGCCGAGAAATACGGAGCGCCGTCGTATGCGCGGATGGACGCCCCCGCCAACCGCGAGCAGAAGGCCCGACTGGCCAAGCTGTCGCCCGATCAGGTGAGCGCCACCGAACTGGCGGGGGAGCCGATCCTCGCCAAGCTGACCAACGCGCCGGGCAACGGAGCCGCGATCGGCGGGCTGAAGGTCACCACCGCCAGCGGCTGGTTTGCTGCGCGTCCGTCGGGCACTGAGGACGTCTACAAGATCTATGCCGAGTCCTTCAAGGGTCCCGAGCACTTGGCGGAGGTGCAGCAGGCCGCCCGGGAGTTGGTTAATACAGTCATTGGGTGAGTTGGATCGCGCGGGAGGCGTCCTCGGAGGCGAAGGTCGCGCTGCCCCGCGAGGTGTGGTCGCTGATCGGGGCCAACGCCGTGATCGCGCTCGGTTACGGGGTGGTGGCCCCGGTGCTGCCCCAACTGGCGCGCCACTTCGGGGTGAGCATCAGCGCGGCGACGTTCGTGATCACCGCCTTCGCGGTGATGCGACTGCTGGCCGCACCGCCGACCGGGTTCCTGGTCCAGCGGCTGGGGGAGCGGCGGATCTACGTCAGCGGCGTGCTGATCGTCGCGCTGTCCACCGCGGCCTGCGCCTTCGCGCACACCTACTGGCAGCTGCTGCTGTTCCGGGCGCTGGGCGGGATCGGGTCGACGATGTTCTTCGTCTCGGCGCTGGGCCTGATGATCCGGATGAGCCCGCCCGACGCCCGCGGCCGGGTGGCCGGGATGTTCTCCGGGGCGTTCCTGGTCGGGTCGGTGGCCGGGCCGGTGGTGGGCAGCCTCACCGCCGGGCTGGGCCTCAGCGCGCCGTTCGTCATCTACGGGGCGCTGCTGCTATTCGCGGCGGCGGTGGTGCTGGTGAGCCTGCGCAACTCGCCGCTGGCCGGGCCTTCGGACTCCGACGAACCGGTGGTGACGGTTCGAGTGGCGTTGCGCCACCGGGCCTATTGCTCGGCGCTGCTGAGTAACTTCGCCACCGGCTGGTCGCTGTTCGGCCTGCGGTTCGCCTTGGTGCCGCTGTTCGTCGTCGAGGTGCTGGCCCAGAGCGCCGGTATCGCCGGGCTGGCGTTGGCGGCGTTCGCGGTGGGCAACGTGGCTGTGGTGATGTACAGCGGGCGGCTATCGGACCGGATCGGGCGGCGTCCGCTGCTGATCGTCGGCCTGGCCGCCTCCGGGGTGACGACGGCGGTGCTCGGCCTAGCGCACTCGCTGCCGGTGTTCATGGGTCTGGCGGTGCTGGCCGGGGCGGCCTCGGGGGTCTACAACTCCCCGCAGCAGGCGGCCGTGGCCGACATCATCGGCAAAGCCAGAGGCGGCACAGCGATCGCCACGTTCCAGATGATGTCGGACTTCGGGTCGATCGTCGGCTCGTTCGGGGTCGGTCTGCTGGCCCAGCAGCTGTCGTTCGCGTGGGCCTTCGGGATCAGCGGGGCGATCCTGCTGCTGGCGGCGGTGGGGTGGATGTTCGCCCCGGAGACCCGCGACCAGTCGCCGCTGGAGCACACCCCAGTGCGGGCGCTGGGGCCGGAGGCGGCCGGGGAGCTGCCGTAGGCCGGCCGGGCGGGATGTTGCAAGTGCCCGGCTTCGAGCGACAAAGTCTTTTCCCAGGTTGGCGGGCCTCCCACGTGTCGCTCAGAGGCGGGCAAAAGTGTTGGTGGTTTTGAGGGCGCCGGGCCGGTGGTGTAGTTTCGACCACGCATCTGGGGCTATGGCGCAGTTGGTAGCGCACCACACTGGCAGTGTGGGGGTCAGGGGTTCGAATCCCCTTAGCTCCACCCACGAGACATTCGAATCACGCACGCTCAAAGCCCCCCCGCGGGCGCGTGGCGCACGGAAACTCTAGGCTTCCTCCCATGCCTCGTATCACCGTTATCTTCTCGTTCATCTACATCGCGCTCGGCCTGGGCGGCTACTTACTGACCGGCGGCGTCCACAAGACCGCGCTGATCCCGGCCGTCATCGGCGTCGTGCTGCTGGTCCTCGGGCTGCTGGGCAGCAAGGAGAATCTGCGGATGCACGTCATGCACGCCGCCCTGCTGGTGGGCCTACTCGCCCTGCTGGGCACCGCCCGCGCGCTGCTGAAGCTCCCCGCCGCGTTCGACGGCACCGCCGAGCGGCCCGGGGCCGTCTTCGCCCAGGCCGCCACCGCTCTGCTGTCGATCGTCTTCCTGGGCCTCGGGGTGCGGTCCTTCATCGCGGCTCGGCGTGCCAGGGCGGGCTCAGCCACCCGCTGATGGCGGCCGAACCGCCCGACATCGCCGGCGTTCGACGCTCCTTCGTCGACGCCCGCGGGGTGCGCTTCCACGTCACCGAGGCCGGGCCGGTGGACGGCCGGCCGGTGATCGCGCTGCACGGGTGGCCGCAACACCACTGGGTCTACCGCGACCTGCTCGCCGACCCGCCGCCGGGACTGCGGATCATCGCCCCCGACCTGCCCGGGTACGGCTGGTCGGGCCCGCCGCCGCACCGCTGGGCCAAGGAGGACGTCGCCCAGGACGTGCTGGCCCTGATGGACGTCCTCGGGGTGGATAAGGCCTTGCTCGTCGCCCACGACTGGGGCGGGTTCGTGGCCTACCGGATGCTGCTGGCCGCGCCGGAGCGCTTCGACGGCTACCTGGCGTGCAACATGGCCCACCCCTGGCAGACCCCGAAGACCACGCTGCCGCACTTCTGGCGGTTTCTGGCCTACCAGCCGTTCGTGGCCAGCATCGGGATGGCTTTGCAGCAGCGCACCAAGTACCTGGAAAAAGTGATCTTCGGCTTCGGCCCCAAGCGGCACCGGGTCAGCCCGGCCGACGCCAGGATCTACGCCGCCCGGTTCCGCGATCCGGTGTGCGCCCGCACCGCCACCGACACCTACCGCACCTTCCTGCTGCGCGAACTGCCCGAGGCTGCACGGCATCCCGAGCAGCGACGCGCGACGGTCCCGATCCGCGCCCTGTTCGGTATGGCCGACTTCGCCATCCACCCGTCGCTGGCGTCGCCGGCCACCGCCAAAGCCGACGACTACACCTTCGAGCGGGTCGACGCGGGACACTTCATCATCGATGAGCGCCCCGACCTGGTTCGGGAGCGGCTGATCGCGCTGGCCAACGAAACGAGCCACGAGTAACCAAGTGCGACTGACTCAGCTCGCCGCCCACCCCGTCACGCCGACGATGCGGCACACCAGGATCCGGTGAAACGGGGCGTCGGTGTACTGCGGCACCGCATGGGAAAGGCGCTCGGCGAGGCCGTCGACCACGGGCCTAGGCGGGTCCGGCACGTACCCAAGACTGGCCCGTACCCACCACAGTCGCGACCAGTCGGCCGGGTCCCACTGCTCGACGAGAAGCGCCGCGCGCGGGTCAGCCGCCAGGTTGTCTTCGCGGCGTAATCGGTTCGAGGACTTGGGTTTTACCGAGTCGACAGGCACACCGACGTGGCCGTCGACCACCGCGTACACCACGGGCACCGGGTCGGGACCACGCTCGGGATGCAGCGTGCAGAGCACCCCGTGCAGGCCGGCGGCCAGCCGGGCGTGCGCGTCCAGCGAACTCAGCTTCATTGGTCCCGCCGTGCGAACAGGTAGTACTGCATCACCTGGCGTTTCGGGTCTTTCTCGGCGCGCCACACGGTCAGCACGTGGCCGCGCCGCCAGTTCTCGACCCCGACGTCGTTGCCCACCATGACACTATTGCCCTGGCCGGCCGGCCGGCCGGCCCGGCCTCCTGCGACGCCACGACATCACCGCCGGTGTCCATGACTGCGGTGTTGACCAGGACGACGTTGCGCAATCCCGCCAGGTCCACCGTTTTCGACAGCGACGCCGGTTCGCGGCGCTGGACCCGGTGCAGGCGCCGGTCTATCCAGCTACCGATCGCGGGTGTGCTGGCTGGGTGGGTGTTCCGCCCGCGCCGGACTGCCAACTTCTTGGACCGAACACCGCCGATCCGTAGTCGATCTCGGCTAGCGTCCCGTTATGGCGCTTCGCCGGAATGTGCTGGCCGCTGCCGTGGCGATTCCGATCGCTGCGCTGCTGGCGGCTGCCCCGGCCTGGAGCGCAACAGCACTGACAGTCAGCGGCACCCGCGGATCAGAGGACCCGCCCTTCCCCGAACAGCTGGTGCCGGGATACTTCGCCGGCGATACGGTGACGCGGATCGACTACCCGGCCGCCCTGGTCGGGATGGACAAATCCATCGCGGTCGCCGCCGCCGGGATCGTCGCCGGGATCGCCGACACCGTCGGCCCGCTGATAGTGGCCGGCTTCAGCCAGGGTGCGATCGCCGTCGGTTACGCCAAGCAGGAACTGATGGCTCTGCCGCTGGAACAGCGTCCCGATCCGGAGCTGTTGAGTTTCCTGACGATCGGCGATCCGTCCGGACCCGCCGGGATCTTCCACTCGCTGCTGGGCCGGGTGCCGCTGATCGAGCTGACGCCATTCATTCCGCCCGATACTCCCTATCGAACCGTCATCGTTAACGGCGAATATGACGGCTGGGCTGACTACCCCGACCGCCCGACGAACGTGCTCAGCGTGGTCAACGCACTGCTGGGCACCATCTATGTGCACGGCCGCTATGAGGACATTCCGGGCGGTCTGGACCTGAGAGCCGTCCCGCGCTCCAACATCAACACCGTCGTCAACAGCCTCGGCGGCAGCACCACCAGCTATCTCGTCCCGACTGAGAAGCTCCCGCTGGTGCAACCCCTGCGCGACATCGGGATTCCGGAACCGGTGGTGGCCGCCATCGAGCAGCCGCTGAAGGTGATCGTCGACGGCGGGTACTCGCGCAACGACGCCCCCGACGCCGCGGCGGTGATTCCGCGGGGCGCGACGTCCGTGCGACCGGAGTCTCTGACTCAGCCGGAGCCGGAGAGCCAGCCGGAGCCGGAGAGCCAGCTGGAGGTACTCGACCAGCTGAGGCCCGTCGCCGACCCCCAGCCCGGGGCGCCCAACTCCCGCGCCGAGCAGGCCGGCCCCAACGAGCCCACCCGGCATCGCCGTGCGCCGGGCCGGTCCGGAGCCGCGGCGTAACGACGCATCGACGCGTCGATGTGATGGGATCGGGCGGTAATGAGCGCGGTAATGAGCATGGTCATCTCCAGACGGATCGCCGCCGCCGCGGCGGCCGGCGCCTTCGCCGCGACCGGGATCGGGTACGCCCTCGCCGCACCCCCCGTACCGCCTGCCGCACCCGCCGCCGAGACCCCGGCAGCACCGCCCACGACGCCTGCCGACCCGGCACCGGTATCAGTCGGTCCGACCGTCCATCCCGTCACCGCCGCCGAACTGGGCGACACCTGGCGACCCGGCTGCCCGGTCGGGCCCGAAGAACTGCGCAGGGTCGAACTGGACTACCTCGGCATGGACGGTCAGACCCACCGCGGCAACCTTGTGGTGAACTCCGACTCGGTCGACGACATCGTCGCCATCTTC
>NZ_JBIIOV010000264.1:0-2504 GCF_044342925.1 Mycobacterium sp. | reverse complement strand
CTGCTGGGCTGGACGGTGATGCTCAGCTACGGGCTGGTGCTGATGGCGCTGCCAGCGGCGGCGGTGCTGGCTTGCGCCGTCGATCGGGACAGTGCGTGGCGGGCGGTACGGATCGCGGTTCCGACGGCCCTTGCTGTGGTCGCGGTGTTCGCAATCGCCGGTTTCTGGTGGTTCGACGGCTACACCCTTGTCCAACAGCGTTATTGGCAAGGCATCGCGTCGGACCGACCCTTCAGCTACTGGGGGTGGGCCAACTTTGCGGCTACCGTGTGCGCGGTCGGCCTGGGCAGCGTCGCCGGAGTCGGGCGCGCGTTTGACCGTATCGCCCTCCGCCGTCGTTCGGGCTTGCACCTGCTGGTGCTGGCGGCGCTGGCGGCGATGGTGGTTGCTGATCTGTCGATGCTTTCCAAGGCCGAGACTGAACGGATATGGCTGCCGTTTGAGGTGTGGGTCACCGCCGCCGGCGCGCTGCTTCCGGTGCGCTCGCAACGCTGGTGGCTAGGGCTCAACGTTGTTGGCGCGCTGCTGCTCAACCATCTGGTTTTCACGAACTGGTAGCGGCCCACTCCGGAGCTAGGGCGTTGCGGTGGTCATGCGTCGTTGCGGCAGTACCCGGTTCGCGAGGAGCACCAGCGCGGTGGTTGCCCAGATCGCCGCGAGCGACACCCACAGGCCCCAGTGGTAGTCGCGGTCCAACGCCGACGGGTTATCCGGTTGCAGGCCTGGCTTGTCGTAGACCGGGATCGCCAGCAGCACCACCACCGCGGTGCACAGGGCGGCGACCATTACTGGGGCCCACCAGGGTTTGGGCAGGATCCGGCGGCCGACGAATCCCAGTGCCACACAGGCCGGGGCGAACACCGCGTCGTGCGCCAGCACGCCGACTCCCGCCCACACCGCGATGGCGATGATCTCGTGACGAGAGTGCTCCAGCACCAGCACAACGCCGTAGACCCCTAGGGCCAGTCCGGCGGTGATCAGCAGCGCCCGGATTGCACTCACGCCTCGACCACCTCGATGCGCGACAGCCACTTGGTCTGCAGAACACCGGGCCGCGACGGGGCGATCAGTCGGCACGGATAGCCGTGGTCGAGGTTGAGAGTCTCGCCGTTGATTGTCAGCGCGATCAGCGTCTGGGGATCGCTGGCGTGCGGGGCGGGCAGGGTCGTGCGCGCGTAGGGACCCGACTCCAGCGAGATCATCCGCACATCGGAGTCCGGCGATCCGCCCACTGCCTCGACCAGCGTCGCCAGCACGACTCCCGACCAATCCGCGCTCGCGCTCCAGCCTTCCACGCAGGCGATGGGCAGCCGGTGAGTGCTCTGTGGCATCGCCGCAAGATCGGCCAGGGTGAACGTTTTCTGTGTGGCGCCGTTGGCGACGGTCAGCCGGTAGTCCTCCGACTGGGCACTGTCGAGCACGCCGGCCTCTCGTGCGGTCCGGTTGACCGGCATCCCCTGCGGTCCGTCTCCCGACCGCGGCGCCAGGAGCGATACCTTGCGCAGCCAAGGCACCGTTTGCCCAGCGGTCAGCACGGTCGCCAGAGCCGCCGCGATGCCGGTTCCGGCCAGCACAGTGCGTCGCGTCGGACCGCGGCGCAGTTCACCGGTCGGGATTTCCTCAAGGGGCTCGCCGAGCGCGCGGCGGATCACCGGCAGTTTGACCGCGATGTGGACCAGTACCGCCCCAGCGGCCACGTAAGCCATCGCGTAGTGACTGGTCGTGAAGAAGAAGTCGAAGGCATACCACTTGGCGATGTTCAGCAGGCCGGTGGAGAACTGGAACAGCATGGACGCCATGAGGACCAGGATCGAGGCCCGCTCGAGTTGGCGGGCCAGGCCGCCAATGATGGGCCGTTCGAACAGTTTCGGGTAGACCGACCATAGTTTGACGACCAGCAGCGGAATGGCGGCGATCCCGGTAATGATGTGCAGCCCCTGGGTAAGCCGGTAGAGCCACACCGGTCGGGTGGGCCAGTAGAACCAGGACTGCGGGTGCTGAATAAAATGGCTGATCAACCCGGTGACGAAACAGACTGCGACGGCCACACCCAGCGCGATACCGACTCTGACGGTTATCGCCGTCCCACGCAGCGGCGTCGTGGCAACTGCGTTCCTGCTGGGCACCTGACAAGCCTAGCTAGCACAACACGCGGCACGGCCGCTTTCAGCGAGAGGTGGGAATTTCCTCGCAGCTGAGCATCGAGTCCATCTCAATGTCCGGGTCGCCACTGCGGGGCACGTCCGTTCAATTGGCATGAAAATCAATGGGCATGAGAGTCCTCCTGCCCACCGGCCAATATCCCTCAGCCCATGGATCACGTAGCCGCAGAGATTCACCGTCTTGACCGACTCACGGCGGTCTCCGAGGAGGGTTTGTCGGGCACCGTTGCATATCTGTACGACTACGCGAACTTTGCGCATCCCTTCCGCGAGGGCAATGGCCGCGTCACCCGCGAATTCTTCGATTTTCTGCTTGCCGAACGCGGAAGCGGACTCGACTGG
>NZ_JBIIOV010000098.1:0-12806 GCF_044342925.1 Mycobacterium sp. | reverse complement strand
GAGCTAGATCCGACCTCAGCGGCTTAACCGCGATGTTCGCCAAAATTCTCGACGTCGATCCCGCATACGATTTCTGAGCACCGGCCAGTTGGCACTAGGAGAACGTTGCGGGGTGACGGGGTTCGATCGCGCGACCAAGCCGTTATGGGGCCCGCGGTCCGGGCAGATCGCTCTTCTTCCGGCGATCGCCCGCCGAGACCGAATAGATCGGCTCTACAGGAGCCTTCCGTGGACATAAACGATGAATAAACGATGACCCAGCCGCCGAATTTCGAAAAAATGCCCTCTGACGTGGGGCGGGCGGGGCTCGAACCCGCGACCAGCGGATTATGAGTCCGCGGCTCTAACCGACTGAGCTACCGCCCCGTGGTCCGGAATTTACCCGGCGCGACACGAGCCTAGCGTTGCGCACCCTCAGCGCGGTTGTCAGTCCGGTAGCCGGCCCGGGGCGGTCAACAGCGGAACATGACTGCCGTTGAGGAAGTCGACGGCTTCACTGCACCCCTGGATGAAGGTGCCGTAGTCATAGTTCGGCTCAATGCGTGTCTGCTCGGACTCTTGGTGCAGTCGGTCGCAGATGCCGAGTGCCGTGCCTCCCTCAGCGTCTACCTGGTCAAGGACCCACTCTCCGCCCCTGTCGATCACCGCGTCGTAGCCGGCGGTAAATCCTGAGGTGGGGTAAAGCCGAACCATCAAGGAGGCGGCCAGAATGACCCCGATGGACGCAATCAGAGCCACGGCGGCCCGTCGGCGATTGAATTCCGGCGGATCTTCCAGCGCTTGCAGGTCTACCAGACCGCGATCCATTCTTCCCTCGTCCCTCCGAAACCCGATGCCTCTGACATCTGTGTCATACCCATCGGAGGTGGCGGCTATCTATGGGAATGCCATGGATTCGGAATCACGGCAAGAGGGGCGTCCGGTCACCTACTGCGCCTGGCTCACCGAGGACATGTGGAAATCGGGGATGCGCAGGGTCGGCATCACCGCGCGGGTAGCCCAGTCGCTCCACTCACGCGGCAGCGTCTGCTCGGCGACACCGGCCTCGCTCGCTCGCCGCAGCAGGTCCAGCGGGCTTTCGTTGAACCGGAAGTTGTTGACCGCGGCGGTGATCTCGCCGTCCTCGATGAGGTACACCCCGTCGCGGGTAAGCCCGGTCAGCAGCAGCGTGGTGGGATCGACGGTCCGGATGTACCAGAGCGTTGTGAGCAGCAGTCCGCGTTCGGTGCCGGCCACCATGTCGGCGAGATCCTTTGTGCCGCCGGTCATCAGGAGGTTGTCTGCGGGGACGGCCACCTGGGTTCCGAACTCGGCGGCCGCGGCCCGCGGGTAAACCAGTGCGGAGATGGTGCCGTCGCGGATCCAGTCCACCCGGCCGACGTCGATGCCGTTGTCGAACACCGACAACCGCTCCGAACCCGACGGGGTATGCACAAACGGTGCGCACCCCAGCCCCGGGGCCGACGGGTCGGAATACATGGTCAGCGGCAGGTCGGTGAGCTTCTCCCCCACCCTCGTCCCACCGCCGGGCGCCGACAACGCCGTGCGGCCCTCCTGAGCGCCGCGGCCGTCCATCGACCAGCCCAGATAGATCATCATGTCGGCCACCGTCGACGGCGGCATCAACGTCTCGTAGCGCCCGGCGGGCAACTCGACGGTGCGCTTGGCCCAGTCCAGCCGCATGGCCAGGTCGGCGAGCATCCCGTCGACCGGGACGTCGGCGAACCACGGCGTGCTGATCCCGGCCCAGGCGCTGGCCGTACCGCGCTTGGCGTTGATCTCCACCGACCCGGTCGGCTGGGTGAACCGCCGGCGCACGCCGGTCGAGGTGGCCAGGAACGTCGTCTCCACGATGTGGTGGGCGAAGCCGTACAGCCGGTCGCTGCGGCCGAATCCCGCCGACAGCGCGCGGGCCACTTCGGCGAACGACCCGGCCCCGGTGCCCGGCACCGGGTCGTCCCAGTCGGCGGGTTCGCCAGCCCCGGTGAGCAGCGGTGCGGCGTCACGCGCCTCGGGTGCGGTGTGGGCGGCCTTGTCGGCGGCGGCCACCAGATCGTCGATGGCGCCAGGATCGACGACGCTGGAGCGTACCGACCCGACACGGGCCGTATCCCCTGCCCGCACAATGGAAATCACTGCGGTCGTCCGGCTGGTGGCCACGCCGTTGGTCGTCATCGAGTTGCCGGCCCAGCGCAGCGAAGCCTCGGAACGGTCGGTGACGATGACGATCGTCTCATCGCAGCGGTTGGTGCGCGCCGCCGATTGCAGTACGAGTTCGATTGCGTCCTGGGCCCTGATCATCGGCCGGCTCCCCACTTGGCCTCTTCGCTGGCGCTCATCGGCCGGCTCCCCACTTGGCCTCTTCGCTGGCGCTCATCGGCCGGCTCCCCACTTGGCCTCTTCGCTGGCGCTCATCGGCCGGACTCCTCAACGGTATTCAGCACATTCACGCCGCGGAACAACGCCGACGGACACCCGTGGCTCACCGCCGCGACCTGACCGGGCTGGGCTTTGCCGCAGTTGAACGCCCCGCCGAGCCGCCACGTCGACGGACCGCCCACGGCTTCCATCGAGTTCCAGAAGTCGGTGGTGACGGCCTGGTAGGCGACATCGCGCACCTGGCCCTCCAACCGGCCGTCGCGAATACGGTAGAACCGCTGACCGGTGAACTGAAAGTTGTAGCGCTGCATATCGATCGACCAACTCTTGTCGCCCACGATGTAGATCCCGTTGTCCACCCTCGCGATCAAGTCCGCGGTACTCAGGTCCTCGGTGCCCGGTTGCAGCGACACATTGGGCATCCGCTGGATCGGCACATGATGAGCCGAATCGGCATACGAGCACCCGCTGGAGCGGTCCAGGCCCAGCTTGCGGGCGAACACCCGGTCGGTCTGATAGCCGACGAAGATGCCGTCGCGCACCAGATCCCAGCGCTGCGCGGCCACCCCCTCGGCGTCGTAACCGATGGTGGCCAGACCATGGTCGACGGTGCGGTCGGCGGTCACGTTCATCACCGGGGAGCCGTAGCGCATCCGGTTGAGCTTGTCCGGGGTGGCGAACGACGTTCCGGCGTAGGCGGCTTCGTACCCGATGGCGCGGTCGTACTCGGTGGCATGCCCGATGGACTCGTGGATGGTCAGCCACAGGTTGGTCGGGTCGATCACCAGGTCCGTCGGCCCGGCCACCACGCTGGGCGACTTGGTCTTCTCGGCCAGCAGCACCGGCAGCTCGGCCAGTTCGGCGGTCCAGTTCCAGACGTCGTCTCCCGCCACGGCCTCCCACCCGCGCCCGGTGGGCGGGGCCAGGGTGCGCATCGACTCGAAGGTTCCGGAGGAAGGATCGACGGCGACGGCGTCCAGTGCCGGCATGGTGCGCACCCGCTGCTGGGTGATCGACGATCCGAACGTGTCGGCGTAGAACGTCTGTTCCTTGACCGACATGACCGTCGCCGACACGTGATTCACCCCGTCGGCGGCCAGCAGCCGGCCGGAGTACTCCGTCAGCAATTCCACCTTGTCGGCGGTCGGAATGGAGAACGGGTCGACGCGGTAGTCCGAGACCCAGCTGACGTCGCGGTACACCGGCTCGTCGGCCAGCTCGACGCGGTCAGCGTTGAGCGCGGCCAGGGTGACGGCCACCCCGACGGCGTGCCGGGCGGCCTCGGCGGCGATGTCCGGGGTGAGACCGGCGTGCGAGGCGAAGCCCCAGGTGCCGTCGACGATCACCCGCACCGCCAGACCGATGTCGCGGTCGAGCACCGCCGACTCCAACTCGCCGTCGCGCATCTGGACCATCTCGGTGCTGATCGAATTCACCCGCAGGTCGGCGTAGCTGGCGCCGGCGGCGGTGGCCGCCGACAGCGCGGCATCGGCCAGCCGGTGACGCGGAAGGGCGAGGAAGTCGTCGTCAACACCGCGAGAACTCACCGATCCACCGTAGCCCGGCGGATCGCTGACTAAGCTGACCCATCGGTGAAGTCCTTTAGGCAGAGGTTCCGTCTCCGCCGGCTCACATGGGTCGGACTGATGATCGCCGCCGTCGGCTGCGCACCCCTGCTCGCCGTCATCACCCCGAATCCCAACCCGGTGGGCTTGGGAATTCTCGCGGCCTGCACGTTCTGGCCGGGAATCGCGCTGGCGGTAGCCGGTGCGGTGTGGTCGGCGGTCGACGTCCGTCGCCAGCGATCGGGCAGCGGGGTGTAGACAGCATGGGTCCGGCGCTCTCGGTGGGTCTTCAGATCGGAACGCAGCCGCCGTTGGCGTCGACCAAGGTCTTCGTCGCCGCCGCACGCGCGATGCGCCTGGACTCGGTCATGCTCATCGATCACTTCCAGAACGTCTTTCCGCAAAACATGTGGGACGCGGACCTGACCTGGTTGGCCTCCCAACGGCCCAGTCCGCATGAGCTTTTCGACTACCAGGTGCTGATGGGTTATCTCGCCCCCCGGGTGGGCCGGATGCGGTTGGGGGTTGGGGTCACCGAATCGGTACGCCGGCATCCCGTGCTCATCGCCCAGGCGATGATGACGGCGGCGCACCTGACCAAACGCGCACCCATCCTCGGCATCGGCGCCGGGGAACAGATGAACATCGAGCCCTACGGCCTTACCGTCGAGCAGCCGGTGGCCCGCCTGGAGGAAGCGCTCCAGATCATCCGGCTGTGCCTGTCCTCGCTCGGGCCGATCTCATTCTCCGGCAGCCACTTTCAGCTCGACCGGGCGACGATGGACCTCAAGGCTCCGCCGGGCCGGGTACCGGAGATCTGGGTCGGCGGAGACGGACCCCGGATGCTGCGGTTGACCGGTCGCTACGGCGACGGGTGGTACCCGGCCTCGGTGAGTTCGCCGGCGCAGTATGCCGATAAGTTGGCGACGGTGCGGCAGACTGCCTCGGCGGCCGGGCGCGATCCGGCCGGCATCACCCCGGCCCTGCATCGGTTCGTGGTGTTCGGCAGCTCTGAACGTGAGGCCCGAGACATGTTGAAGACAAAGGCGATCCGTCTCCTGGGTCTCGGGGCGCCAGCCGAGGTATGGCGACGCGCCGGTGCCACGCATCCTCTCGGCGAGAACTTCAACGCGATGGTCGACTTCGTTCCCGACCGGCATGATCGCCGTGTCATCGAAGAGGCGATCGCCGCGGTCCCGGACGCGGTGATGACGGACGGTTCACTGCTGTGGGGAACGCCCGACCTGGTGGCGGCCACCCTGCGCGAGTACGCCGACGCGGGAATGCGCCACGTCGTCCTTGCGCCGGTGTCCGGTCTAGTCTCGAAGAAGGCCGCGTTGTACGGCCTATGGGCGGTGGCGCAGGTGGCCCGCACCCTGCGTCGACCGTGAGAGGTTACTGCGGAGGCCGCACATGCGCGTAGATCTCATAGGCCGCATGAAACCGGGCACCCGTGACGAGGATCGCGACCTCGCGAAGCTCGGGCGGCAGGGTTGGCGACAGCGACAGCGCTTTCGTCAGATCCCAGATCGGGCCGCCTTCAGCCGCGCCGGTGGTACTGAAGTCGATCGCATGAACATTGCCTTCCCAGCATTGAGGGCGGCCCGCCACCACCGAGCGGAGCCGACGTCGCAACAGTAGCCCCGCGGGCCAAGCCTGGGTGGCCGCCTAACCCCCGACGAACCCCTTAACTTCCATCACGATCGCGATGACACACAACGTGCCGACGATGCCCAGCGCGATCCAGTCCAGCCGCCGGGGCCGCGACGGCGCCGCGGAAATCTGGCCGGTGCCGCCGCGGGCGGTGATCGCGTCACCCATCTCGTCGGCCCGGCGCAGCGCCACGGTCACCCCGGCGGCGAGCATGTCCACCAGGTCGGCCAGCCGGCGGCGCCGCGCGCTGCCGTCGGGCATCAGCGGTCGTGGCCGCAGCCGCCGGGCGGCGTAGAGCAACCGGAACTCGTCGAGCAGCATGGGGAACGCCCGCAGCGCCAACGCCAGCGCGACCGCCCAGTCGTCGACCGGAATCCGCAGCCACTTCAGCGGACGCCCCAGGGTGGAGATCGCTGGTGCCACGTCGGCGACGTTGGTGGTCCACGACACCATCGCGCCCAGCACCAGCAGCACGATCGACAACGCGGTGAACCGCAGGAACTTCAGCAGCCCGCCGACCGCAATGTCATACGACCACAGATGCAGGACTGGGTCGCCGCCGCCCATCGCCGCGGTCACCGCCCCGAACAGCAGCAGGATCCACAGCCAGCGCGGCAGCGACGGCACCACACCGCGCGGGATGCGCGCCAGGCGCAGCGCGACGATCACCAGCAGCGCCATCAGACCGATCGCGATCCAGCCGGGGTAGAACGACAGCAGCAGCGAAACGACAAAGACCACAATGATTTTGGTGCCGGCCCAGAGCCGGTGGATCACCGACGTGCCGGGCACCGGGCGCAGCA
Organism: Mycobacterium sp.; assembly: GCF_044342925.1. Lineage (GTDB taxonomy): Bacteria > Actinomycetota > Actinomycetes > Mycobacteriales > Mycobacteriaceae > Mycobacterium. The sequence goes on along the minus strand of NZ_JBIIOV010000098.1, from coordinate 6,406 downwards.
GCACCACCGGGCGGCGCTGTGCCGTCATGACCCTCCCCCGACCAGCACGCCGCGGTCCAGGTGCAGGGTGCGCGGGCACAGCTCTTCCAGGCCGGCGAAGTCGTGCGAGATGACGATGACGGTCAGTCCGGTGTTGAGGCGCAGGTCGGTCAGCAGCCGCAGCAGGCCGCGCTGGCTGGCGGCGTCCAGCCCGGCCAGCGGCTCGTCGAGGATGAGGGCCTGCGGCCAGCGGGCCAGCAGCCCGGCGATGACGACCCGACGCATCTGGCCGCCGCTGAGCTGGTCGACGCGGCGCTGGGCCAGCGATCCGTCCAGCCCGACGGTGGCCAGGGCGGAGACCACCCGACCGGTGTCGTACGGGGAAAAGCCTGCCGCGGAGGCGACTTCGAGATCGACCCGGCTGCGCAGCAGTTGCAGGCGCGCGGCCTGGAAAGCGATGGCGACATCGCCTACGGACTCGTCCGCGGGCCGGCCCCGCACCAGACACTCACCGGACGTGGGAGCGGTGAGCCCGGCCATGATCCACGCCAGCGTCGACTTGCCGGAACCGTTGCCGCCGTGGATCAGCACGCCGTCGCCCTCGTTGACGGTGAAGCTGATGTCGCTCAGCGCGGTCTTGGCCCACGGCGTGCCGGCGGCGTAGGTGTGGCTGACGCCGTCCAGTTGGAGCACGGGCTTGCCGCTGTGCGGTGGCGGGGCGACGGAGGCGGCCGGTGCGGCGGCGTGGCCGACCATCACCATGTTGTCTTGGGAGTCGCTGAGATTGACCGTGCGGTCGGCAATCCCAGCCTCGTTGTTGTAGTGGGTGATATGCACCAGCGCCATCCGGTGCCGCTCGGTCAGCCCGGACAGCACGTCCAGCAGCCCGTCGCGGCCGCGCTGGTCGACCATGCTGGTGATCTCGTCGGCGATCAGCAGGCCGGGCTGGCGGGCCAGCGCCGCCGCCACCGCCAGCCGCTGCAGTTCGCCGCCGGACAGCCCGCCGGTGTCGCGCTCCTCCATGCCGGTCAACCCGACCTCGTCGAGCAGCCTGCCGACGTCGGTGCTGGTGCCCGGCGGCAGCCCCCAGACGACGTCGTCGGCCACCCGGGTGCCCAGCACCTGGCTCTCCGGGTGCTGCATGACGACGGCGGTGCCGCCCAGTTGCCCGAGGCCGACCCCGCCGGGCCGCTCGATGCTGCCGGAGGTCGGCGTGCGCCCGCACAGCAGCAGCATCAGGGTGGTCTTGCCGGAGCCGTTGGCTCCCGTCACGGCGATGTGATCACCGGCGTCGACGGCCATGGTCACCGGCCGCAGCGCGTCGTGGTCGGCGCCCGGGTAGCGGAACCGGGCGTCGGTCAGCCGGACCGGCACCGGGGCAGGCGGACCGCCGTCGGCGGGGGCCTCGAGTTTGTGGACATCCGGGATTTCGCGCAGCCGTTCCAGCACCCGGCCCAGCGCCCACCAGCCGACCAGCGAGACCACCACCATGGTGAAGATCGCGTAGACCATGATCAGCACCGGCCAGTACTGCACCGCGGTGGTGAACATCGCCCGGGTCTGCTCGACGGACTGCTGGAACACCTCCCCGACGCCGGGCAGATCGGACATGAAGTTCAGAACGCCATCGACGTTGGCGGTGAACGCTTCGATCACCAGCGTGCGCAACCGGACGAGGACCAGCAGGATGCCGATGATCGCCAGGCCGTTGACCACCCCGGCGACGATGGACACCGCGACCAAGGTGGGCGCGCCGCGGCGGCGGCGCTTGAGGATGCCGGTGGCACCGCCGACGTAGGCGCAGTTCAGCACCACCATGAAGCCGCTGATCCCGGAGATCAGGAAGGTGATGGTGGCGGCCGCGAACGCCGCCGCCAGCAGCACCCGCAGCCGGTAGCGGTAGCCCAGCAGACCCATCGGGACGGCGACCAGCAGGGAAACCGCGCCGGCGAAGGGCACCACCACCGACACGATGGCCAGCGCCGCGCTCAGCGCGCCCATGACCGCGGCCTGCGCCATCTCGACCGGAGTCAACGACTTCGGCGGCCTGGGGAGGGACGTCGAACCCGTGGGCTGCTGCGCCGGCGCCTCGGGCCGGGTCGACGTCATCGCTCGATTCTGCCAGTCGTTCTCGCCGCCGCGGTGTTCCGACCTGCCGCAGGCCGTGTGGAACACCGCCGACGACTGACCGGCGTCACATCCAGACCAGAGCCTTGTCGCTCTCCCGCGGCTTGGCCAGCGGGTGCCCCGCGCCCAGCAGGTTGCGGGTGATGGTGCCGCAGATGCGGTACATCGAAATGTCGAAGACGCTGTTGTTCATCGGATTCTCGATGAAGTGGCCGAGCCGCTCGGCGACGATGAACGTTGCCATCAGCAGCGCCCCGATCGCGACGCTGCCGGCATGGTGATCTGCGCCGTCGAGGCGGTTGAACGCCGTCGATGACGCCGTCCGCTGGCGGGATGCGACGCAACTCGGCGGCCAGCTGCCAGCAGTACCGCACCTGCCGCCGGCGCATCCGTTCGAGGATCTGCGCCACCTCAGGCGACCCGGAGTCCACCGACGTGTGCCGGCGGGCGGTAAATGACGTTTCCGAAGGACGGCAAAGGACTAAGATAGGAGTATGGAAAACACTGCGGAGCAGCCGATGAACACTGCGGAGCAGCCGATGAACACTGCGGAGCACCTGCGCAACACTGCGGAGCATCTGCGCAACGCCCTGGACGGGCGCTGGCGCGACGTCCGCAACGCTATGCGCGCCGAACTGTCGGCGGAGTTGTTCCGGCCGCATTACTCGCCCAACACCGTTATCGCCCGCAGCCGGGTGAACGAGCAATTGGCGATCATCGCAGCCGCCGGCGCCGCCGGGGACGGGTTCCGCAAGGAGCACGGCGGGCACGGCGATGTCGCCGCCGCCGTCATCCGTATCGAGATGCTGGCCATGTCCGACCTGTCGCTGATGGTCAAAGCCGGGGTGCAGTGGGGCCTGTTCGGCGGCGCGATCGCCAATCTCGGCACCGACCGCCACCACGACGCCTACATCCGGCGGATCATCGACCTGGACCTGCTGGGCTGTTTCGCCATGACTGAGACCGGGCACGGCAGCGACGTGCAGCAGCTGGAGACCACCGCCACCTACGACCCGGCGACGCAGGAGTTCGTCATCTGCTCGCCGACCCCGTCGTCGCGCAAGGACTACATCGGCGGGGCAGCCCAAAGCGCAAGGGTGGCAGCGGTGTTCGCCCAGCTGATCACCCAGGACCAGTGCCACGGCGTGCATTGCTTCGTGGTACCGATCCGCGACTCCAGCGGCAACGACCTGCCGGGCATCACCACCTCGGACTGCGACTACAAAGGCGGCCTGCCCGGCGTCGACAATGGCCGGATCCTGTTCGACAACGTCCGCGTACCGCGGGAGAATCTGCTGAACCGCTACGGCGACGTCGCCGCCGACGGCGCCTACTCCTCACCGATCGAGAACCAGAGCCGGCGGTTCTTCACGATGCTGGGCACCCTGGTCCGCGGCCGGGTCACCGTCGGCGGCAGCGCGGCGGCGGCGAGCTGGGTGGCGCTGGACATCGCCGTGCGGTATGCCCTGCAGCGCAGGCAGTTCAACGCACCTGGCGACGAGTTCGAGGTGGTGATCATGGACTACCTTGCCCACCAACGGCGACTGCTGCCGTTGGTAGCACGCTCCTACGCTCTGGCGTTCGCCCAGAATCAACTGCTGGCCACCCTGCACGATCTGCAGAGCATCGACGACGCCGATCCCGAAGACCAGCGCGAACTGGAGTCCCGGGCCGCCGGGCTGAAAGCCGCCAACACCTGGCATGCCAGCACCGCCATCCAGGAGGCCCGGGAGGCCTGCGGCGGCGCCGGGTACCTGGCCGAGAACCGGCTGATCCAGCTGCGCGCCGACACCGACGTGTTCACCACCTTCGAGGGTGACAACACCGTGCTGTGCCAGCTGGTCGCCAAGAATCTGCTGACCGCCTACGCCGACGACATCAAAGGCATGAGTCCGGTCGACTGGGTGCGGTTCGCCGCCAATTACGCCAGCGACCGAGTGCTGAAAAGGACTGCGGCAGAAACGATCATGCAGACCATCCTCGATACCCGCCAGGACAACGAGGAGGAGGGCAGCCTGTTCAACCGCGGCACCCAGGTGGCGATGTTCGAGGACCGCGAGAAGTATCTGCTGTCATCGGTGGCCCGCCGACTGCAGCGCCGGTCCAAGGAGATGCCGCCGTTCGAGGCGTTCAACAGCGTGCAGGACCATGTGCTGCACACCGCCCGCGCCCATATCGACCGGGTGGTGCTGGAGGCCTTCGTCGCCGGCATCGACGCCTGCGAGGACGACGGGAAGGACGACAGCGCCCGCCGAGTCCTGGAGATGCTGTGCGACCTCTACGCCTTGTCGGTCATCGAGGACGACAAGGCGTGGTTCATCGAGCACCGGCTCCTGTCGACCGAGCGCGCCAAGGCGGTGACCCGCGGCATCAACGAACGCTGCCGCAGCCTGCGTCCGCATGCACAGGACCTCATCGACGGATTCGGGGTTCCCGAGCAGCTGCGCGACGCCGAGATGTTGCATCCTGAACGCCTGGCCGCGGAGTACGCCGAAGCGATGTCAGCCCGGCCGGAGTGACTGTCTGCTCCCCCGGATGGACTCGAACCATCAACCGCCCGATTAACAGTCGGGAGCTCTGCCAATTGAGCTACAGGGGACCGTGCCCGCCGCTGGACGGCGAACCGGGGACAAACTCTAGCGCACCCAGGGCGGCCCGCGTCAAAGCCCGTCGGCGTCAGGCAGGATAATGGGGCAGCACAGCTGACTGGAGGGAAGCGCAGTGATCGGGTTTGTGGCCACCCTGGCGGCCGGCTACGTATTGGGCACCAAGGCCGGGCGGGATCGTTACGAGCAGATCGTGAACACCTACAAGGCTGTCAGCGGCCACCCGGCGACTAAGTCGATGATCGACGCGGGTCGACGCAAGATCGCCGACCGGGTTTCCCCGGACCCGAAGTTCGTCCAGCTCAACGAGGTGGAGATCGACGCCGCGACCACGGTGATCGAGCCGCAGAGCCGCCGGCCGCAATAGGGCCAGGGGCGCGTTCAGCCGCCGATCGGCTTGGTGATGGTCGTACCGGGCATCAGCGGGCCGGTGGACATGCCCGGGATGTTGTTGCCGTAGCCCGGCCCCCACACACCCCAGGACGGCGTGCCGATGTAGGTCGGGGTGCCGTTGGAGTAGCCCAGGCAGATGCCGTCACCACGCGACCCGTACCAGGCCAGGCAGTCGCCGGTCGCCGAGGCGGTCGCGGCAGAGCCGAGCGCGGCGACTGCGGAACCGGTCAGCGCGGCCGCCGCCAGCGCGCCGGCCGCGACGACGCGCCGGACCGTGTTGGTAGCCATACTGACCTTTCGCCGCAACCAGCCAATTTGTTAACAGTACCGCAGTGTCGGGGCGCCGGAACTGGCGAAGCAAACCCGGCCTCCGACAGGTAAAGTCACGGCTGTCGGGGGATCTTGGTCGCCGTGATGGGAGTACGCGTTGGTCTACGTTGGTTCCGCGGTCCGGAGTCGGCAGATCATCGCGGCCGCTCGCGCCGTGCTGTTACGAGAAGGCGTCGGCGGCATGACCGTTCGCGCGGTGGCCCAGGAGGCCGGCATCCCGCTGGGCACGCTGCAGTACGTGTTTCCGAACAAACAACTGCTGTTGCGAGCGGTGATCGAGGAATATGTCGAGGAGATCGCGGAACTGCTGAAGGCCTCCTCCGAGGTCGACGCGGGGCTGGAACACGCCATCACACAAGGCGTCTGGACCTTCTGGAACGACTTGGTGGTGGCAGAGGTGCCGATGCAACTGCTCCAGTACGAACTAACGGTGCACGCACTGCGCACCCCGGGGCTGGAGGACCTGGCCCGCTGGCAGTACGAGCGGTACACCGATGTCGTCGTCGGCTGGCTCGAGGAATCCTCTCGGCGAGCAGGTGAAGTGAGTCCCGTCGACTACCGGCGACTCGCTCGATTACTCGTCGCCGGAATCGACGGGCTGATTCTGCAATTCGTCGTCCACCCCGGCACCCACCGCGGCCGGGACGATGTCGAGGAGCTGATCGCGATGATCATCGCCCACGCCCGCGTGCGTCCCGCCGCCGGCGCCTGAAATCTGCGAACCCTCAATCTGAACCAATCGCCAGACGAAACAGCCTGCGCTGTGATCAACTCGGTCGTCTGTATGACTTAGTCGAGAATGGGAGCAATCATGGACCACGTTGATGTCGTTATCGTGGGCGCTGGGCTGTCGGGCCTCAGCGCCGCCCGCACCCTCACCCGGGCGGGACGGAAAGTCGCGGTGCTGGAGGCGCGCAATCGTGTCGCCGGGCGCAATCTCGGTGGCGTTTTCAGCAACGGCGTGCCCATCG
>NZ_JBIIOV010000123.1:0-9785 GCF_044342925.1 Mycobacterium sp. | reverse complement strand
GAGGTACCCGGTGACGTCCGTCCAGCCGGCCGGAATTGGGTAGACAGCGTAGGGTCCGGCGGGCCCGGCCGCGATCGAGCTCCTCACGACGCCGCCGGAGCCTAGGCCGCCGAGCGCGGCGGCGCGACTGGCGGCCAGGACGAGTCGTTCCTCGGCTAGATAGTCAGCTACCGCACGGCCATCCTCGAGCCATGTCGCCATCGCGTGTTGCAGCATTCCCGCGGTGTTGTAAGTGTGGCTAGCACGGACCTCGGCGATCAGCGCCGCGAGCAACTCGGGCCGGGCCACTACCGCACCGATGCCCCAACCGTTGCAGTTGAACTGTTTGCCGAGCGATCGCACCGCGCACCAGGGCAGTTCGGCGGCTTCGGGCACATTGAGGAGCTCCTGAAGCGCGCTCGTCGGTCGCGATGCCGGATCCATGAATCCGTAGTAGGCGTCGTCGATCAGCACCGCGGCACGATGCCTGATGGCCAGGTCAAGCAACGCTCGGACGATCTTGATGTCCCACGAGTAGCCAGTCGGATTGTGCTGAGCATTCACAACGACCAACCCGATGCGGCCTCGGGCGGTCGCCTCGTGTTCGCGCAACGCGTCGGGCGTCGGCACCCAGCGCCCGGGGGCACCGACGAGGTGGCGCACGCGCCAACCGGCGGGCTCAATCACTCCGGCGTAGTCCCAAGACGGACCGACTACAAGCGCCTCGGTCCCCGCCAGCTCAGGATGTTGACGCACCGTCAACTCGGCGAAATCGCGCATTACTAGCCGCGTGCCCGTCCAGCTAACGGCGACCTCGTAAGGCGCCGTGCATGCTTCGAGTCGGTGGGTCTCCCGCAGGTAATCGGCCAGCGCAGCCCGCAGACGTGGCAGGCCGTACATCGAAAGTTGATACCCGTGTGCCGAAGCCGGAACATCGCGAAGTGCTGCGATCAACTGCGGTGGTGTCCGGTCCCATGTCTCGCCCAGACCGAGCATGAGCGGCTCGCGGTCGTCGCGTCGCAAATTTGCCGCGAGCCACTCCGCATCCGGCAGCCGACTGGAGAGCACACCGTGCTCGATCAGCGGGATGACGACCTGTCTCATGGTCCGAAGACCCGTCGAGTGCGATGCAGCACGGGTTCGGGGTTGGGGTGATTTGCCCGGTAAATCAGGATGTCGTACCGCGCATAGGCGAGATTCTCGTCGAAAATCTCGTAGAAGTAGGTGAGACGCCGCTCTGCCGCGGTGCGTCGCGCCGGGTCGAGGCGCTGTAGGTGGGGCTGTTCAAATACTCGCTCTGCGTACGCGGCGATCCGTGCGGGTGACTGGCGAAGGTATTCGTAGGTTTCCTGCTCGATGAGCGTCGACCGCTCGTCGGCGAACAGGTCCGGCCAATAGTCACGGTTGGTCAGCGGTAGTTCGACGCCGATTGCATCTCCCACCGCGCGCCGCAAGTCGTCGGGCGGCGGGCGGTGGTAGTAGATGGGAGCCACCGCGAGCACTCCCCGAGGCCTCAACACGCGGTAGTACTCGTCCCGCGCCGCTCGGTTGTCAGCGATGAAAGATGTGACGTTGCTGCAGAACACCAAATCGAACGACGCGTCACCGAAGGGCAGGCCAAGACCGTCGCCGACAACAAACCGCACGTTATCCAGCCCGTGCCGCGCAGCCTTGTCCCGTGCGAACGCGGTCGATATCGGGTTGATGTCAACGCCGGTCACCTCGCCGTCGATCCACGAGGCGATCTCAATGGCCGAGAATCCGGTGTTGCTGCCGACTTCGAGGACTTTAGCCCCCGGCCTCAAGCGGCTGAACTCGAGCACGCGGCGGACAGTGTGTCCGCCACCGGATGGCATGTTCGGTTCGTTGATCGCGCCCACCAGGCGAGAGAAGTCGAGCGCGGCAATCTCTGCAGCTGAAAGGTCCTCTAGGGCAACAAACTTGGCGCTAGTCATCGCCGCGCTCGCTGAGAGTGACTGGCGGCAAGTGCAACTCAAGCGCGACAGCATTGGCGGTCGCGCGGCGCACCCGCACCCGGGTGACCTTCTCCCATGCCTGGCTGCGTGACAACGCCCCGGCCCGGACGTGGTGTGCCAGCTCGTACATGTATGGATGAAACCCGTGCCGGGCGATGTGGTGCAGTGTCAGATAGCCGTTGAGGCGGCAGTTGGTCGAGCACGAGTCGGTGTCGGCCGGCGCCTCCCAACCCAGCTTTTCGAGCTGCGCGATGGTATCGGCCTCGGAGTACTGAAGCGCGTAGAGCGGGTTGATTAGTCCGATGGGACCGGAGCGTCGTGACGCTTCACGCCACTTATCTAACGTGGCGCTCAGAGAATCCGATGCTGCCGAAAGCGGCCCGAAGTGGCGCTCCACGACATCGGACATGAAGGCGAGGGGTGCCAGTGGCGAGCGACCGAACTGACCAGGCGTCCAGCCGCCCACGAGCAACGGTATGCCTCCTTCGTTGGCGAATCGCAGGGCGCTCGCGAGGACCATGCTGATGCATGACCCGCAGCCCGCCGTGGAGTACTTGGTCGTGTCCGGGCCGAACTCGGTGATCGAGCTGATGCGGTAAAGCTCGTGCATGGTGGGTGAGGGCGGGCGGAAAATCACGTGCTCGACGCCGACTGCATCGAGCACCCGGGCCATGTTTCGAGATACTCCGGCAGATAGGAAACCGTTGTCCAACGTGAACGCCACGACCCGGAGTCCGAGTTCTTCGACGGCGATCTTGAGCGCTAGCGAGCTGTCCTTCCCGCCGCTGAACAGCGCCAGCGCGTCGTGGGCGCGCTCGGCTGTGCGGTCAAACGCCGCCGCGATCGCTTCGTCAAGGGCCGTGCGACTCGTGATGACTCGCTCTTCTTCGTCGGTGCAATAGGAGCAGATACCAGAGTCGGCGAACGAAATGGCCGGAAACGTCTCCGGCAGAATGCATTGGCAGCAGATCTGCTGGAGATACTCGACCACGATCTCGCCTTCGCGTTCGTGTATGGCGATTGATGACACTACGACCCCCTGCTGGGCGTTGGCCTGAACACGGTCAACGTGCGCGCCGTGGCGTCCAGTCGGGCAAGGCCGCCGACTGGCAGCGTGACCCGCGGCTCGGTATGGCCGAAGTCGACGTCTACCAGTACGGGCATCGCGCGTCCTGCGAGCGCCGCCAAGATTACGCGATCGAACGCTTCCTCACGGCCGCGTTGCGGGGGGCGACAGTGCCGACCGATGACCAGGCCGGCGATGCGATCCAGGGAACCCGAGAGCGACCACTGCATTAGCAGGCCGTAGAACTCCTCGGGTCCGGTCTCTACAGCTTCTAGACACAGGATCGCGCCGGCAACATCGGGAAGGTAAGGCGTGCCGAACAGCCGGCTCGCCGTCGACGCGCAACCGGGGAGCAGCCAGCCCTCGGCCGCACCTGACACCAGGCAGCGCCAGCCGCCAGGCTGCAGCTGGCGCGGTCGTATGTCCTCGGCATCCCACCACAGCAGCTCATCTGTCCAGACACCCGGCTCGCGCAGTTCCGCTACGTCCGAACGGCCGTCCAATACGCGAGTCAAACCGGTGTAGGTGACGTCGTGCAGGCCGTCGAACTCGCCCCACTCCGAGATAACCATCGGGCCGTGAAAAGTAATCAGGCCGGTGCGCGCCAAGACTGCCCACAGCACCGAGGTGACGTCGGAGTAGCCGATGATCGGCTTGCGAGCGGCCGCTACGCGGTCGAAGTCGATGTGGGGGACGACCGCCAAACTGGTGTATCCCCCGACTGCACAGATGACCGCGTCGATCTCGGGGTCATCGAGCAGGTCATGCAAGTCTGCCGCGATCTCCTTCGGTGCGGCCGCAGTCAGGCCGTCGTCTGCGGTGGCAGTTCGAGCGAGACGCGGCTGGAAACCCCGCGCCCGGAGGGCGTCGAGTGACCGCTGCAGACGGCGCGGGAACCGGGCAGGAGCCGGGGATGATGGAGTCCACACGCCAACGACCGGCCGCGGGGGAAGTGCAGACGGCATGTGGACGGCTCTACCGAACATGAACCTCCCAGCGCGCAAGGGTTTCCTTGCGTCCGAGGATCGCTATGCACTCATCAAGGGACAGAGTCGTTGCCGGGGCGCCCAGCAGGTCCAGTAATCGCCTGTTGATCTCACCAAGATCGATGTTGTCGCTCGCTGAGAGCACCCGGGTGATGTGCCGCAGTTCCCGTCGGAGCGACACCGCTTCGGCTGCCGCGTGCAGCCACTTGGCGGCTGGTGCCTCAAGTTGCTGGGCTGCCGGCGCGTTGGTGACGAACCGCAACAGTGGTCCGATCTCGTCGATGCGTCGGATGCGCTGTTGGAGCACGGGCGCGGCGCGCTTGGCTAACGCCATAGCGCTCGGCCGGTCAAGGCCGCTTGAGACCAAGGCACGTGCCGCTTCCACTTCCACGAGCGCTCGGGCGGCTGGGGAGCGTAGATACTTTTCCGCGGTACGAATAAGCGCGGGCAGCGACTGGTCGACGAAGTCTTTGCGGCTGATACGGCGGTAGTCGAAGTCGGCGACCTGCTCCTCGAGTGTCGATATTCCCGCCGCGCCGCCGTAAGCGATCCCGCCGTAATAGGCCAGTACCGCCTCTGGCGGGATACCCGACTCCCGCAGTTCGTCAAGAAAAACGAGGTGCCCCCGGGGCAGAAATTGATCGCCGATGGGCAGCCCCAGCGTTCGCACGAGCGGGTGATGAAGATACAGGGGTTGGTCGAGCCCCAGAGCGCTGTGCAGCAGGGCCTGCGGCGCCATGTTCGAAAGGCCCTCTACCCCACGAATTACGTGACTGATCCGCATTGCGGCGTCGTCCACTACCACTGTCAGGTGATAAGTGGCCCAGCCGTCCGGGCGGTAGATCACGAAGTCGCTCAATTGTTGGGCGGGCACCCTGACCGCGCCGCGCAGCAAGTCGTGCGAAACGATCTCGCCGCTGTCCGGCGTCTGGAACCGTATGCACGGTTCACGGCCCGCGCGTCGCGATGTCTCCACGTCAGCGATCGAGACATCGCGACAGTGGCCGTCATAGGCGCTGTGGGTTGCGCCCGGAAGTCGTGCGGCGCGAGCAACAGTGGCCAGACGTTCGGGCGGGCAATAGCAGCGGTAGGCGTATCCGCCGTCCAGCAGGCGGTCAACGGCGTCCCGGTAGAACTCCAGTCGTTGGGATTGTCGGTAAGGGCCGTAGCGGCCCCCAACCTCGGGTCCCTCGTCCCAGTCAAGTCCGAGCCAGCGGAGTCCGTCCGGGTAACTCTGCAGTGCTCCCGGCTGCTGCCGGTCGATGTCGGTGTCGTCCAGGCGCAGCACGAACGTCCCGTTGAATCGACGCGCGAACAACCACGCGTAGAGAACGGTCCGGACGATGAACCCCGGAAATGCGATCTCGCCGTTCGGTGCGAACCGAATGCGGACGTCCGACCTGTCGGGCTTCCCCGGAGAAAACTTCGTACCGTTCACGTTTCAGGTGTGCATAAAGCCGTAGGTGCTGTTGCACCTAAAAACTTCCTCGAGTCGAAGATCCGTCGCCTCTCCGCGTAGATAGCGAGCGGTGGCTGCAAGTTTCGCCGACCACTCCTCGGGGTTTAGCGCGGTAGCGACGTCCTTCACGTCAGGGCGCTCGAGATGGAATTTGGCCATCGCGCTCTCAAGGTATGCGTTTGGGATCGTCGTCGTTTCGGCGGCTAAGAACAGGGTGATGGTCGGAGCATGAGCCGCGCAGGCACGGTCCACCTCGACGTCGTGGACGCAGTCGGTTGGCATGTAGTAGCTGTGGCCGGTGCGTAGATCGACGCGGTCCTCGACCTGGCTGAGATATCGGGTGGCGACGTCGGTGTGCGGTGGCCACACGCCGTCGACGCGCTGGAGCGGCACGCCGCTGTAGCGCGTGTCGTCGCCGCTCGGAGTGGCCTCGTCGCGGTAGATCGACTGCCGCATGCTGCCGATCGACACGTAGGACACGAAGGAATAGGGATGCGAGTGCGGCGGTTCGGCGAGCACCCCGGGTTCGATTCGCTTCGTTCTCGCGAATCCCTCCACGTCGACGTTCGGCTGCCAGATGTGGATGCTGAGGAACCACATGGCGATGGGGTAGCCGCACCGCTCAGCGACCCCACCTGCCGGGCTCATCGTCCCAGCCGTCGCTCTCGTGCCTGACACCAGCGCGAGTGTCTGCCCTGACCACCCGTAGATGCAGTGCATCCGGGCGTTTTGCGACCCTGCGGCGAGTCGAGCTTCGGCTGGGTCGACGGCGCTCAGCGACGCGCGGAGCAGCTCGGTGAACGTTGCTAGGTTGTCCGCGCGACCCAGGGTCCGCACGAAACTGTTCATGCCGGAGATCCGCTCGGCACCGTGGGGCTTGGCGCGCAGGCGATCGAGAATCCCCTGCAACTCGAGCAGCGGCGTGTATCCCGACTCGCCGACGCGTTCGAGGATGTGGTTAACCGCGGCGACAACGGACGGGTCGGTGTATCCCGTGGTCAACTCGTCACGCGAACGCCCGAGTGAAAATTCATTGCGCGCATCAGGCGCAAACATGCGTGCGGTCACGTCACCTCGGTTCCCCACGAAACCTGCGATTACCAGCATGTAAATCCTAGCTACCGGGAGCGGGTTGTGTGGGATGTCATCGACTTTGGACGTAGGTCCAAGGCTCGCGCGGTAGTTGCTTCGGATCGAACCGGTCGAGGATCTCAAACGGCGTGCTCATGGACCATCCGAGTGATGCATGGATTTGCGTAGACACTGTTTCAGCGTCAATCTCACGAAGAGTCAATGCTTTGTCGCGTTTCGCAAGCCGCTTTCCGGCAGCGTCGAGCACCAACGGCACGTGGGCATAGGTGGGCTCCGGGTACCCAAGCAAGTTAGCGAGATACGCTTGTCGCGGCGCAGAGGACAGGAGATCGTCTCCGCGGGTTACCTGGTCTATCCCCGATGCGGCATCGTCGATGACGACGGCAAGGTTGTATGACGGAATGCCGTCGCCGCGACGCAGCACGAAGTCGTCAACGACACCGGTGTATTCGCCATGCAGAACGTCCGTCACTGTGTATGTAAGGGCGGCTGCTCGGAGACGTAGAGCAGGCGGACGCGCGATCTGCTTGCGCCGTTCGGCCCGCTGACTTTCGGATAGATTTCGGCAGGTACCCGGGTATGCGCTGGGGGGCGAGTGTGGCGCTTGGGGCGCATTCACAATGTCTTTTCTGCTGCAATAACACTCGTAGGCGAGGCCGTCCGCGACCAACTCATCGATCACTTCCTCGTAGCGCGCCCGCTGTGCGGATTGCCATTCGACGGGGGCGTCCCACGTGACACCTATTGCCGCCAGATCGGCAAGCTGACGTCGACCCACGTCGGCGGCCGCACGGTCATCGAGATCCTCCATCCGCACGAGAAATCGTCGGTTTGTGGAACGAGCGAATAACCACGCTAGGAGTGCAGTCCGCAAATTACCGACGTGGAGGTCACCAGATGGACTCGGAGCAAATCTCCCGGCACCCGCAGTCCTTGGCGCTGCCGTGTCGGCGTGCCTTGCGCGGTCGGTCACAACTGCAATCTTGCCAGGAGGATGCGCCCACAACGATCTACCCGGTGATCAGCCGACTCGTCGAGGCCGGGGCCCGGGAAGGCCTGCAGCAATGTTCGGTATCGGCAGTAGAACACCGTCAACGTGCTGGACGTCTGACCTTGACCGAATGCATCGTTCCTGCGACGCTGGTGACTCGATGAACATCTGCCGGTCGTATGGTCGCTGGTAACCACGCCGTCCGGAACGGGCTTGTTGCGGCTGGGTCTCCCGACCTCGTGGATCTGGCTGACACCTATGCCGCATTGACGGGCCGACGGGCCGCTCTTTGTGACTCTGTGGATGCTGTCCTCGATCTGAGGCCGGATGTATTCATTGCCACTTTTGAGGCGCTCATCCCCGAGTTGCTTGATGCGCTGTACGGATTCAACTCCCTCGATTCCTGTGCCGGAGAGCGCTCTGCACCGGGCATTCTCACCGGCGTCGCCAAGGCAGACGTACACGCGCATCTGATGCAAGCGGCGGCGGCCTTTGCGCGCACCAGCAACACCAGCCGAGCGACCGAGATTTACCCAGCAGCTCCGTTTGGCGTAGCTCAGGCAGGCGACCATGTCGTCATCGGTGGCCGGGCGACGCGAAAAGACGTGCTCGACGCACTATCGAGGCCCAATGATGTATTGACCTTGGTCAGCCACGGGGACGGTGTCGACGCGTTCCTCAACGGTGCGTTGACGGTCTGCGCGATGCCTGATCTGGCCGGGCCTGCGCAACACCCGCACACTCCGTACTGCATGGAAACCGGACAATGCTTCCGTCACAAAGTCTCAGTAGACGAGGCTATTCGCTCCGGATTGACAATATCGCCGAAAGTGATTTCAGCACGGATTGTGGTTTGGTCGGTTTGTTACGGAATATTGAGCCCGCGCGGCCCGATTGACCCTCGATATGGCTTTCTGCCTCCTATGCTCACCGCGAGCTCGATTGGCGCTGTTGTGACAACAAGCGGAGTTGCGCTGACCTCCCCGAGTTCAGTGGCGCAGATCGTGTCGTCCATTTACCAGGGCGGCACTCTCGGTGCGGTCGTCGCCGAGTTCAACAGGAGGCCAGAAGCAATTGCGGCAGGCTTGCGCTTTTATATCTTGGGCGAACCCGATACTCGAGCGTCGTCTTCGCTCAGCCCGCTGAGCGCAGCGTTTAGCTCTCTGCAGCATCAAGTGGAGGTCCCGACGAATGCGGATCGGCAGGGTGTGACTTTCTTACGCCACTATCTGCGGCACGCGGAGGCGAACGCGACGGGAGACATCGCGGCGCGAGCACGGGCGGCCCGTCTGGCTGCCGAATCTTACGACGAGTCCAACGTTGACGCGCATGACGCGGAGCGAGGTCGGTCTGCGCCTGGCCCAAAGCTGCGAGCGCTACTCGTCGACTTCTTTGCTTCCCGCGGTACGGTCATCTCGCAGGATTGGCTCGGTATGGCAGTGGGGGACCTTCGCACACCAAGCGGCAACTGCGGGGGCTGCGCATCGCAAACAAGCTCCGCAGAGTATGTGTTCCACGATCCCGTGATCTCACGTCGCATACTGACGCTGTGTCCGGCTTGCGGGGTGGTCGTCGACGCCCCTGTCGACTTCGGCCTCGAGGTATCGATCTCCAATGGCCGAATGCGTCTCACCGGCGATTTTTCGACAGGGGCTTGGAAGATCGTCGTGCGGATCGGCTGCCAGGACGACTCGGCGAGCATGATTGTCGAGTGGCCGAGTGAATCGACCGGCCGCCCTTGCGAGTTCATTGACTGCCAACACTCGTGGCCTGGTGGTTCTCTGCGGGTCGCAGTCATCGCCATTCGTGGTGCCTCAGTCGGCATTTTGTCCTTCGCGGCCCGCGCGACACCGGACGGAAAACTCTGGGTCGCGCGGCGCGAGCCGACACTGGTGAAAGCAGACTGCCGAGTTCTTGCGGATTCAATCGGTTCTTAGGCGCGGGCCCACCACACTCGGAGGTGTTCGTTCGAATCGAGGTTTGGTCGGGACCTCCACATTCTCAGTGCGATCTGACGTGCAGGGGTTTAGGATCATTGCGCATGGGCAATGTAAACGCGGATACCTGGGCAGCGGTAGCGGCATTCGATGCCGCGTCCAGCCTGATTGCTGCTGAGATCATTGATGGTGAAGCCATGATTCTCGACCTGAGGAGTGGCCGCTACTTCAGCACCGACGGAGTGGGGGCCGAGATTTGGCGTGCGGCAAGCAGCGGGGTGCCGATGGGTGTGATCGTG
>NZ_JBIIOV010000005.1:0-42304 GCF_044342925.1 Mycobacterium sp. | reverse complement strand
GGAGCACCCCACCGTCGAGCACGATGTCAGGGCTTTGATCGATTCTTGTGTTGACGCTCGGCTGCTTACGCCGGTGGAGCTGCCGCGGGAAGCGCCGATGGCAAGCAACGAATCCGATCTGAGCTGGCCGGGAGAATATGCCGTTCCTTCGCTGGTGCCGCATAGCCAACTGATCGACTTGGTGAAGATGTACGACGCGCCTCTTTGTTGGTGAGTGTTGCGCTGATCATCCCCTGTTGGAATCAGGGGCGTTTCTTGAGCGCGGCTTTGGAGAGTGTTGCAGCGCAATCAGTGCGGCCGACTCACATTGTTGTCGTGGATGACGGGTCGACCGATGAGAGCGTTGAGGTTGCGGGCGGGTTTTCGGGTGTGAGGGTGGTCAAGCAGCGGCATCGCGGTGTTGCTGCCGCCCGTAATCGGGGTTTAGGCATGGTAGACGCGGATTTGGTGGCGTTTCTGGACGCCGATGATCTGTGGCCGCCCACCAGTCTTGCAGTCCGCGTGGCGGCGTTGAAGGCTTCGGGTGTTGCCGGGTGTTTTGGCGTTGTCGAGTCATTCGGGACTCGCAAGTGGGGCGGGCCGTTGCCCGCACGGCAGCCTGCTCGCCTACTTGGGTCGGTGCTTGTCACCCGTGA
The DNA here is from genome assembly GCF_044342925.1 of Mycobacterium sp. GTDB lineage: Bacteria > Actinomycetota > Actinomycetes > Mycobacteriales > Mycobacteriaceae > Mycobacterium. Next base: position 41,669 of record NZ_JBIIOV010000005.1, on the reverse strand, counting down.
AGCGTTCGATCGGGTGGGGGTGTTTGACGCCTCGTTGTCGATCGGGGAGGACCTGGACTGGGTGGCGCGGTTTGATGCGGCCGGGTTGCGTTGGTGCGCGGTGGATGACGTGGTACTGCGTCGGCGATTCCACGATGCGAACACCACAGCTGATACTGCTGCTGTGCAGCGCGATCTGCTGAAGGTTCTGCGACGCGCCCATCGCGCCAGTCGACGCGCGTGCTGAGTGGGGGCAATGGAGGGTGGCGCGGGCGCACTGCGGATTGCGCGGGGTGGGCACGACCTAGCCGGTGGTGGTTTCCGGCCGAGTGAACAACAGAAATCGCTGCTGCGGATTCTGGGCCTGTCAAGGGACGAGGCGCTGCAGGCGCTGATGGCTTGGTGTGACGCGCTGAATCCGCGGGTTCCCATGGACGGCGGCGCGTTTCGGCTGCTGCCTCTGATTTTCCATCGCATGGTGGAACTGGATGTTGATCACCGGGTTGTGCCGCTGCTGCGGGACGTGTACCGGCAGTCGTTTGTGCACAACATGCGTCTTGTCGAAGCGGTGACTCCCGCGCTGCGGGCGTTGTCCGCACACGGGTTGAGGCCGGTCTTCCTCAAGGGTGCGGCGCTGGTGGCCAACGGCAGTTACCCGAGCTTGGCGGCGCGCCCGATGGCTGACGTCGATGTCTATGTAGATCGCGCGTCGCGTGATGACGCGATCGCGATCCTGTGGGGGCTTGGCTGGCGGTTCGAGAACCCCGCGGTTTACCTGCCGTTTTCCAGGGCCGTAGCTTTTTGCGCGCCTGGCGGATCGGCAAAAATCGACCTGCACTGGCACGTTTTGAACAATGTGCGGGCCCCGACCGCGGACCTGGCGCTGATGGGCGACGTTGGGTATGGGTATGGGTATGGGTATGGGTATGGGGGTGGGCTGGACATCGCGGCGGTGCCGGATCCGACGGCACTGCTGCTGATCACCCTCATTCATGGGGCCGCCCCCAACGGGGAGCCACCGGTGCGCTGGGTCGCCGATGGCCTACAGATTCTGGGTCTGGAAAGCAATCCGGTCGACTGGGGCAGAATCGTGGCTTTCGCGGATGCTCACCGAACCGGGTTGGTCCTGAGCCGGATGCTTGAGGTGCTAAGCGGTTTCGCGGTCGATGCGGTGCCGCTCGATGTCATTGGGGACCTGCGTGCAATACGTGTCGAGCCGATCGAACGCTGGGAGCGCCGGCTCATGGACGCAGACCCTTCGTCGCTGGTCTTCAAGGTGTGCACTGGCATCGTGGCGGCCTCGTCGGCTCACCGCACAGCACGCACACCGGTGCTGCTAGCGCGGTACCTCATTTATTGGCGGGCCGTGCATGAGACCTCGTGGCCACTGTTGCCGTTGTTCGCCGCGGATAGGCTCCGGCGGCATTTGCTCGGTCGGTGATCAGTGATGACATTGCGCAGGCTGGGCGCGCTCGAAGAGCTGGTCGCCCATGGTTGACATGGGCTCACGCGCGCGAGTCGAACGTCACCGATTCGCTATGCAGGTTTTCGCGGCGACAGATCAGGCGATGGCCGACCGTGCCGTCGAAGTGCGTCACGTGAATGTTGCCGGGGTGGCGGTGCAGCTGGAGTTCACTAACCCAGCAATGAGTGCACAAGTCATGCCGGCGTTGTGCCACATAGAAGAGGATGCGAGAGCCGTACTCAACCCCGAGATCCGGCTGCGGATATGGGACTCGAACTCCACCGGCGTTGCGGTGCCGTCAGTACGGCTGCCGCGCGGCGCCTTCGCCGACCGTGGCGACCTCCCCGGGTTTGGGTCAGATCGAATCTTGGTTTCGTTCCACTTTGCCGAACCCGCCGTATGCATCTTTGATCGGGACGCTGGTCGAGGGGTGTACTGGGTGAACGATGCGGCCAATGTGCCCGCTTGGACGCGGGCCTCGCCGCTGCGCACGTTGCTGCACTGGGCGCTAATGGACCGGGGCCGCCACCTGGTCCATGGTGCGGCGGTCGGTGATGCCCACGCCGGGGTTTTGCTGGTCGGACCCGGCGGATCGGGGAAGTCCACGACCGCGTTGCGGTGTCTGGCAGCCGGGATGACCTACCTCGGCGACGACTACGTCGCTGTGGCTGCCGACCCTCCACGCGCCTACAGCATCTACTCGACCGCGAAGTTGTTGCATACCGGTCCGCGGATCGCGGGTCGACCGTTGGGGCCTCCGGCCCCGGGCGACGAGAAGGTGGTACTCGCGCTCGGCGATCACGGCACCCAGCTCATCCGTGAGATACCTCTTCGCGCGGTAATCGCCTTGGGATTCGGGGACCGGGAAGAGTCCGCGCTGGAGACGGTCGATCCCGCAGCGTTGCTGTACGCCGCCACGGCCACCTCCCTCGAGCAGCTGCCACATGCCGGCGCACTGCTGCGCCGACTGATGGGCGATGTGATGCCCCGAGTCTCGACGATGCGGCTGCGGCTCGGTCGTAACCCCGATTCTGTGGTGTCGGCGGTGCGGGGGATCGTCGCGGGTCGACGACTGGCCGTCGTACCCGTGGAAGCCGACGTGCTCCCGTTGGTAAGCATTGTGATCCCGGTGCATCACGGTGTGTCGTTCCTCACCCAGGCCATCGCCAGTGTGCTTGACCAGAAGTACCCCGCACTGGAGTTCATCGTCGTGGAGGACGGGTCGACCGACGACATCGACGCGGCGGTCGCGCAGCTCCCCGTCGGCGTGACGCTCGTACGTCAATCTCGACAAGGGCTCGCCTCGGCACGCAACACCGGCATCGGCGCTGCGCGTGGACAGTTACTCATGTTCCTTGACGTGGACGACCTGTTGCCGCCCGGCTCCCTCGAGCAGCTCGTCCGCGCCGCGATCGAGAAAGATGTGGACGTGGTGACCGGGTTTGCGCAGCGGGCCAATGGCAGCGATGAAGTCCCGCCGCCATTTCCCTACAGCGCCGGCGGCACACTGTACCGTCGAGCCGTCTTCGATGCCGTGGGCTTATTCGATCCCGACATGCCGTACGCGCAAGACGTGGACTGGTTCAACAGATTTCACGAATCGGGCCGGAAGGTGCAGCGCGTCTTTCTGACGACATTGATCGTTCGCCAAAGTCCGCCGAACACAACACATCACCAACACATTGTGAGTAGCCAGATTCTCGGTGTGTTGAAAAGCTCGCTCGACCGTCGAAGAGCGCGTCAAGGGCCGGACGTCAATGCCGATCAGTCGGAATAGAGCCCGGCTAGGTGTCACTTCCAGTCCAGCTGTACCGACCACTCGGCATGCGGCAGGTCGTGCAACTCGCCGTTCTGGTCCTGCACCAGCGTCAGCAGCTGAACGACGAGTCCGAGCACCCGGCCGCGATTCGGGTCGACGGTGGGGATCGTCACCGCCAGCTGGGTTCCGGGCCGGTAGGACGTGGTGGTGGTGTCGCGCTCGTCGGAGTAGACCTTGAGCAGCCGCCAGGGTGCGCCGCTGATCTCGGTGGGCACTGACAGCTGAACGGGATAGCGCTCGCTGACCCAAAGTTCCCCGTGGACAGCCTCTTTGGTGCAGTCGTTGAGGTCCACGACGTTGCAGTACAGGTACGGGCCGACCCGGGTCGTGGTGCCTTCGGAGTAGGCGCTGATCTGCGGCAGCTTGGAGTCGTGGCCGCGGGTCAGCGCCCAGGCGCCGACGCCGGCGCCGATGGCGGCCAGCACCACCAGTGCCGCCAGGATCCACCGGAAGTGCCGTTTCATTGGTGCGCCACCGCCGGCCCGCCCTCCGGTTCGGCCACCACCGGCCGGTTGCCACCGAAGCCGGGGATCAGTGATGCGCCGCGATAGCTCACCACCGTCTGCGCCAGACCCGGCAGGATCAGGGCGGCGATCGCGGTGAAGCCCACCCACAGTTCGGTATACACCAACACTCCCATCGCTCCGCCCATAACCCAGGCCAGTTGCAGCACCGATTCCGACCGCCCGAACGCCGACGCGCGCGACTCCTCGGGCAGGTCGTTTTGCAGCGAGGCGTCCAGCGACGCCTTGGCGACCGCACTGGCGCCGGCGGTGACGAACGTCGCGAGCGCGGCGACGATCAGATTTCCGGTGACCGCGGCCACGAGCGCCATGCCGGTGACCGCCGTCGCCGCCCGGACCACCAGCGTGGCGGGCCGTCCCAGCTGCATCCGGGCAGCGGTGAAGTTTCCGGCGAAGTTTCCGATTCCAGCCGCCGCCCCGATGGACCCGAGGATGCCCAGCTGGACCCATCCGCTGGCGTCGTGCGCTTTGGCGACAAAGGCCGGGTAGAGGAACAGGAACCCGACCATCGCCTTGATGGTGCAGTTGCCCCACAGCGCGGTGATGATGTTGCGGCCCAGCGGCTGTCGCCGCGGACCGGTGGTCGCGATGACCTCGGTGGGCTGGTCGAGCCAGTCCCATCCCCCGGTGCCGCCGTGGTAGGTCAGAGTGGCCGGCACCTCGCCCTCGGTGACCTCCACCCACTTGGGTATCCGCATGGTGAGCGACGCCCCGGCCAGCGTGACGAAGACGACGACGAACAGCGCGCCGGGCAGATGCAACAGGGTCGAGAAGACGTACTCCACGCCGGCGGCGATCCCGCCGCCCACGATCGTCCCGCCGATCAGCCCGAACATCGTCAACCGGGAGTTGACCCGAACGAGGTCGATCGTCGGCGGCATCACCCGCGGAGTGACCGCGCTGCGCAGCACCGAGAAGGACTTCGACAGCACCATCATTCCCAGGGCGCAGGGGTAGAGCACCCACGACGGGTAGTTACCGGTGGCCGGGTCGAAGTGCACGATCATCACCACGGCCAACACCGTGCGCAGCAGGAACGACATCGCCAGCGCCGCGCGCCGGCCGTGCTGGACCCGGTCGAGTGCCGGCCCGATCAGCGGGGCGATCACCGCGAACGGTGCGATGGTGATCAGTAGGTACAGCGCGACGCGGCCCTTGCTTTCCCCGGTCGCCGCGGCGAAGAACAGCGTATTGGCCAGCGCCACGGCCATCGCGGAGTCCACCGCGAAGTTGGCCACCACCGGCCAGGTCAGGGCGGTCAGACCGGACTTGTCGGCGCCGTCGGCCGTCGCCGCCCGGTGCACCATCGAATACATCCGCGAGCCCACCTCGGCGGCCGCCCGGCTGACGCCGGCGCGTTCGGCGCCCTCGTGGCCCAAGCGCGACCGGCCGTCGGAGTCGCGGTGGGTTCGGGGGCGCTCGTCGTCCAGTGGCGGCAGGTAGGGGTTGCCTCTGGGTTGCTCGGGGGGCGGGTCGGGGTGGTCTCCGGACCGGCCGGCGTCGCCGGGGCGGAAACCGGGGGCGTCGCTGGGGTAATTGGCCATGCCGGGGTGTTCACCGCGGTGGCCGGCGGTCCACGCCGGTCCCGGGGATCGACGCCGCGGAGCTGACACGTCCTCGATTGTCCCTCATGACGCCCCTGGGCGGGTCCAGCCGCGCGACGATCAATCGGCGACTCCAAGGAGCCGCGGTGCGGAGCGGGGTAATCGGGTCCAGCCGACCGGTGTAGTCGCGGTGAGGCCGGGTGAGGCAAGATTGTCGACGATGGACAGCACGATCGACGTGGCCGAGCACCCGGCCGACCCCGCGGCAGCCGCCACCCCGGCACAGCCGTCGGCTGAGGTTGCCGCCGTCTTGGAGGGTGCTGCCGACGTGGCCCGGCTGGCCGTCGTCGAGTTCAGCGGCGAGACGGTCGGGGCATATCTCGGCGTCACCGTCGAGGACGAGGCCGCGGCCACCCACCGGTTTCTGACCACCATGCCTGGTTATCAGGGCTGGCAATGGGCGGTGGTGGTGGCGGCCTACCCGGGCGCCGAGCACGCCAGCGTCAGCGAAGTGGTGCTGGTCCCTGGCCCGACGGCTCTGTTGGCGCCGTCGTGGGTGCCCTGGGATCAGCGTGTCAAACCGGGTGACCTGGGACCTGGCGACCTGCTGGCGCCGCTGCCCGACGATCCGCGGCTGGTGCCCGGCTTCCTGGCGACCGGTGATCCGCTGATCGACGACACTGCACTGGAGCTCGGGTTCGGACGGCGCCGGGTGCTCAGTGCGTTCGGCCGCGACGATGCCGCGCAGCGCTGGCATGACGGCGATCACGGTCCCGACGCGGCGATGGCCAAGGCCACCAAACGGGTGTGCCGGGACTGCGGCTTCATGGTCCCGCTGGCCGGCGGTCTTGGCGCGATGTTCGGGGTGTGCTGCAACGAGCTGTCGGCCGACGGACAGGTCGTCGACTTCTTCTACGGCTGTGGGGCCCACTCCGACACTCCGGCGGCGCCGCTGTCCGGATCGCCGGCGTTCGAGCCGTTCGACGACGGCGTCGTCGAGATCGTCGAGGTCGCCCCGGTGGTCGCGGAAGCGGTGGTCGAGCCGGAACCCGAGGTCGTCGTCGAGGGACCTGAAGCCGCCGTCGAAGAGACGGATGTCGCTGTCGAGGAGTCCGAAACGGCCGTCGAGCCGGAACCCACCGTCGAGCCGGAGCCGGCAACCGAGCCGGAAGCCGAACCCGAAGCCGGGACGCCGGAAAACTAGCCTTCCGCGGCGGCCTTGATCCGGGCCAGGCCCTGGTTCATGCCCTCGACGAGCTCGCGCTCGAAATTGTCGATGCCGCCCAGAACGGTCTTGGTGACCCCGGCGGAGACCGCTGTCACCCCGTTCTCGGCACGCCGGGTCTCGATGAGCCGGGTGCCGGTGGCGGTGGGTTCGAGTTCGTAGCTCCACACCGTGGTGTTCACTGGAATTCGGAAGGCGAACTTGCGCTCGGGCACAACCTCGGTGATGACGGCCGTCGTCGGCCAGAACAGCATCCCGCGGCGGTTGAGGTTGATCGTCTTGGTGCCAGGGCGAATGGGGCCGAGCGCCTTCATGACTCGGCACTGCGGGCTCCACTTCGGCATGTTGCTAACGTCGGAGACCAGATTCCACACCTTGCTCACCGGTGCGTTGATCTCGATCTCCGCCTTCAGAATCGGCGCAGCCATGGTTCTCCTTCGATCTAGTGTCGGCTCGGTTCGAGCCCGGTCTGTGCTCCGCGGGACCCCCGCCGGGCGGCGGAGCGCTGCCAGAGGAAGAGGCTGAGCCCGAAGACGCCGACGGCCAGCCCGGCTAGGGTCACCGGGCGCCACGTCTCCAGCGCGGGAATGATGAACGACGCCATCGCCGCCAGCGCCCACAACAGCGCACCGGCACCGATTACCGGCCGGGCGTCGAGCAAGGAGGCCGGCAATTGCGGCGGCGTCTTCTCGGTGGGCTGATCGGGCGGGCTCATCACCGATCACCGTAACCGACCCCTCGGCGCGTACGTTATCGGCGTGCAGGTAGTCGACATCACCGATCCCGGTGATGCCCGGGTGGACGACTTCCGCGACCTCAACAGCGTCGACCGCCGCCCCGACCTGCCCACCGGCAAGGGTCTGGTGATCGCCGAGGGCGTGCTGGTGGTGCAGCGCATGCTGGCGTCGCGGTTCGCCGCGCACGCTTGCCTGGGTACCGGACGGCGGCTCGACGACCTGCACACCGACCTGGCCGGCGTCGACATCCCGTACTACCGCGCGCCGGCGGAGGTGATGGCCGACGTCGTGGGGTTCCACCTCAACCGCGGTGTGCTGGCCGCCGCCCGCCGGCCACCCGACCTCACCCTCGCCGAGGTGCTGACCGGGGCGCGCACCGTCGCGGTGCTCGAAGGCGTCAATGACCACGAGAACCTCGGCTCGATCTTCCGCAACGCCGCCGGGCTGGGCGTGGACGCCGTGCTCTTCGGGCCTGGTTGCGCCGACCCGCTGTACCGCCGGGCGGTGCGGGTGTCCATGGGGCACGTCTTGCTGGTGCCCTTCGCCCGGGCCGCGAACTGGCCGGCTGATCTGGACATCCTGCGTGGCAATGGGTTTCGGCTGCTGGCCATGACGCCGGACCCGAATGCCCGCACCCTGGCCCACGAGGTCGACAACCTGGGCGACGCGAAGGTGGCGGTGCTGGTGGGCGCCGAGGGACCGGGTCTGACCGAGACGGCGATGCGGGCCGCCGACGTGCGGGTGCGCATTCCGATGTCGCGGGGGACCGACTCACTCAACGTCGCGACCGCGGCCGCGCTGGCGTTCTACGAGAGGGTCCGGTGCGGCGGGTAAGTGCCGGGCGCGGAGCGTTAATCTCAACTCCCATGTCCGACGAGGCGGTGTCCGACGAGGCGGTGTCCGACGAGGCGGTGTCCGACGGGCCGACTCCGTGGGGAACCGGGCTGACGGTCTCTGCGTTCGTGGCGGCGTTGGTCGCGGCAGCGATCGTCGTGCTCAGTCTGGGTATGACGCGGGTGCATCCGCTGGTGTCGGTCGGGCTGAACCTGGTCGCCGTCGGCGGTTTGGCTCCGACGTTGTGGGACTGGCGCACACAGCCGGTCCGACGGTGGTTCGTCCTCGGTGCGGGGGTGGGCGTCGCCGTCGGCTGGACGGCAACGCTGGCACTGATGCTGCGTTAACTCAGCGTTCGCCGCTGGAACGCACCCCGAGCAGTACGTCCTCCCACGCCGGCACCGCCGGCTTGCGGCCCGCTCGCTTGGCCGAGGTCGGACGGGGCGTGGGCTGCTCGACGGCCGGCGCCGGGATGGCGGCCGCAACGGCGGCGGCACTGAGCGCCGCGGACGGGGAGTTCACCAGCGCCGCCGGGGCGGTGGACACCGGGGCGACCGGCGCAGCGACGAACGCCGCGGGTGCCTTGACCAAGGCAGCCGGCGGTGCGACCGCGGTGGCCACGACGGCGGGCTGGTGCTCGCGCACCGGCGCGGGCGCCGGCGCCGGCGCGTCGAACTCCAGCTGCGATACCGGCGGCACCTGCCGCAGCGGGCGCTCGAACTCCGGGTCGACCAGGGCGCTGGCCTCCTCGTCGATCGCCGTGACGGTGCCGCCGTGTGCGCCGGGGGTGAACCGGAAGTGGGCGAAGTTCTCCGACAGGCCGGCCTGCCAGCCCATCCGGACCGTCCAGCGGCCGTCTTCGTTCTTCCACGAGTCCCAGGTGGTGTCCTTGGCGCTCAGGCCGCGTCCGGCCAGCGCGGAGGTGATCGTCTCCAGCAGCGTCGCGACCGTCGGTCCGTCAGCGAGTACGGGGTGCGCGGCGGTGGACAGTTCCGCGGCGCGCTGACGCTCCAACAGCACCGGGTGTGCGAACCGCTCTACCTTCGAGACGTCCATCCCGGAGCTCTGCGCGACCTCCTGAACCGACGCGCCTGCCCGAATGCGGAACTGGATGTCCTTGGGACGCAACATTCCTCTGACCTCGCTGTCTCGGGTTGCCTGAGTGGCGCGCACACCATCGCCGCGCACGGCTGCGCGCAGCCGGTCATCGAGACGGATCAGGAATTTGTCGGCGGGGTTGCCGCCTTCGCAAATGATGTGCTTGCCATCGACATCGAGGCCTATCAGTGTCAGTTCCCGCATGTCGACCTCCTTCAGCCGGGACCGTAACGCGGCGTCCGCTGACATAACGAAAGCGACACGCCCGTGTTACAGATGAGGCTAGAGGTGTTCGACGACCCAGTCCACACAGCTGGTCAGGGCGGTGACGTCCTCGGGGTCGACGGCCGGGAACATGGCGACGCGCAACTGGTTGCGGCCCAGCTTCCGGTACGGCTCGGTGTCGACGATGCCGTTGGCCCGCAGGACCTTGGCCACCGCCGCCGCGTCGACCGTCTCGGCGAAGTCGATGGTGCCCACCACCTGCGAACGCAACGCCGGATCGGCGACGAACGGAGTGGCGTACTGCGACGCCTCGGCCCACGAGTACAGCCGCGATGACGAGTCGGCGGTGCGCTTGACCGCCCAGTCCAAGCCGCCGTTGCCCAACATCCAGTCGATCTGCTCGGCCATCAGCACCAGCGTGCCGATCGCCGGGGTGTTGTAGGTCTGGTTCTTGAGGCTGTTGTCCACCGCGATCGGCAGCGACAGGAATTCGGGAACCCAGCGGCCCGACGCCGCGACCGCTTCGATGCGGGCCAGCGCCGCCGGCGACAGAACGGCGAGCCACAACCCGCCGTCGCTGGCGAAGTTCTTCTGCGGGGCGAAGTAGTAGGCGTCGCAATCGGCGACGTCGACGGGCAGGCCGCCGGCCGCCGACGTGGCGTCGATCAGCACCAGTGCGTCGCCGGAACCCGCCGGACGGCACACCGGGACGGCGACGCCGGTCGAGGTCTCGTTGTGGGCCCAGGCGATGGTGTCCGCCGACGGGTCGGACTGCGGCGCCGGCGCGCTGCCGGCGTCGGCCTTGATGACGATGGGATCGCCGACGAACGGGTTGGCGGCCACCGCGGAGGCGAACTTGGAACTGAACTCGCCGTAGGTGAGATGCAGCGACTTCTTGTCGACCAAGCCGAACGCGGCGGCGTCCCAGAACGCGGTGGCGCCGCCGTTGCCGAGGATCACCTCGTAACCGTCGGGTGCGGAGAACAACTCGCGCAGTCCCTCGCGGACGCGTCCCACCAGGTTCTTCACCGGCGCCTGCCGGTGCGAGGTGCCGAACAGCGCGGCGCCGGTGGTGGTCAGCGCGGACAACTGCTCGGGCCGGACTTTCGACGGACCGCAACCGAAACGTCCGTCGGCGGGCTTGAGGTCAGCGGGAATCGTGAGCTGGTCAGGTTCGGCCATGCCCATCAGCGTAGGGAGCAGGGGGCGCGTCGGAAAAATCGAGGCGAAAATCGAGGCGGATTCGGGACCGTTTCGGGTAGGGAAATGTATGCGATACCTGCGGTACCGCCTGCCGCAAGCGGCTGTACAAAACCTATCCCTATGTAAAGCCAACGCGGGAGGCTAGCGATGGCGAGGACCACGATGGTCAGGCGCTGGCGCCGCAATATGGAGGTATGCGACGACGCGGTCTACGTCGACCTGCTGACGACCCTGTCCGAGGGCTCGGTGCGGCGGAGCTTCAACCCGTACACCGATATCGACTGGGACGGGCCTGCCACCGCTTGAATCCAAGCTCGCACTTTGTCTATGTGGTTCCTCAGTCAGCGTGGCGTGGCGAGGCGGGCGGCGTACCGTGAGCCCGTGGCTGATCACGATGGCACGGCGCACCCACACCGGCTCGCCGTCATGCGGGTGGAATACGGCTCGGTGGAGAAGGACGGCAGCAGGGACCTCGACGTCGACTGGCTGACTGATGGCTGGCTTGCATTGCTGCACAACTGGATCGACGACGCCGAGGAGGCCGGAATCGTCGAGCCCAACGCGATGGTGCTGGCCACCGTCGAGGACGGCCGCCCGGTGACGCGGACAGTGCTGTGCAAGAGCGTCGACGCCGACGGCGTCACCTTTTACACCAACTACGACTCGGCCAAGGGCGCCGGCCTCGCCGCGACGCCGTACGCGTCGGTGACCTTCCCCTGGTACGTGCTGGGACGCCAGGTGCACGTCCGCGGTGCGGTCAGCAAGGTCAGTCCGGAGGAGACCGCGCAGTACTGGGCCCGCCGCCCCCGTGGATCACAACTGGGCGCGTGGGCCTCGTCGCAGTCCCGCCCGATCGGTTCGCGTGCCGACCTGATGGCCCAGCTGGCTGAGGTCACCCAGCGGTTCGCCGCGCTCGACGAGGTTCCGGTGCCGCCGCACTGGGGCGGCTACCGGATCACCGCCGAGGTGGTCGAATTCTGGCAGGGCCGGGAGAACCGGATTCACAACCGGATTCGGGTTGTGCCCGGCGGCGGCGACGGGGGAGTCGATCGCATCGAACGGCTGCAGCCCTAGGCGTGCGTCGGCTCTTCGCTGACACGACCCCGCTGCGGATGCCGGCCGCGCTGGCTCTGAACAACGTCTGGGTGGTTGCAAGGGGTGTTCATCGTGGTGGTCGGTGGCAGTGACGACGTGGTCGACGACGTGGTCGACGAGGTCGCGACGGCGGCCGCGTATGCGATGTGGTGCCTGCCGTCACCGCCGTCCAGAGGTGACGCGCGTTTCACCCTTTCGATGTAACACGTCGTTAACACTGACCCAGGCCGCCGCTCAGCGCCCGCGCCTACTATCAAGAGGTGTCTCAACGCCCTGGGGAGGCGGCCGTCGGGCTGCGGGAGCTGAAGAAACAGCGAACCCGGGAAACTCTGGTCGATGTCGCCGCCCGGCTGTGCGCGGAGCAGGGCTACGAGCGCACGACGGTGGATCAGATCGCGTCGGTGGCCGAGGTGTCACCGCGGACGTTCAGCCGCTACTTCCCCAACAAAGAGGCGGTCATCGCCGCGCTCATGGAGGAGATCTCCGAGGAGGTCGCCCGGGCGTTGGCCGCCCAGCCCCGTGACATCACCGAGCACGAGGCCCTGGTTCGGGCTCATACCCAGGTGCTGCGGGCCGCCGAGGTCGGTATGCCGCAGGCCATGTCCTTCCACCGGATGCGCGGTTTCCTCAGCATCGTCACCAGCACCCCGATGCTGAGCCTGGCGACCTTCACCTTCCGGCCGGACGGTTCCACGCACGCGGTCGTGGATGCCATCGCCGGGAGGATGGGCGTGCCGGTGGCTGACCCGGCCGTCCGCGTCGTGTTCGACACCTGGGCCGTGCTGATGGCCACCGCCTTGGGAAGCCCGGGGAGCGATGCCAGCGATCCGGGTGCGGTCAGCGCGCGGATCGAGGAGACCTTCGCGATTTTCACCAGGCTGTGGCAGCCGTGGACCCTCCAGGACCAGACCCCGTCGGGCGGCCCGGGACAATAGCGACTACGTTCACCTAGAACGCGAAGTAGCGTGACCTCACTACGGACGGCCTCTGATGCTGTCCAACGGGCAAGAAGGGGTTGAAGTGGCCGCAACCGACGACACCGCCATGCTGCGGTATCCCGGCGGAGAGTTGGACCTCGAGATCGTCCATGCGACCGAGGGTTCCGACGGGATCGCGCTGGGTCCGCTGCTGGCTAAAACCGGCTACACCACCTTTGACCAGGGGTTCGTCAACACAGCGTCGACCAAGAGCGCCATCACCTATATCGACGGTGATGCCGGCATCCTGCGGTACCGCGGGTACCCGATCGACCAGCTGGCCGAGAAGTCGACCTTCATCGAGGTCAGCTACCTGCTGATCTACGGGGAACTGCCGACCGCCGCCGAACTGGAGGCGTTCACCACCAGGGTCCAGCGGCACACTTTGCTGCACGAGGATCTCAAGCGGTTCTTCGACGGCTTTCCCCGCAACGCCCATCCCATGCCGGTGCTGTCGAGCGCGGTCAACGCGCTGAGCGCCTACTACCAGGATTCGCTGGACCCGCTCGACCACGCACAGGTGGAGCTGTCCACCATCCGGTTGCTGGCCAAGCTGCCCACCATCGCCGCCTACGCCTACAAGAAATCCGTCGGGCAGCCGTTCCTGTATCCGGACAACTCGCTCAGCCTGGTGGAGAACTTCCTGCGGATGACCTTCGGGCTGCCGTCGGAGCCCTACGTTCCCGACCCGGAGATCGTGCGGGCGCTGGACATGCTGCTGATTCTGCACGCCGACCACGAGCAGAACTGTTCGACGTCGACGGTCCGGCTGGTCGGTTCGTCGCAGGCCAACCTCTTCACCTCGATTTCCGGCGGCATCAATGCGCTGTGGGGTCCGCTGCATGGCGGTGCCAACCAGTCGGTGTTGGAGATGCTGGAGAAGATCCGGGTCTCCGGCGGCGACGTCCAGGACTTCGTCCGCAAGGTCAAAAACCGCGAAGACGGTGTGAAGCTGATGGGCTTCGGTCACCGGGTCTATAAGAACTACGATCCGCGGGCGCGCATCGTCAAGGAGCAGGCCGACAAGATCCTGGGCAAGCTCGGCGGCGACGACGAACTGCTCGACATCGCCAAGGCGCTCGAAGAGGCGGCGCTCACCGACGAATTCTTCGTCGAGCGCAAGCTCTACCCCAACGTCGACTTCTACACCGGCGTGATCTACCGCGCGATGGGCTTCCCCACCCGGATGTTCACGGTGCTGTTCGCGCTCGGCCGGCTGCCCGGCTGGATCGCGCACTGGCGGGAGATGCACGATGAGCCGAACAAGATCGGCCGTCCGCGGCAGATCTACACCGGTTACGGCGAGCGCGACTACCTGAGCCTCGGCGGGCGTTGACGCGACGGGTTCGCCAACCCGTAGAGCACGGCCATGGCGGCGTTGTGCCCGCCCAATCCCGACACCGCTCCACCGCGGCGGGAACCGGAGCCGCACAGCAGAATCCGCTCATGGTGGGTTGCCACACCCCACCGCCGCGCCGGGGTATCCAACGGGTCGTCGTCGTCGGCGAACGGCCACGCCAGCGCGCCGTGGAAGATGTTGCCGCCGGTCAGGCCAAGGGCGGCTTCCAGGTCGACCGTCGTCTTAGCTTCGATACACGGTCGCCCGTGCGCGTCGTTCATGAGGACGTCCTGAATCGGTTCGGCCAGAACGGAATTCAGCGAATATAGTACGGCGTCGGTGAGGCGTCGGCGCATCTCGTCGGGCGCGGTGGCCTGAATGCTGTGCGGGACGTGCAGGCCGAACACCGTCAGGGTGGCCGCACCCGAGGCACGCAGGTCGGCCGACAGGATGCTCGGGTCGGTCAGCGAATGGCAGTAGATCTCACAGGGCAGCGGTTCGGGCACCTGACCGGCGATGGCGGCGGTGTAGGCGGTGTCGAGCTGTGACCACATCTCGTTGATGTGGAAGGTTCCGCCGAACGCCTGCTCGGGGTCGACCGCACCGTCACTCAGCCGCGGCAACCGGCGCAGCATCAGGTTGACCTTGACCTGGCAGCCCTCGGTCAGCGCGGGGGCGGGTTCGCCCAGCAGTCCGGCCAGCACCGCCGGGGTGACATTGGCCAGCACATGGTGGCCACGAACGCTGCGCTCGACCCCGCCGGTGCGGTAGCGCACCTCGCCGTCGGGAGTCATCGCGAGCACCTCTGCTCCGGTGACCAGTTCGGCGCCGTGGGCGCGGGCCGCCGCGGCCAGCGCACCGGTCACCGCGCCCATCCCGCCGATCGGCACGTCCCAGTCCCCGGTTCCGCCGCCGAGCAGGTGGTAGAGGAAGCACACGTTCTGCTGCAGCCCGGTGTCGTCGAGCCGGGCGAAGGTGCCGATCAGGGCGTCGGTGGCCATCACGCCCCGCACCAGGTCGCTGCCCACGGCGTCGGCGATGGCCAGGCCGACGGGCTGCTCGATCAACGCCTCCCACGCCGCGGCGGCGTCGCGGCCGCCGGCGGCGACGACGTGGCGGCGGGCGTCGGCGCGGCGCCGCAGCGGATCGATCAGCGTGGGCCACAGCGGTTGGGTCAGCTCGCGGCAGCGCCGGTAGAAGTCGGCGAAGCCTGCCTCGTCCGCGGCGGCGCCGATGGCCGCGAAGTTCGACCGCTCACCGATCAGCAGCCCGCTGCGCCCGCCGTCGGCCGGATCGGGGGTATAGGAGGAGAACCGGCGCCGGGCCAATCGCACGTCCGCGCCGAGGTCGTCGAGGATGCGCGTCGGCAGCAGGCTCACCAGGTAGGCGTAGCGGGACAGCTGGGCCTCCACGCCGTCGAACGCCTGCGCCGACACCGCCGCTCCGCCCGTCTGCTGCAGCTTCTCCAGCAACCGGACCCGCAGGCCCGCCCGCGCCAGATATCCGGCTGCCACCAGGCCGTTGTGCCCGCCGCCGACGACGACGACGTCGACGTCGCGCCCGCCGGCGTCCAGATCCGATGTCATGCCTCAGCTTAGGTAGCGGGTGACCTCCTCGGCGGGCCGAATCGACGCCGCGGCCGGGTCGCCGCCGGTCTCCCGCAGCGCCCGGCGCTGGCGCAGCAGGTCCCAGCACTGATCCAGCGCCGTCTCCACCGCACGTAGCCGGTTCTGCTCCTCGGCGGGGTCGATATCCCTGTGCTGCAACCGGTCCCGCAGCCGGTGCTCCTCGGCGACCAGATCGCGGATGAGGTCCAGGGTGTCGCGGTCGGAGGGCTGCTGTGCGGGTCCCGGGCAGTTGCCGGTGCAGTCGTCGGATTCCACCCGAGGGGTATGCCCGTCGGACCGGGCACGGAAACGGGCCATCAGCCGCTACGGTGGTCCGGTGACGAGCAAACCCGAGATTGACTTTCCCGCCGGCCCGGCCCCCACCGAACTGGTCATCAACGACCTCGTCGTCGGTGACGGCATGGAGGCCAAGCCCGGCGATACCGTCGACGTCCACTACGTCGGCGTCGAGTTCGACACCGGCGTCGAGTTCGACAGCTCCTGGAATCGCGGAGAATCCATCTCCTTCCCACTGCGTGGACTCATCCAGGGCTGGCAGGACGGCATCCCCGGAATGCGGGTCGGCGGACGCCGTCAACTGGTGATTCCGCCGGAACTGGCCTACGGCCCGCCGGGCGCCGGGCACCGGTTGTCCGGCAAGACACTGATCTTTGTGATCGATCTGCTCGGGGTGCGCTGACCCCAGCTGAACCTCCGGATCCCGCGGCCACTGACGATGCGCCGCGAGGCACGAACGGCGAGGATGAATCGGCCCACTAGGTCGATGCCGAACGGCGGATTGATCATTGGATTTTCCGTTCGGTTGGCGTATGTTGCTCGCGGCTTGCAATGAGCCTTGCGATCAGCCTTGCAATGAGCTGATGAATCACATCGCCCTGGACGGGGCGGGGAGGGGGACCGATGGCGGGTTCCGGAGACGCGAAGCCCAGCGCGGCGTCGAGCGCTAACTCGACCGCCAAGGCCACCGAATGGCGCAGGGAGTCGCGGTTCTATCGTCGTTCGCCCGGCTGGGGCTGGTTGTTGGGTCTGCTGCTCATCCCGCTGCTGTTCGGGTGGCTGGGATGGAGCAACCTGAAGCCCTCGGTGAACGCCCAGCTGCCCAGTGTGGGTGTCACGGCGCCGAGCGTTTCGGCCCCGTCGCTGAACCTGTCCCCGCTGTCGATCCTGCGTAACGGCAAGGACTTCACTCTCGCCGGCATCGTGCCCGATCTGTCGGTCAAGAACAGCCTGCTCGCAGCGATGAAGGCGGCGCTCGGGCCGTCGGTCAACCTGATCGACAAGATCGACGTCGCCGCCGGGGCAAAGGCGCCAGCCTTCGACGGCCTGGACGCGGTGTTCAAGGCCGCTGCCGACATCCCCGACTTCCACTTCACTGTGGAGGGCGGCATGCTCACGCTGACCGGCACCGCCCCGTCGGAGGACGCCAAGGCTGCCGTCGAGGCCGCTGCGAAGGCGGGCTGGCCGAACCTCCAAATCATCAACAACATCTCCGTCAAGGGCGCGGCGCCGTCCTGTGACAACCTGCAGGCCACCGTCGATGCCTACCTGGCCGCTCCGATCAAGTTCCAGACCGGTAGCGACAAGCTGACCAAGGACGGACAGCAGCAGCTGTCCAGCGTCGTCTCGGCAGTCACGGCGTGCCCGGATGTGAAGCTGACCGTCATCGGTCACACCGACAACACCGGCACCGATGCGATCAACAAGCCGCTGAGCGAGAGCCGGGCCAAGGCTGTCGCGGGTTACCTGGTGGCGCAAGGCATTCCGGCTGACTCGGTCACCAGCGAGGGCGTCGGGTCCGCCGAGCCGGTCGCCGACAACGACACCGAAGCCGGACGCGCACAGAACCGGCGCACCGAGATCAAAGTCAACTAGGGGACGACAGACATGGGTTTCTTAACACAGTGGTTGTGGTACCTGGTGGCCTTTCTGGCCGGGTCCGCGGTGGCCTACGTGATCACCGTCCTGACCGTCCACCGCACCAGCGCGGAGCAGGCCATCGCCGACCTGCCGGCCGGCTCTCGTGAGATTGGAGTGCTCTGATGCACAACGTCAACGGATGGATGCTCGGCCTGGCGTTCCTGCTGGGTCTGCTGCTGACCTTCGCGATGATGATTCGCCGGGTCGCCCGCGAGGTCCCGGTCACCCATGCGGTGGCCACGCGGGTGCCCGATCTCAAGAAGCCCGTAGCCGAGAAGCCCGCCGTGAAGAAGCCGCACGTCGCCGGCGCGGTAGCCGCCGCCGGCGCTGCCGCGGCCACCGGTGCGGCGGCGAAACTGCACGGCGCGGCCGAGAAGGTGGAGCACGCCGAGAAGAGCGTCGCCAAGGCCGTCCACAAGGGTGCCGAGACGGCCGGCGAGAAGGTCGACGAGATGCGCCGCGGCGATGTCATCGAAGCCGTTCCCTACGGCGCCGGATCGGTCCGGGTCTCGGCGCGCACCAAGGCGCCGGCCGGCTACACGATCAAGGGGGACAAGGACACTGGGCAGTACTTCACCGTGGACAGCCCCGATTACGACACCATCGAGGCCGAGGTGTGGTTCGTCAACGAGGAGAGCGCCCAGAAGGCCGGCTTCTCGCGCTGGGACGCCATGGGCGATCGCCCGGCGGATCTGGTGTCCGACGCGGCCGCCGCGGTGATCACCGAGGAGCACGCCGAAGCCAAGACGGTCATCACCGAGGACCACTCGGCGGGGGACTCCGCGATGGTGATCGTGGACCACGGCGGTGAGCTGCCGGTCTCGACCGTCCGGGTGGTGTCGGAGGCCACCGCACGTGCCGAGGAAGCCGCCGCGAACAATTCCGGCGCAGGCGACACCAACGCCACGAAGTAGCGGCGGTTAGTGCGGCGCCGGCAGGCGCAGCACCAACCGGGCGCCGCCCAGCGGGCTGTCCTCGAGAGCGGCTGTGCCGCCGTGGATGTCGGCCTGCTGGGCCACCAGGGCCAGGCCCAGGCCGGAACCGGAACGCGACGCCGTCGAGCCGCGGGCGAAACGTCCGAACACCGACTTGCGCTCGGCTACGGGCACGCCGCAGCCGTTGTCGTCGACCGCGATCTGCACACCCTCGCGCGACGTCACCGCCGACAGCAGGACGTTGGTGGCGCCGCCGTGCTTGACGGCGTTGGCAATAGCGTTGTCCACCGCCAGCCGCAACCCCGCCGGCAGGCCGACGATGATGCACGTCGGCGACGGTGCCAGCGACACCTCCAGGCCGGGGTAGACGCGCATGGCGTCGTGCGCGGCCCGGTCGAGTAGTTCGGTGATATCCACCGGCACCTGGTCCGCCGCCGTGGACAGCTCGCCCTGAGCCAGCCGCTCCAACGCGCCCAGCGTCGCCTCGATCCGGCTCTGGGTGCGGATGACGTCGCCGATCACCTCGCCGCGCTGCTCGTCGGGCAGGTCGAGGGTGGACAGCACTTCCAGGTTGGTCCGCATCGCGGTCAGCGGTGTGCGCAGTTCATGCGCGGAGACCGCCGCGAAGTCGCGCGCCGAGGCCAGTGCGGCCTTGGTGCGGTCCTGCTCGGTCCAGATGCGCTCCAACAGGCCCTTGAGTGCCTCACCGATCTCGACGGCCTCGGTGGCCCCACTGACATCGACGTCGGGAGCGACGTCCCCGGCGTCGATCGCCCGGGTCTGCTGGGCCAGCCGGCGCAGCGGGCGGACGGCGAAGGCGGCCAGCATCCACCCCAGCACCGCGGCGGCGCCGATGGCGGAGGCGCAGATGATCAGCACCCGGCGGTGCAGGTTGTTGGTGTCGGCGATGGTGTCGTCGTAGGTCGCGCCGACCTGCAGCGTGGTCGGCGGCTCGGGGTAGGGGATGACGACGGTGCGCACCCGGTAGGGCACCCCGTCGATGTCGGTGGTCGCGTAATCGGCGTCCAGCACGGGCAGCACGACATCGCTGTTGGAACGGACCTCGGCGCCGCGGTGCACGGTGATCACCACATCCCGGACGTTCGGCGAGGGTGGGATCTGCTCCAGGCCGCGAGGCACGAACGGCACCGCGAACCCCGCTGCCTCGTCGAGCCGGCGGTCCAGCCGCTCAAGGCGGTCGTTGGTGATGCCGATCCACACGATGGTGCCGACGATGGTGACCACGATCGCCGCGCCGATCGCCGTCGCGAACGCCACCCGGGTGCGCAGTGACGGTGTGCGGCGCACGATCCGCGACAGCATCAGCAAGTTGTCACTGCGTTCGCAGGACGAAGCCGACTCCACGCACCGTGTGCAGCAGCCGGGGCGCGCCGCCGGCTTCCAACTTGCGGCGCAGATAGCCGATGAAGACGTCGACGACGTTGGTGTCGGCGGCGAAGTCGTAGCCCCACACCAGTTCGAGAAGTTGCGCCCGGCTGAGCACCGCCGTCTTGTGCTCGGCGAGCACCGCCAGCAGGTCGAACTCCCGCTTGGTCAAGTCGACGTCGAGGCCGTTGACCCGGGCGCGCCGGCCGGGGATGTCCACCTCCAGCGAGCCCACCTGAATGGTCTCCGAGGAGAACGTGGCCGTGGCGCCGCGGCGGCGCAGCAGCGCTTTGACCCGGGCCACCAGTTCGGCCAGCACGAAGGGCTTGACCAGGTAGTCGTCGGCACCGGCCTCCAGGCCGGCCACCCGGTCGTCGACCGAGCTGCGGGCCGAGAGCACACAGACCGGCACGTCGTTGTCCATGGCGCGCAGCGCGGTGACCACGCTCACCCCGTCGAGTACCGGCATGTTGATGTCCAACACGATCGCGTCCGGCCGGGTCTCGGTGGCGCTGCGCAGCGCCTCGGCGCCGTCCACGGCGGTGGATACCTCGAAACCGGACAGCCGAAGCCCGCGCTCCAGCGATGCCAGCACGTCGGGGTCGTCGTCGACCACGAGCACACGCGGCGCCGCACCGGAGGCCAAAGCGCTGTCCATGCCCCCATAGTGCCGGATGTGCGGGTATAGGAGTGTTAGGCGTGGCCGTGCCAGGATCACGCGGGTACGCCCGAGTAGCACGATCATGCGGGGCCCGAATAGCACCGAGGAGGCACTGACGGTGGTGGACAGTCGCCGCGCGGTGTCCATCGCCGCCCGTCCCCAGCGCGTCCGCGGGCTGACCGACCTGCTGCGTCTGCTGCCCTACCTTCAGCCCTATCGGGCGCGCTGGATCGCGATGATCGTGATCGCGATCGTCAGTCTGGCCGCTACCGTCGCCATCCCGCTGATGACCAGGGCGGTGATCGACGGACCGGTGCGCAACCGGGATCCGCACGGACTGTGGGTGCTGGGCTCGGCTGCGATGGCCGTCGGCGTCGCCGAGGCGGTGCTCTGGTTCATCCGCCGCTGGCTGGTCGCCCGCGCCACCATGGGCGTGGAGGCCGACATCCGCAAGGACCTCTACGCGCGGCTACAGATCCTGCCGATGTCGTTCCACGGCCGCTGGCAATCCGGGCAGTTGCTGTCGCGGATCATGAACGACCTGAACACGATTCGCCGGCTGCTGTCGTTCGGGCTGGTGTTTCTCATGCTCAACACCCTGCAGATCATCGTGGTGACCGCCATCCTGCTGGCGATGTACTGGCCACTGGGGGTGGTGGTGGCAGTCTCGGTGGTGCCGGTGACGCTGACCATGCTGCACTTCGAGCGCCGGTTCACCACCCTCTCGCGGGCGGCCCAGGATCAGGCGGGCCACGTCGCCACCCACGTCGAGGAGGCCGCGCTAGGGGTGCGCGCGGTGAAGTCGTTCGGCCGTGAGGACTACGTCTACGAGCGGTTCGACCGGGAGGCGAGCCGGCTCTACGAAACCCAGATTCAGAAGGTGGCGGTCTCAGCGCGGTTCTGGACGCTGCTGGAGGTCATTCCCAGTGTCACCCTGATCATCGTGCTCGGGTTCGGCGCGTACGCCGTCGGCCACGGGCTGGTGACGCTGGGGACACTGGTGGCCTTCATCACCATGATGCTGTCTCTGGTCTGGCCGATCGCGTCCCTGGGCTTCCTGCTGTCGATGGTCCAGGAGTCGATGACCGCCGCGAACCGGATCGCTGAGGTCTTCGACGCCCCAACCGAAATCACCGACGGCCCGCGGCCGGCCGCACCGAGTGGTGGCCGGCTGGACTTCGACGACGTCGGGTTTCGGTTCCCCGCCACGGACGGTTCGGGCACGGCAGGAAGCTGGGTGCTGCGCCACCTCACGTTGACGGTCGAATCGGGGGAGACGCTGGCGCTGGTCGGTGCCACCGGCGCGGGCAAGTCGGTGCTCACCGCGCTGCTGCCGCGGCTGTACGACGTGACCGAGGGCGTCATCCGGCTGGACGGGATCGACGTCCGTGAGCTGAGTCTGCCGGCGTTGCGCGGCGCGGTGGCGGTGGCGTTCGAGGACCCGACGCTGTTCTCCATGTCGGTGGAGGAGAACCTGCGACTCGGCCGGCCGGACGCCGCCGATGACGAGGTGCGTCGCGCCGTCGACATCGCTGCCGCGCAGTTCGTCTACGAGCTGCCTTTCGGCCTGCAGACCCGGATCGGGGAGCAGGGTATGAGCCTGTCCGGCGGTCAGCGGCAGCGTCTGGCGCTGGCGCGGGCGATCCTGGCCCGGCCGCGGGTGCTGGTGCTCGACGACACCCTGTCGGCTCTCGACGTGCACACCGAGGCGGTGGTCACCGAGGCGCTGCGGGAGGCGCTGGCCGGTGTGACGGCGATCGTCGTCGCCCACCGCGCCTCCACGGTGCTGTTGGCCGACCGGGTCGCGCTGCTCGACTGGGCCGACGGCGGCGACGGTCCGGCCACCGTCACCCACGTCGGCACCCACGAGGAACTGCTGGCGGGAGTGCCGCGTTACCGCTACCTGCTGGCCGCCGACGACGAACTCGACGACGGGTTCGAGCCCCGGCCCGTGTGGGAAGACGACGCCGATCACCGCCGCATGCGGGATCTCGGCGAGGAGGAGCTCCAGGAGCGTCAAGCAGGCAGGCGCCCGGCCGGCTACGCGGCCTCCGAGGGAGGTTCGCGGTGACTGACCCGCTGTGGCGCGGGCGGCTCGACGAGCAGGCCGACCTGCCGGTGGACGAGACAGTGCCGCGGCGGCGTGAGGCCCGGGCGCTACTGGCCAACCTGCTGCGGCCCTACCGGATGGTGTTGGCCGTGTTGGCCGTGGTGGTTGTCGCGGAAAATGCTGCGCGCCTTGCGATTCCGCTTCTGGTCAAGCGCGGAATCGACCATGCGATCCCGCCGTTGCTGGCCGGCGGCTCGGCCGGCGAGCTGATGGTGGTGGTGATCGCGTTGTGCGGGCTGGTGGCCGTGCAGGCGGTCACCCGGCTGGTGTTCCTCAACGCGTCGGGCCGTATCGGACAGCGGGTGCTGCTGGAACTTCGCCGTCGGCTGTTCCGGCATTTCGGCCGCCTCGACGTCGCCTTCCATGACCGCTACACCTCCGGCCGGGTGGTCAGCCGCTCCACCAACGACGTCGACGCCATCCAGGACATGCTGGAGACCGGGTTCGACAGCCTGCTCACCGCGGTGCTCACCTTGGGCGGCACCGCGATCCTGTTGGTGGTACTGGACTTTCGACTCGGCCTGATGTGTCTGGCGGCGTTCCCGGTGCTGGTGCTGCTGGTCCGCTGGTTCGCGGGAGAGTCGGCGAAGACCTACCGCAAGGTCCGGGAGAGCGCGGCGCTGGTGATCGTGCAGTTCGTGGAGACGATGACGGGCATCAAGGCCGTCCAGGCATACCGCCGCGAACCCCGCAACCAGGAGATCTTCGACGAGGTGGCCGACGGCTACCGCGACATCAACGAACGCACCTTCCGGCTGCTGGCGATCTTCATGCCCGCGGTGAAACTGGTCGGCAACCTGACCACCGCCGGGGTGCTGCTCTACGGCGGGTACCGGGTCCTGCACGGCCAGATGACCATCGGCACGCTGACGGCGTTTCTGCTCTATCTGCGGATGTTCTTCGAACCGATGCAGGAGATCTCGCAGTTCTTCAACACCTTCCAGTCGGCGTCGTCGGCGCTGGAGAAGATCGCCGGTGTGCTGGCCGAACAGCCGCGTATCGCCGACCCGCCCCGGCCGGTGCACCTTCCGGCGGTCCGCGGCGACATCACCATGGCCGACGTCTGCTTCGGCTACCTGCCCGACCATCCGGTGCTGTCCGGGATGAACCTGACCGTGCCGGCCGGCCAGACCATCGCGCTGGTCGGTACCACCGGCGCAGGTAAGACCACCATCGCCAAGCTGATCGCCCGGTTCTACGACCCGGGCTCCGGATCGGTCAGCCTCGACGGCGTCGAACTGCGCAGACTGTCGCAGAGCGAATTGCGCCGGCATGTGGTGATGGTGACCCAGGAGAACTTCCTGTTCTCCGGAACGGTGGCTGACAACATCCGGTTCGGCCGGCCGGAGGCCACCGACGCACAGGTGCGGGCCGCCGCCGCGGCGGTCGGCGCCGACGAGTTCATCGCCGCGCTGCCCGACGGGTACGACACCGACGTCGCCAAGCGTGGCAGCCGGCTATCGGCCGGCCAGCGCCAGCTGGTGGCATTCGCCCGGGCCTTTCTCGCCGACCCCGCCGTGCTGATCCTCGACGAAGCCACCTCATCGCTGGACGTGCCCAGCGAGCGGATGGTGCAGCGTGCCCTGGGGACGGTGTTGGCCAGCCGCACCGCGCTGATCATCGCCCACCGGTTGTCGACCGTCGAGATCGCCGACCGGGTGCTGGTCCTCGAACGCGGTCGCATCGTTGAGGACGGCACACCGTCCGACCTGATCGGAGCGGGTGGGCGCTACGCGGTGCTGCACCGCGTCTGGATCGACTCACTGGCGTAGAGACGCGGAGAATCGGGGCTATGACGCGTTTTGCCGACCGGGCCGACGCCGGCCGTCACCTGGCGGCGGGACTGCACAAGTACCGGGACCGGGATGTCGTCGTGCTCGGCCTGCCTCGCGGGGGAATTCCGGTGGCCTATGAGGTGGCCACCGCACTGGGCGCGCCGCTGGACGTTCTGGTGGTTCGAAAGCTCGGGGTTCCGTTCCAGCCGGAGCTGGCTTTCGGTGCGATCGGCGAGGGCGGTGTCCGGGTTCTCAACGAGGCGATGCTGCGCCGGATCGGTCTGAGCGCTGCCGACATCGCCGCCGTCGAAGACGCCGAGCGGTCTGAACTTCGCCGGCGGGTGGACGCCTACCGCGGTGGCCGGCCTGGGGTGCCGGTGGCCGGCCGGGTGGCGCTGATCGTCGACGACGGATTCGCCACCGGTGCCACTGCTCGGGCCGCCGCGCTGGTCGCGCGGGCCCACGGGGCTGAAACGGTGGTGCTCGCCGCGCCGATCGGGGCCGCCGACACCGTCGCCGACCTACAGACCGTCGCCGACGACGTGGTGTGCCTGGGTGCTCCACCGGGATTTCAGGCCGTCGGGCAGGGCTACGACGACTTCGATCAGACCTCTGACGAACAGGTCTGCGCGCTGCTCGCGGCGGCTCACCGGTCCTAGGCGCACCGGTCCTCGTTGTTCCCGGCGCATCGCTACCATCGAGAGGTCATGTTCCTGTCCAGCGACGACTTCGCACACGTCCTTCACTGTGCGCCGCTCATCAGCATCGATCTGGTCGTCCGGGACGAGAACGGGCGTGTCCTGCTCGGGCAGCGTCTCAACCGCCCAGCGCGCGGGTTCTGGTTCGTGCCGGGGGGACGGATCTACAAAGACGAGCGTCTCGACGACGCGTTCCTTCGTATCTCACAGGCGGAGTTGGGGCGTGTTACTACCCGGGAGCAGGCGAATCTTCTCGGCATCTACGAGCACTTCTACGACGACAATGCGCTCGACGTCCCTGGTGTGAGCACGCACTACATCGTGATCGGGTTCCAGCTGCACCTGGACGCCGCGTCGCTCGCGCTGCCTGGCGGACAACACGGGCGGTTTCAGTGGATGGACGTCGACGAGATACAGAACAGTCCGGACGTTCACCCGAATACGAAGCAATTCTTCGAGCCCCAGCGGCGGCTCGTCCCACAAACCGGTCAATAGTCCCGCGGTAACCGGACAGTAGGCTGGTCTCCCATGATCGGTATCGAGCGAGTCGGTGATGTCACAACCATCGAGCTCCAGCGCCCGGAACGGCGCAATGCACTGAACTCCGAACTCGTCGACACGCTGCGTGACGCGGTGGAAAAAGCCGCCGCCGACGATGTCCGCGCCATCGTGCTGACCGGGTCGGGCACCGTCTTCTGCGCGGGTGCGGACCTTTCCGGCGATGTGTTCGCGGCGGACTTCCCGGACAAGGCCATCGCCCTGAACAAGGCCATCGACGCCGTTCCGGTTCCGGTGATCGCCGCCATCAATGGCCCGGCGATCGGTGCGGGTGTCCAGCTGGCCATGGTCTGCGACCTGCGGGTGGTCGCGCCGGGTGCTTACTTCCAGTTCCCGATCGCCAGATACGGCCTGGCCCTGGACAACTGGAGCATCCGGCGGCTGGCTTCGCTCGCCGGATACGGACGAGCCCGGGCCATGCTGCTGGCCGCCGAGAAGCTGGACGCCGACGCCGCCCTGATGACCGGGATGGCCAACCGGATCGGCAATCTGCCCGATGCGCAGGCCTGGGCCGCTGAGATCGCCGGGTTCGCCCCGCTGTCTCTGCGGCACTCCAAGCGTGTGCTCAACGACGACGGCGCGTACGAGGAGCAGGGCGAGGTGCACAAGAGCCTTTTCGACCGGGCGTGGAGCAGTCACGACGTGATCGAGGCTCAGGTCGCCCGGATCGAGAAGCGCGCCGCGAGGTTCCAGGGGGCCTGAATCATGCCTGATTTGCCTGACTTCTCCGCGCTGCTGCCCGGCGGCAAGGCCACGGTGCGACTGGCCGCTGGAACCGCCTCGCTGGCGGCCGGCGGGTGGGCGCTCAAGGCCTTTCACGACGCACCCGCCGCGCTGGGCGCCAGCCCGGCGGCTATCAGCCGGGCTGCCCAGGGCTCACCGAATTACCGCGGCGGGGTCTTTCACAATCTCGAACCGTCCGCCTCGATCAAGATCGACGCCGAAGAGAACCGCCTGGTCCTGTTCGAGATGTTCTCCAACGGTTCGCACAGCCGGCCCAAAAAGGCGGTCCCGCTTGCCGATCCGCCCACCCTGGTCGGCTCCGAACCGCTGTCGGTGACCTGGTTGGGGCATGCCACCGCGCTGGTCGAGATCGACGGTTACCGGATACTCACCGACCCGGTCTGGGCGCAGCGCTGTTCGCCGTCGCGCACCCTGGGACCGCAGCGCATGCACCCGCCGCCGCTGCCGCTGGAGGGGCTACCCGCGCTGGATGCCGTGCTGATCAGCCACGACCACTACGACCATCTGGACATGGACACCGTGCGGCAACTGGCCCGCACCCAGCGTTCGGTGTTCGTCACGGCGCTGGGGGTGGGGGCGCATCTGCGGGAGTGGGGCATCCCCGCCTCCCGCGTGGTGGAACTGGACTGGGGGTCGAGCTACAGCATCGATGACCTAGTCCTGACCTGCCTTCCCGCCCGGCACTTCTCGGGCCGATTCCTGTCCCGCAACAACACGCTGTGGTCGTCGTGGTCGATCGCCGGTCCGCAGCACCGCGCCTACTTCGGCGGGGACACCGGCTACACCGCCAGTTTCACCGACATCGGCGCCCAGCACGGACCGTTCGATCTGACGCTGCTGCCGATCGGCGCCTACAACAAGTCGTGGCCGGACATCCACATGAACCCCGAGGAGGCGGTGCGCGCGCATCGCGACGTCAACCCCGACGGCGGCGGTCTGCTGGTGCCGATCCACTGGTGCACCTTCCGCCTGGCACCCCACCCCTGGGGAGAGCCGGCCGACCGCCTGGTCGCGGCGGCCACCGACGCCGGAGTCGACATCGCGGTGCCCAAGCCGGGCGGCCGGGTGGTGCCGGGCGCACCCGGCACCGCCGATCCGGCCGCGGTCGAACCGTGGTGGCGGTTTTGACGCTTGCCCGGCGCGTTCCGGTGTTCGCGGCCCTGCTCGCACTCACCGCCTGCGGCGGCACCGTTACCGGTCCGGCTTCGCTGCCTCAACCAGGCGAGCCGCCGCAACTGGCCGTCGCGATGCCGTTGCCGGACAACGCCGTTGACAACGCCGTCGCCAAGCTCGACGGCATCGCCGCTGAGCTGATGGCGTCCGCCGGCATTCCGGGGATGGCGGTGGCAGTGGTGCACGGCGGGAAGACGTTGTACGCCAAGGGCTTCGGCGTGCGGGACACCCGTGCGTCCGACAAGGTCGACCCGGACACCGTCTTCCAGCTGGCCTCGTTGTCCAAGCCCGTCGCCGCTACCGTGGTGGCCCACCAGGTCGGTATCCGCGACCTCGGCTGGGATGCCCCGATCACCGCTCACCTGCCATGGTTCGCGCTGTCCGACCCGGCGGCGACCGGGATGCTCACCGTCGCCGATCTGTTCGCGCACCGGTCCGGGCTGCCCGACCATGCCGGTGACCTGCTGGAGGACCTCGGCTATGACCGCCGCGCAGTCCTGGAACGCCTGCGCCGGCTGCCCCTGGCTCCGTTTCGAACGTCCTACGCCTACACCAACTTCGGGGTGACCGCCGCAGCCGAGGCGGTGGCCGCCGCCGCCGGTAAACCCTGGGAGGACCTCAGCGAGCAGGTGCTCTACCGCCCGCTGGGGATGGTGTCGACCAGTTCCCGCTTCGCGGACTACCAGAGCCGGCCCAACCGGGCCGTCGGCCATGTCCTCGTCCCCACTGATCAGGGGGCTCGCTACCAACCGCGCTACACCCGCGACGCCGATGCGCAGTCGCCGGCGGGCGGGGTCAGTTCCTCGCTCAACGACATGACGCGCTGGCTGACGATGATGCTTGCGGGCGGCAGTTACGACGGCGCCCAGATCGTGGAACCGTCTGCGCTGCTGTCCGCGCTGACGCCGCAGATGGTGTCCAGCCCGCCGAGCGAGCCGGCCATGCGGTCGGGGTTCTACGGGTACGGCGTCAACATCGGCACCTCGGCGGCGGCCCGGATGCAGTTCAGCCACTCCGGTGGCTTCGAGCTCGGTGCGGCAACCAATTTCGTCATTATTCCCTCCGCCGACGTCGCCATCGTCGTCCTGACCAACTCCGCTCCGGTCGGGGTGCCTGAGACGCTCACCGCCGAGTTCTCCGACCTCGTCCAGTTCGGTCAGGTCAGACAGGACTGGCGCACGCTGTACGCCGGCGCCTTCGCCGGGATGGACCGGCCGTTCGGCGAACTGGCCGGCAAGCAGCCCCCCGCCGACTCCGTGCCGTCGCGTCCGTTGCAGTCCTACGCGGGCACCTACGCCAACGACTACTGGGGACCGGCGAAGGTGACCGTCCGGGACGACGCCTTGACACTGTCACTCGGGCCGCGCCCGATGACCTACCCGCTTACGCACTGGGACGGTGACATGTTCGCCTTCAGCCCGGTCACCGAAAACGCTCCGCCCGGAAGCGTTTCCCGAGCAACATTCAACGGCGACCGGCTGACGCTGGAGTACTTCGACCAGGACAAGATGGGGACTTTTTCGCGATGAGCCGCTTGCGCGATGAGCTAGAAGAACCACCCGTGAGCTTGAGCATCGTCACCGGACTGACCGACGCCGAGGTCGCCGCCCGGGTCGCCGACGGCAAGACCAACGACGTACCCAGCCGGGCCTCGCGCAGCGTCGGCGAGATCGTCCGCGCCAACGTCCTCACCCGGATCAATGCCATTCTCGGTGTGCTGTTCGCGATCGTGCTGGCCACCGGTTCGCTGATCAACGGGCTGTTCGGCCTGCTGATCATCGCCAACAGCGCCATCGGCATCATTCAGGAACTGCGCGCGAAGAAGACGTTGGACAAGCTGGCCATCGTCGGGCAGGCGAAGCCCGCCGTGCGCCGCGCGTCGGGCAGGGTCGAAATCCCGCCCAACCAGGTGGTGCTGGATGACGTGATCGAACTCGGCCCGGGCGATCAGATCGTCGTCGACGGTGAACTGCTGGAAGCGTCGGCGCTGGAGATCGACGAATCGCTGCTCACCGGTGAGGCTGATCCGATCGCCAAGTCGGTCGGCGACCTGGTGATGTCGGGCAGTTTCGTGGTCGCGGGCAGCGGCGCCTACCGCGCCACCAAAGTCGGCCGTGAGGCCTACGCCGCCCGGCTGGCCGAGGAGGCCAGCAAGTTCACCCTGGTGAAATCCGAACTGCGCAATGGCATCAACAAGATCCTCAAGTTCATCACCTATCTGCTCCTGCCGGCGGGGCTGTTGACCATCTACACCCAGCTGTTCCTCACCGGTGGCGGCTGGCGGGACTCGGTGCTGCGGATGGTCGGTGCCCTGGTGCCGATGGTTCCCGAGGGCCTGGTGCTGATGACCTCCATCGCGTTCGCCGTCGGGGTGGTGCGACTGGGCCGGCGCCAGTGCCTGGTTCAGGAGCTCCCCGCCATCGAAGGTCTGGCCCGGGTCGACGTGGTGTGCGCCGACAAGACCGGAACACTGACCGAGAACGGCATGCGACTGGCGCAGACCACCACGCTGGCCGAAGTCCGCGACGACCAGATCGCCGCGGTACTTGCCGCCATGGCGGCCGACGACCCCCGGCCGAACGCGAGCATGCAGGCCATCGCCGAGGCGTACCCGAACGATCCCGGCTGGACCACGACGGCGGTGGCGCCGTTCAAGTCCGCCACCAAGTGGAGCGGCATCTCCTACGGCGAGCACGGCAACTGGGTGATCGGCGCCCCGGACGTTCTGCTCGAACCGGGAACACCCGCGGCCGCCCGGGCCGAGGAGATCGGTGCGCAGGGCCTGCGGGTGCTGCTGCTCGGGTCGTCGGACACCGATGTCGACGCCCCCGACGCGCCCGGCCTGGTAACTCCCGTCGCCCTGGTGGTCCTGGAGCAGCGGGTGCGCCCGGACGCCCGGGACACCTTGGAGTACTTCGATTCCCAGCAGGTCACGGTGAAGGTCATCTCGGGTGACAACGCGGTGTCGGTGGGTGCGGTCGCCGGGTCGTTGGGTCTGCAGGGTGAAACTCTCGACGCCCGCGAATTGCCCACCGAACCCGATGCCCTGGCCGACACCATGGAGCAGTACACCACGTTCGGCCGGGTCCGGCCGGACCAGAAGCGGTCCATGGTTCACGCCCTGCAGTCGCGCGGGCACACCGTCGCCATGACCGGTGACGGCGTCAATGACGTGCTGGCCCTCAAGGACGCCGATATCGGCGTGGCGATGGGCTCGGGCAGCCCGGCCTCGCGTGCGGTGGCGCAGATCGTGTTGCTGGACAACAAGTTCGCCACGCTTCCCTACGTGGTCGGTGAGGGCCGGCGGGTGATCGGCAACATCGAACGGGTCTCCAACCTATTCCTCACCAAGACGGTTTACTCGGTGCTGCTGGCGCTGCTGGTCGGGGTGGCCGGACTGATCTCCCATTTCGGGCACTCCGATCCGCTGCTGTACCCGTTCCAGCCCATCCACGTCACCATCGCGGCCTGGTTCACCATCGGTATCCCGTCGTTCATCTTGTCGCTGGCGCCCAACAACGAACGCGCCAAGACCGGATTCGTGCACCGGGTCATGACCGCCGCGCTGCCCGCCGGGGCGATCGTCGGGCTGTCGACGTTCGTCTCCTATCTGGTCGCCTACCCCGGTCGGCTGGGCACTGCGGTGCAGCAGACCCAGGCCTCCACGGCGGCGTTGATCACCCTGCTGATCGGGGCGTTGTGGGTGCTGGCGGTGGTGGCCCGGCCCTACCAGTGGTGGCGGGTCGCACTGGTGGCCGTCTCCGCGGCGGCCTACCTGTTGATCTTCGCGCTGCCGCTGGCCCGGGAGAAATTCATGCTCGATCCGTCCAATACGGCGGTCACCGGCACCGCGGTGCTGATCGGCCTGGTGGCTGCGGCGTTGATCGAGGCGTCGTGGTGGATCCAGGGCCGTATCCTCGGCGAACCTAGGCTGCTGTGGCGGAGGTCCGACGAGGGTGCGTAAATTGTCGGCGGGACCGCCGCCCGCTACGGACGGCGCCCGTTCCACCAAGTCACCAGGAAAGGGTGAAAATATGTCGTTCCTCGACAAGGCCAAGGAAGCTGCCGAGAACCTCGCCGACAAGGCCAAGGATGCTTTCGAGCAGGGCAAGGATGCCGTCGCCGACACCGTCGACAAGGTGCAGGATGCGGCTGGCGACGCCAAGGACGCTGTCGCCGACAAGGCAGCCGAAGCCAAGGAAGCGGCTGAGGGTGCCGCCGACAAGGTCAAGGGCGCCGCTGAGGGTGCCGCCGACAAGGTCGAAGGCCAGTAGTACAAGGCCAGTAAAGAAGGTCGGTAACAGATGGCGAAGGTCTCGGTTTCCGTAGACGTTCCGCTATCTCCCGAGGAGGCGTGGAAACACGCCTCCAACCTGTCCCGGTACAAGGAATGGCTGACCATTCACCGGGTCTGGCGTTCCACGCTGCCCGAGACTCTCGACAAGGGCACGGTCGTCGAGTCCATCGTCGAGGTCAAGGGCATGGCCAACCGGGTCAAATGGACCATCGTCAGCTTCAAACCGCCGCAGTCGATGACGCTCGACGGCATCGGCGTCGGCGGAGTGAAGATCAAACTGATCGGCAAGGTCAGCCCCCAGGCCGGAACCAGCGAAGGGACCGGATCGAACGAAGGGGACGGGGCCGCCTCGGTCGTCACTATGGACGTCCATCTCGGCGGCCCCGCCCTGTTCGGGCCGGTCGGCATGATCGTGGCCGCGGCGTTGCGCGGCGACATTCAGCGGTCACTCGACCGCTTCGTGGTGACGTTCGCTCCGCAGTAAGGGTCAGGACGGACATGACCGCCAGCCGGTACGAGTACGGCATCGATTTCGGCGCGGTGGCGGCGATCGACATCCACACGCACGTGGAGATCGACTCCGCGGGCGGGTGTGCCTATGACCCGGAACTGGCAGAGGCCACCGGCCGCTACTTCAAACTGGGGCCCGATCACTTCACCCGGGTCGACGATCTCGCCGATCAGTATCGCCGCAACAACACCGCGGCGGTGGTCTTCACCGTCGACGCCCGGACCGCATCGGGGCACGTCCCCAACTCGGTCGAGGAGCTGATCGAGGGCACCATCCGCAACAACGACGTGCTGATCCCGTTCGGCTCCGTCGACCCGTTGACCGGTGACGCGGCGGTGCGGCGGGTCAACGAACTCGTCGCCGAAATACTTTCCGCCCCAACTTGTCCGGGCGCTCAGCCGGCAGCTGCGGACCAAGGCGTTGTTCGGCACCGATCACCCGTACATCACGCTGGAACGGTGGCGGCGGGACTTCGAGACCCTCGACGTCGACCCGGAGACGCTGGCAATGATTCTGAAAGGCAACGCCTTAGGAGTTCTCGGTATCAGCGCAGCGGATCGCTGAGCCCCAGACCGTCGGTCATGTTCATCGGCGGCCGCGCCCTGTCCGGGTGGCCGATCTGTCCCTTACGCAGAATGCTGAGCAGATCGTGGTACGGACCCACCAGGTAGGCGGTGTCACCTGCGCGGAACCGGGTTTCCCTGCGTGGGTAAAGATCCGGTGCGCTGCTGCCGCTCACGACCGAGATCACCCGGGTCCGGATGGGCAAGTCGGCGATGCGCATCCCGTCCAGTTCGCTGCCCGGGCCCACCACCACCCCGCCCACCATGAACGACTGCTGGCCCACGGAGAAGGTGCCCACCACGTCCAAGCCCATCGCGGCACCGACGAACCACGGCGTGGCCAGGTCCGCGGTGGAGCGTACGTGGTTGAAGTCCAGTCGCTGGCCGACGGCCGTGCCGAGTGCTTTGTCGTAGATCCGCAGGACGATCGGAGTGCGCGACTGCGGCGAGGACCCCGTCAGCTGCCGAAGGACCAGGCCGGTCTCGATATTGACCATGTCGTCCTCGGTCAATACGGCCACCGCGCGGGCGCGGTCGGCACGAGCCGCCGCCAGCGTGCTCGGCAGCGTCGCAT
Organism: Mycobacterium sp.; assembly: GCF_044342925.1. GTDB lineage: Bacteria > Actinomycetota > Actinomycetes > Mycobacteriales > Mycobacteriaceae > Mycobacterium. The sequence goes on along the minus strand of NZ_JBIIOV010000005.1, from coordinate 8,075 downwards.
CGCCGATGATCACCGGGACGTTCGCTTCGGCGGCTGCGGAGAGATACCGGTTGTCCTCGTTGCGTTCGATGACGGTGACCGCGTGTCCGAAGTCTTTGAGCATGGCGGCGACGCGGACCCCGAACGATCCCAGGCCGACGACGACGAAGTGCTGGCGCAGGTGACTGACCCGCTGGCGGTCGGCGGCCTGCGCCAGCCGGCGGGACACCAGCACATCGGCGACGAAGGCGACGTTGACCGAGATCAAGGCGATGCCGCTGAACATCAGCACGACGCCGAACAGCCGCAGCCACAGCGGCTGGCCCAGGAAGTCGAAATCGCCGTAGCCGACGGTGGTCATGGTCTCGGTGGTGAACGACAGTGCGTCCACCCATCCCATCCTCGGCTGGAAGGAGAAACGCAGAATGAGCGTGGACACCACCAGCAAGGTTCCAGCCACGGCCAGGCCCCGGTAGAACATCGGGTTGACGTCGTCGTGGAACGCCCGGGCGCCGTCGAAGGCCCGCACCGGAGGGGATCGGTGCACGGGCGGTTCCCCGCTGCCGCCGGTCTGCAGGCCCTGGGCGCTGATCTCCTCCGCGCGTCCCATGACGGTGGTGGAGTCGCCCTCGAACACCTCGTCGTCCAGGCGCGGGCAGGCGACGATCTCCCCGGGGTTGGGTGACTTGTCGCCGCGGATGATCGCCACCGGCGCCAGCCGGCCGTACAACTGCCGAAGCGTGCCGTCCCGTGCGGCGGTGCCGTTGGCGACGACGAAGTCGACCCCGCCGGCGGTGAGGGTGTGCGCGGTGCGGCCCAGCATCGCCTCGACCACCGACGGTGCGGCCAGATCGGCGACGTCGAGCACGGCACCGGCCCCGATGCTGTCGTTCATGGCCTGATAGAGCACCCGGTTGGACAGCCGTGCCACCACTCGGACCTCAGGGTTGGCGTGCCGCGCCAGCAACGCCACCTCCAGATTGACCGAATCGTCGGCGGAGGCGGCGATCACCGCGTGCGCCGTTCTCACCCCGGCCGCGTCCAGAGCCGTCGGGCTCTTCAGGCGGACCACCGCCAGGTCGTCGTCGTCGAGTTCGTCGACGATCCGCATCGCCAGTGCATCGTCCCCGCACACGATGATGTGTCCCCGCATGGGCAAACGCTACTGCCGACCACGGCCTGCGCGTGGGAGGTCACGGTGCGATTAGGGTCTGGGGTTATGGCACGTCTGCGCCCCGGCTGGCTGGTCGCGCTGTTCGCCGCGGGGCTGTCGGTGGCCACCTGGCTGCCCTGGCTGACCGCGCCCGGTGGGGGGCGGGCCAGCGCCATCGGCGGCACCTTCGGCGATATCTCGGTGCCGGCCCGGTTCGGGGTCGGTCAGCTGATCGTGCTGCTGGCGTCGGTTCTGCTGGTGCTGGGGGCGATGGTGGCGCGGGGTTTGGCCGAGCGCCCGGCAGCGGCCGTTGCCGTGGTGACTTCGGTCCTCGTCGCGGCCCTGACGTGGTGGTACTTCCGCGCCAACGTGGTTGCGCCGTTGACCGCCGGGTACGGGTTCTACGTCGGTGTCGGCTGCGTGGTCGCTGTGCTGGCCTGTTCGGTCTGGGCTCTGGCAACGGTGCTGCTCGACCACTGAGCGGTCATCGCGGGGCCGGTAGGCTGTGGCGGGTTTCGAAGGGATGGGTATGCGCACAGTGATGGGGCCCGCCCAGGCGGCGGTTGTGGCGGGGTTGGCCGTCGGCCTGCTGGTGTCCGGGTGCTCGGGCAACAAGCCGAGTTCGGAGAAATGCCAGACCGTGTCGGCTCAGCTGACCGACGTTCCCACTCGCACCGATCAGGAGCCCAAGCTGCGCATCCCGGTGCCGGCAGGCTGGGAGCGCAGCACCCAGATGGATTCCGAACAGATCCGGTTCGCGCTGCGCAGCCCCGGGCTGGCCGCCGACGGGTTCACCCCCAACGCGGTGGTGACCCTGCAGAAGGTGAACAGCGACCTGGGCAAGCCCGAGCAGATCCTGCAGGCGCAGACCGACCAGCTCGCCAAGAAGCTCAACCTGACCGACGTGCAGTCCACGTCGACCAGCGTGTGCGGCGCCCCGGCGCTGTCGTCGAGCTACACCACCCCAGAACTCAAGCTCGGCAAGAAGATTCCGCCCGTTCCGCCGCGCAAGGCGACGTCACTGGGCGTGGTCTACCGCGGCGGTGACGCCAACTACGTCGCGACGGTGACAGTGCAGACCATCAAGGCCGACAACCCGACCTATGTGAAGGACTCCGAGGAGATCCTCAAGGGCTTTCAGATCCTTCCGCCGGCCTGACGGTCACCTCCGCGCCGATCAGCCGGTGGCCGCACCGGCCGCAGGCGAGTTCGGCGGTGAGCGGTCGGCCGCAGTCGGTGTGCCGGACGACGACAGCCGGTCCGTCCGGGGTGGCGAACCACCGGTGTGCCCACTGGACCGCGGTCAGCAGCACCCCGAGGAATGCCCGGCCTTTGTCGGTGAGCAGGTAGTCGCCGCGCTGCGTCTTGGTTGTGGGGGGCCCGTGCAGCACCCCGATGTCGCCGAAGGTTTTCAACCGCTCGGCCAGCAGGGTGGGGGGAGTGCCCAGTTGCGCTTGGAAGTCGGTGAACCGGGTCGTGCCCAGGAACGACGCCAGCAGTAGCGCCGCCGCCCACCGGTTGCCGAGCACCGACATGGTCTCGGGAAACAGACCGGCCTGGCCGGCGACGGGCTGCCCTTCGGCGCGTCGCCGGGTCGACGCCACCGGCACCGACCGTTCCCACGCGCCGCTGGGCCCCAGCGTCAGATCGACGTTCTCCGGCGTCGCCGGGCGCTGACAGCTGCCGCACCGCAGCACCGGGGAGAAGCCCTGGCCGCAACTGGTGTGGCGCATGGCTGGAAGCAGACCGGCGTGGTCGGGCACCCAGGTGCGCTCCCACTCCCAGATGAGCATCAGCAGCGGCCACAGCGACCTGCTGCGCGCTGTCGGCAGATACTCGCCGTCGCGGTGTACCAGCAACTCCGCATCGGTCAGCACCCGCAGCCGGTTGGTCAGCACCGCATGGGATATCGGCAGCCGGGCCGCGAAGTGGCCGTATCGGCGCGCGCCCAGTACGGACTGCTGGATGATCAGCAGGGTCCATTCGTCGCCGAGTAGCCCCAGCATCCGGCCGATGGCGTTGGTGCCGCCGGCGTGCAGTGCCGCCGGAGGGTGCCGCACTACAGTCCGACCGCGGCTGCGGCGTCGTCGGTCTCGCGCCAGCGCCGCAGCTCTGAGCCGGCCACCCAGGTGGAATGGGTGCCGCTGGAAATCCGTTCGGGCAGTTGGAGTTTGCACACCGGCCCGTCCGCGATGCGGGCGGCGTCGAACACCAGGCAGTAGGATGCGTCGTCGTTCATGTCGGTGGTCAGCGTCACCAGGTAACCGTCGTCCTCCGCGCGGCTTCCGACCCGCGGAGCCATCGCCGTCTCGCTGCCGTAGACGCCGTCGCCGAAGGAGATCCGCTCCTCGTTGCCGGTCGCCACGTCGTGGCGGACCAGTCCGTCGAACAGGAACCAGCCCGGCTTGCCGGTGGCCGCGTAGGCGTAGCGGTAGGGCTCGCCGCTGTGGGCGGCGTTGATCATGCCGAACTCGGAGATGGTGTCGCTCAACGGCTCTTCGGTGCAGGCGCCGGTCTTGAGGTTCAGCCGCCAGCGGTGCAGGCGGGTCTGCATCCGGTCCAGGGCCAGGAACCGGAATGTCCGCTGCCACTTGGTGCCGGTCGGGTCGTCAGCGGGATCCGGTTGGCCCTGATAAAAACCGTCGAGCACGATCTCGTCGCCGTCCTCGTAGGCGTTGGTGAAGTGCAGCACGAAGGTCGGGTCGGCCTCGAACCATCGGATTTGATCGCTTGTGCCCCGGCGGGGGATGACGGCGAAGCGCGACGGCATGTCGCGGTGGTAGCGGGGCAGGTGCACGCCGCGTTGGAGTAGTTCCGGATCCCAGAAGAAGGGAAAGTCGTTGAGAATGGCGTAGTTCCGGGTGAACGCCATGTCGTGCGGCAGTCGCGGACCGGGCAGTGGGACGTCGACGTAGTGCGCCAGGTCGCCTGCGGCACTGACCACGCCGTAGTGCAGATAGGGCGCCTGCTTGCTGTAGTTGAAGAACAGCATCTCGCCGGTGCGGTCGTCGACCTTCGGATGCGCCGAGACACCCCAGGGAGTCGGGAAGGAGCCGTTGAAGGTCTCCTTGCCTTGTGTTTCGCCGCTGTACGGGTCGACGCGGTACAGGTCGCCGCACTGGTAGAAACTGGTCAGCGCGGTTCCGCGGTGCACCACCACATCGGTGCTGGAACCGTCTTTGAGCATGGTGCGGGCGCCCCAGCCGTGGTCGGTTCTGGCCAGTTCGGGCGGTTCGGCCAGCCCCGGCCACAGCGGGCCGCCGGCCTCCTGCTCGGCCTCGAAGCCCTCGGTGCGCACGAACCGGTTGCGGTAGAACGCTTTTCCGTCCCGGAAGCCGACGATGTGCAGCATCCCGTCGCCGTCGAACGGGTGGTAGAACTTCAGCGCGGGATGCAGCGGGTTCTCGGTGTTGCGCAGGTAGATGCCGTCGAGGTCGGCCGGGATCTCGCCCTGTACCGCGGTCAGGTCGTCGGCCCGCCACTCGGTGTTCTGCGGCCGCCACGGCCCGGTGCGGTAGGGATGGTCATCATCCTCGGGCAGGGTGGACAGAAACTTGCCGACAACTTCGACCTCCATGGCGGGACCTCTCACTACTCCGGCGAACCGATGACGAAACTGACTGTGGTGGCGGTACTTCCACCGATGTTGAGCGTGCCGAACCGGCGCGCGCCGTCCACCTGGTAGTTCCCGGCCAGGCCGCTGACCTGTTTGGCGGCATCGAGCATCATTCGTACGCCGGTGGCTCCGACCGGGTGGCCGCCGCCGATCAGACCGCCGCTGGGATTGATCGGCAGCCGGCCGCCGATCTCGATGTCGCCGTTCTCGATCGCCTTCCACGACTCGCCTGGCCCGGTTAGGCCGATGTGGTCGATGGCCACGTACTCGCTGGGGGTGAAGCAGTCGTGGACTTCGAATCCGCTGAGGGCGTCGAGGTCGACACCGGCCCGGGTGAAGGCGTCCTGCACGGCGGCCCGAACATGGGGGAGGACATAGGGATTAGCTGGATCCGTTTTCGCGGCACGATCGAACTTCTGCCGTAGTCCCAGCCCGACGGTGCGGTGCCCCCAGCCCTCGATGCGCCCGATCGGCCGCACCCCGGGATGCTCGGCCAGGAACTCGTCGTTGACCAGCACAACACCGGCACCGCCGTCGGTCATCTGACTGCAGTCGAAGCGGCGGATCCGTCCCTCGACCGGCGGATTCACCTCGTCGTCGTCGCCGACGGCGGCGAGGTCCGGCACCGTCCAGTCACGGGTCTGGGCGTTGGGATTCCGCTTGGCGTTGGCCAGGTTCACCGCGGCGATGGCACGCAGGTGGGTGTCGTCGATGCCGAACCGGCGGTCGTATTCGTCGGCCACCTGATCGAACATGTAGGGCCACATGTATTTCGCGCCCTGGCCTTCGTGTCCGGTCCAGGCCGCCGCACCCAGATACTCGGCGGCGAGGTCGCCGGGAACGGTCTTCTCCAGTTCCAGTCCGACGACCAGTGCGGTTCGGTAATTGCCGGCGCGTAGATCGGCCATCGCCGCCAAGGCGGCCACACTGCCCGATGCGCAGGCGGCTTCGTGGCGGGTGGCGGGGGTGTCCCACAGACCCTCGTGCACGGTGGCCGGCATGGCGCCGAGATGGCCCTGACGGGCGAACATCTCACCGAAGGCGTTGCCCACATGCACCACACCGATGTCGGCGGCGTCGATCATCGCTTCGGCGAGGGTCTGATCGACCACCTCGCGCGCCAGTGCCGCGAAGTCGAGGCCCTCCCGGTTGAGGTTGCGGGCGAAATCGGTCTGATACCCGCCCAGAATCCAGACGTTTCCGGTCACCCTTCGAACGTACTACAACTAACAGAGTGCGGTGGGGCGGGTCGCGTGCTGATACTTTGCGCGCGTGAGAGCCCTGATCATTTCTCTGCCGCCACTGGCGATCGCGGCGGTGCTGTTCGTCTTCTTCTCCGCCGTCAGTGCCGGTGTGCGTCGGCTGGTGCGGGCGCACTGCAGCGACGAGTCCCGCGACGAACTCGTCGACCAGGCGAAAAATCTGCTGACCGGTATCTCGGCGACCTTCGCGTTCTTCGTCGGCTTCGCCATCTCGATGAGCTGGGGTGCGGTCACCGCCGCCCAGAACGCCGTCGAGCAGCAGTCGGCGGCCATCCAGCAGATGGCCTGGGAACTGCGCAACATCCCCGACCCGGGCGTCTCGGCCGCACTGACCGCCAAGCTCACTGCGTACACCGAGACGGCAGCCACCGCTGACGCCAACTTTCTGGCCAGGGGTGATGCCGGAGCGCTGCCCTCGATGGCCGCGCTGAACGACTTCGAGGACGCGCTCAACGGCTATGTGAACGGTCCGGACGCCGACCCCAGCGCCACCAGCCTGCGCGCCAGCAGTTCCAACCTGGTCTCGTCGGCGGCGTCGGTGTCGGCGGTGGCCCACCGCGCGCTTCCCTGGCCGCTGGCCGGGCTGTTGGCGATCGTGGCCGTGCTCGTGACCGCCGTCATGGGCACTACGACGGTGACCGGCGGGCGCCCGACGATGGTATTCGTCTACGTGTGGTGCTTGATACCGGCGCTGTCGCTGACCGTCGTGCTCGCTCTGGCGTTCCCGTTCGCTCTGCGCTCGGGGATGACGCTGGCGCCGTTGCGCGTGCTGGCCGACAGCCTTGCGCGGTGAGCAGCGGCGAACGGCCCAGCCGGCTCTGAGCTGAACCGATAGGACCTCGGCGGGTGTAACCGTCGACGAGCGGTACAAAAACGATAAGTGCCCCCGGCAGGATTCGAACCTGCGACACCGGCTTTAGGAGAGCCTGCAACGTCTCCTAGTGGTGACCTCAAAAGGTGCTTTGAGCTGGCAATTTAACGCCATCCGGCACCAGTCGAAACCACGGCGTGTCGCAGATCCACCGACCAAGCACCGACCACAGATCAGCGTTAGTTTCCGGGCTCGGAAAACGAGCGAAGCCCCTCGGCTGCAACCAAGGGGCTTCACGGAGGATTTATGCAAACCACCGTTTTTGCGCGCGGTCGAATTCTACCGCGGGCACATGACTACGTCACTGATCGTTCGCACGAATCCGCGTTCAGATTGCGGGTATTCGCCGTGTCGTCGGCGCTACTTGCTGTCGAGCGCCCGGATCAGAAGGTCCTTGATCTCGGCCTGGCCCTCTTCCATCGAGCGCACACGAGCGTTGGTGTCTGCGAGAGTGTTCTTGACCCCGGCGACATCGTCCTTGAGCGCGGTCACGTCGGATTTGAGTTGCCGTTGCCCTTCGGCGAGTTCTCGCTGGTTGGCTCCAAGCGCGTTAACGGCGGCAAGCACGGCTCGATAGTCGGCCTGAGTGGCCTCCAGAGCGGCGACCCGCGCCTCAAGATCTTCCAACGTAGCCACGGGTGCATCTTATCCGGCGGATCAGGAGCGGGTGGTCGGGAATGCGGTTCGCTCGCTGTCGGCAGCTGCAGCGTTGAGGGCGGTCTGTGATGACCCTAGAGAACACCTTGACGGTCGACGCCCGGCACGGCGGCCCGGCGGACCGGAGCGCCGCAGGCGCGGAGGGCCAGAGGGCCGACCGCGCGAGCGAAGCGAGCGCTCTTGGTAGTACTCAGAGTTATTGCTTCACCCCGGCCGCGAGTAGCAACGTGGCGGCTGTCGTCGATTCGGCGGAACGGCGCCGGATTCGATGGGGTGCACGGGCGATGCTCTGGCAGGCGTCATCGCTAAAGGCCGTGCGCTGCTGTGGGCGAATGCTGCACAACGACGCTGTCGGAGATCCAGACGACGGTCAGGGCGTCCGGATCGTGCGCCGTGAGGTTGATGGCCGGATGGTCGCCCACTATCAAGGGCTGATGACCTGCGGATCGGTTTGGTCGTGTCCTCGATGCTCGGCGGTGATCGCGCACACGCGATCCGCGGAGATCGGCGCAGCGGTGCGCGAGTGCTATCGGCAGG
>NZ_JBIIOV010000231.1:0-3915 GCF_044342925.1 Mycobacterium sp. | reverse complement strand
GCGCTGCTTCTTGCCCGAGTTGAGGAACGTCGGGGTGGCCGGCTGGAACCGGCCGTCGATGATCTCGTCGACCAGTTGCTCTGCCAGCGTGGTGTCGCCGGCGGCCAGCGTCAGCGCCACCATCACCACGCGGTCCTCGAAGCGCTCCAGGTAGCGCTTGCCGTCGAAGGTCTTCAGTGTGTACGAGGTGTAATACTTGAACGCGCCCAGGAAGGTCGGGAAGCGGAACTTCTTGGCGTAGGCGCGGTCGATCAACGTCTTGACGAAGTTTCGCGAGTACTGGTCGAGAACCTCACGCTCGTAGTAGTTCTCCCGCACCAGGTAGTCGATCTTCTCGTCCTGGTTGTGAAAGAACACGGTGTTCTGGTTGACGTGCTCCAGGAAGTACTGGCGGGCGGCGAGACGATCCATGTCGAACTGGATCTCGCCGCCTGCGCCGTACAGATTGAGCATCGCGTTGAGCGCGTGGTAATCCGTCTCGCCCGGCAGCGGATGCGCAGGGTTCGGGGTGGTTACCGGCTCTGCAGCAGTGACCGTTGGTGCCACTCGTCTTTGTCCTTCCAGAAGTCAGCCAGACCGGCCCGGACGGATTCGACGTCCTCGGCGGTTCCCATCAATTCGAATCGGTAGAGATACGGCACCCCGCACTTACGGGACACGACATTGCCCGCGTAGCAGTACTCGGCACCGAAGTTGGTGTTGCCGGCCGCGATGACGCCGCGGATCAGCGATCGGTTGTGCTCGTTGTTCAGAAATGCGATGACCTGCTTGGGCACATAACCCCCGGCATTGGAATCGGGGTTAGCGTCCGGTCCGTTGACCTTCCCGCCGCCGTAGGTGGGCAGGATCAGGACGTAGGGCTGGTCCACCTCGATACGGCCGTGCAGCGGAATCCGGGTGGCGGGCAGACCGAGCTTCTGCACGAATCGGTGGGTGTTCTCCGAGACGCTGGAGAAGTAGACCAACCGCACCGGGCCGGAGCCGAGCGAGCCGCCATCCGGGTCCATGTCGTTCTAGGCGCTGACGGCGGTGGCGTCGGACTCGGAGACTGACGCCGAGACGCCGGCGAGGGCCCTGATGCGGTCGGGCCGGAAGCCCGACCAGTGCTCACTGCCGGCAACCACGACCGGGGCCTGCAGATAACCCAGCGCCATCACGTAATCACGGGCATCCGGCACCTCGGTGATGTCCACGATGTCGTAGGACAGGCCCTGCTTGTCGAGGGCCTTGTAGGTGGCGTTGCACTGGACACAGGCCGGCTTTGTGTAGACGGTGATGGTCATCTGCGTGAGGGCTCCTCGACGGTGTTCTGATGGTCCCGGCGGACCCGCGATCCGCGGGCCCACCGGCTGCCCAAACACTACACCTAGTGGGTGACAACACACCGAGGTACTACATATTCCGAATAACATTTATGAAATTCCCAGGTCGTAAGCCTTGGGAAGGGTGTGTACCCGGCGTGTCGCGCGTCACAACACGTCCCATGCCCTACATCTAGCACCGCCCACCGACAGAAACCGGCAGGCAGGTCTGATCGGGGACCCCCACGTGCGGCGACTGTTGCTGACGATGCCGGCGGGCAATAACATCACCTGGCAGCTCGCCGGCCACGTCAGCCGTCGCGCCTGCTGGCTAACCGGGTGGCAGCTGCCGCACCGTCTTGGCCTTGGGCCGCAGGGCGCGCGCGAACAGGACGTTGACCTGCTTCATGACCTCGCTGTACGGCCAGGGGGCGAACCGCTTGAAGGCGTACAGGGCACGAATGTCCGGCGAGGTGTAGATCAGGAACCTGTTCTTGGAGATACCGTCGAGGATCTTTTCGGCGGCTTTCTCCGGGGTCACCGCGTGTCCGCTGAACCGCTGCACCCACTTCTCGACACCCGGGTCGTCGCGGTCCACCCCGGCGATCTGCACCGTCTGGACCAGCGGTGTGTCGACCGCGCCGGGCACCACCAGACACACCCCGATGCGGTGCTTGGCCAAATCAAAGCGCAGCACTTCCGAGACTCCGCGCAGCCCGTATTTGCTGGCGCTGTAGGCGGCGTGCCAGGGCAGCGCCACCAGCCCGGCCGCCGAGGACACGTTGACCAGCCGGCCGCCCTTGCCGGCGGCCACCATCGGCAGGATGAAGGTCTCGATGACGTGGATCGGGCCCATCAGGTTGACGTCGACCATCGAGCGCCAGTGTTTGTGCGTCAACTCCGAGACGGTCCCCCACGTCGAGATGCCGGCAATGTTCATCACGACGTCCATCGCCGGATGCCGGCTGTGGATGTCGGCGGCGAAGTCGGCGACGGCGTCGAAATCCGAGATGTCCAGCGCCCGGTGCTCGGCGACGTCGGCGCCCAGCGAGCGCACTTCCGCGACGGCGCGAGCCAGGCCCGCGGCGTTGACGTCGGTCAGATACAACTGCGCACCCTCGTTGGCCAGCCGCAGAGCGACGGCCCGGCCGATCCCGCTCGCTGCGCCGGTCACCAGAACCCGCTTGCCGGTGAAGCTGAATGTCATTTCTCGGCGCGCCTTCCCCACAGCGAGTGGAGCCAGAGTTTTTCCAGGACCGCCACCACGCGGGCAAGGTCACGCTCCGGGCCGGTGAACAACGATTCCCCACCCAGCGTCAGCGCGGTGGCGGCGCACAGCGTCCGCACCAGACCCCGGAGGTCGTCGGTGATCGGCTCAGCGGCGCCGTTGCGCATCTCGGCCTCGACGATGGGCACTATCTGGTCGATGACCAGTTCGTTGTAGCGCTCCAGGATTTCGCGGATCTCCGCGTCGGTGCCGCGGGCGTTGTTGCACGCCGACATCACCGGGTCGTTGTGGGCGTAGACCGCCGCCGCGCTGCCGATCATCCGCCTGGCGAACTCAGCGGGCGTCTCGTGGTCGCCCCGTGGGGCGAAGTCATAGGTGAGCTCCTCGAGCTCGTTGGCGACTTGACCGAGGATGTGAGCGAGCACCGCGTACTTGGAGTCGAAGTAGAAGTAGAAACCAGAGCGGGCGACACCGGCCCGGTCGCTGATGGTGCTGACCGACAGCTCGGCAAACGGCTTCTCGGTGAGCAACTCACGAACGGCCTGCACGATCGCATGACGCTGCCGGTCACCGCGACGACGCGGCGCCTCGGCGGATTCCTGCGGAGCCCTCACGTTGATCACCTTGCACTACGACGCGCCCAGAAGGAAACTTGACAGCCGTCAACTTGTGCCGGAAAGATTACGGTACCGCCGGTCCGTCTTCCAGGAGCAACGATGCCCACCATCAGCACACCGCAGTATCTGGTGGATCAAGCCCGCCGCAAACTGACGCCGACGCTGAGCACCCTGCCGGGTCTGGGCATCGTCCAGGACCGCCTCGAAGAGGTCGACTGGCCGGAGTTCGTTTTCGCCGAACCGCCGGCGGGCAGCGGCCTCAAACCGGTGATGGGCAACAACGGCCTGCCGATGCTGGGCCATCTCATCGAGGTCTTCCGCGGGGGCCCGGAGTACATCCTGAAGAGCTACCGCAAGTACGGGCCGGTGTACTACACCGAGACCCCGGCACTGCGCGCCGTCGGCGCACTGGGGCCGGACGCCACCCAGGAAGTGTTCACCAACAAGCGCAAGGACTTCTCCACGGTCGCCTGGCAGGACATCATCGGCCCGTTCTTCAAGCGGGGTCTGATGCTGCTGGACTTCGACGAGCACATGTATCACCGGCGGATCATGCAGGAGGCGTTCACCCGGGGCCGGCTGTCGGGCTATGTCGAGCACATCGACACCGTGGCCGCCACGGTGGTGGCCAACGACTGGTCGGCCAACGACCGGCGGTTCTTGTTCATGCCGGCAGTCAAGGAGTTGACCCTCGACATCGCCTCGGTGGTGTTCATGGGCCACGAACCGGGCACCGACCACGAACTGGTCACCAGGGTCAAGGCGGCCT
>NZ_JBIIOV010000069.1:0-15365 GCF_044342925.1 Mycobacterium sp. | reverse complement strand
ACAAGCACACCCAGCTGCAGACCAGCTTCGGCTGCAACATGCTCTCGATCGTCGACGGGGTGCCGCGCACCCTGCGGCTGGACCAGATGATCCGCTACTACGTCGAGCACCAGCTCGACGTGATCGTGCGGCGCACCACCTACCGGCTGCGCAAGGCCAACGAACGGGCCCACATCCTGCGCGGTCTGGTCAAGGCACTCGACGCCCTCGATGAGGTGATCGCGCTGATCCGCGCGTCGGCGACGGTGGACATCGCCCGCCAGGGCCTCATCGACCTGCTCGACGTCGACGACATCCAGGCCCAGGCCATCCTCGACATGCAGCTGCGCCGGCTGGCCGCCCTGGAACGCCAGAAGATCGTCGACCAACTGGCCGAGATCGAAGCCGAGATCGCCGACCTCGAAGACATCCTGGCCAAGCCGGAACGTCAGCGCGCCATCGTGCGCGACGAGCTCGCCGAGATCGTCGAGAAGCACGGCGACGACCGTCGTACCCGCATCATCGCCGCCGAGGGCGAGGTGTCCGACGAGGACCTCATCGCCCGCGAGGACGTCGTCGTCACCATCACCGAGACGGGCTACGCCAAGCGCACCAAGACCGACCTCTACCGCAGCCAGAAGCGCGGCGGCAAGGGCGTGCAGGGCGCGGGCCTGAAGCAGGACGACATCGTGCGGCACTTCTTCGTGTGCTCCACCCACGACTGGATCCTGTTCTTCACCACGCAGGGCCGGGTGTACCGGGCCAAGGCGTACGAGCTGCCCGAGGCGTTGCGTACCGCCCGCGGCCAGCACGTGGCCAACCTGCTGGCGTTCCAGCCCGAGGAACGCATCGCCCAGGTCATTCAGATCAAGAGCTACGAGGACGCCCCGTACCTGGTGCTGGCCACCCGCAACGGCCTGGTCAAGAAGTCCAAGCTGACCGACTTCGACTCCAACCGGTCCGGCGGCATCGTCGCGGTGAACCTGCGCGACAGCGACGAGCTGGTGGGTGCGGTGCTGTGCTCGGCCGAGGACGACCTGCTGCTGGTCAGTGCCAAAGGCCAGTCGATCCGGTTCTCCGCCACCGACGAGGCGCTGCGGCCGATGGGCCGGGCGACCTCCGGTGTGCAGGGCATGCGGTTCAACGCCGACGACCGGCTGCTGTCGTTGAACGTGGTCCGGGAAGACACCTACCTGCTGGTCGCGACGGCCGGCGGGTACGCCAAGCGCACAGCGATCGACGAGTACACCGCCCAGGGCCGCGGCGGTAAAGGCATCCTCACCATCCAGTATGACCCCCGTCGTGGCAGTCTGGTGGGCGCGTTGGTGGTCGACGACGACACCGAGTTGTATGCGATCACTTCCGGCGGCGGTGTGATCCGCACCGCGGCGCGGCAGGTCCGCAAGGCCGGGCGCCAGACCAAGGGCGTTCGCTTGATGAACCTGGGCGAGGGCGACACACTGATAGCCATTGCCCGCAACGCCGAGGAGCAGGGCGAGGAAGACGGTTCGGAGTCCGAGCCGGACGCGACGTAGCGCGCAGCGGCCGGCTTACGGCGTGAGAGCTGAAGAAATGGAGCAGCGGTGAGTTCACCGAACGATCCCGGGATGGGAGACCGCCCGGCCAACGGAGACGTCACGGCCGACGTGCCGCCGTGGCAGAACAGCGCCCGCCGGCCGGCGGTCTCACCCGCCGCCAGCCGCTACGTCAGCGGGATCGCGGCGCCGGATCTTTCCGGCGCCAACGCCTCGGCCAAGACCGAGGTCGGTTTGATCGAGGCCATCCCCAGTGAACTGCCGGATCTGTCCGGGTCGGTGCCCAGGCCGCCGCAGAACAGGCCCGCCGCCGACCAGGGCCGGGGGTTTTCCTCGCCCCAGAGCCCGACCGCGCCGACGGCCGTCATCTCGGCGGTCGGCCGGGCGCGCGGACCGGTGCGGGCCAGCATGCAGATCCGCCGCATCGACCCGTGGAGCGCGCTGAAAGTGTCGCTGCTGCTCAATGTGGCGCTGTTCTTCATCTGGATGATCGCCGTGGCGTTCCTCTACCTCGTCCTCGGCGCCATGGGGGTGTGGAGCAAGCTCAACAGCAACGTCGGCGACCTGCTGACCACCACCGGTGGCGGTGGTGGTGGCGATCTGGTTTCGGCCGCGTCGATCTTCGGTGGGGCTGCACTGATCGGGCTGGTCAATATCGTGCTGCTGACGGCGATGGCCACCGTGGGTGCCTACATCTACAACCTCAGCACCGACATCGTCGGCGGTGTCGAGGTCACACTGGCCGACCTGGACTGACCGGTTTGGGTGCGCCAGTTCCGGTGCGGTAATCTTCTGCCCGCATACGGGCCTATAGCTCAGGCGGTTAGAGCGCTTCGCTGATAACGAAGAGGTCGGAGGTTCGAGTCCTCCTAGGCCCACGATGTCCTGGTCAACATGGCGAAAGCTGGCCTTGCCGGCCGCGATGGCGGGCGTGGTCCTGCTAATCGCCGGGCGCCGCCGCTCGCCGGTGTGGCACAGCCTCCAGGGCGCCGGTTCGGGGCCTTAGCTCAGTTGGTAGAGCGCTGCCTTTGCAAGGCAGATGTCAGGAGTTCGAATCTCCTAGGCTCCACAGGTTTTCGTCTGTCTTCGGCGCCGCGCGTTGATGGCAAAGTTTCCCGCCACCCGCGGGCCCACCGCAGGAGACAGACATAGGCGGGGTCGGCGGCCCGGGCGGACCCGGCTGCCCGTGTCCTGCAACCCGCAGGGCGAGGGCAGCCGTCGTCGGCGGCAATGGCAGACTGTGAACCCGTGAGCACAAGCCCCATTCAGACCGCCACCGCGACCCTGCACACCAATCGCGGTGACATCAAGATCGCGCTGTTCGGCAACCATGCCCCCAAGACCGTCGCAAACTTCGTCGGCTTGGCCCAGGGCACCAAGGAGTACTCCACGCAGAACGCTTCGGGCAGCAGCTCGGGCCCGTTCTACGACGGTGCCATCTTCCACCGCGTCATCGACGGATTCATGATCCAGGGCGGCGACCCCTCCGGCACCGGCCGCGGTGGACCGGGCTACAAGTTCGCCGACGAGTTCCATCCGGAGCTGCAGTTCGACAAGCCCTACCTGCTGGCGATGGCCAACGCCGGGCCGGGCACCAACGGCTCGCAGTTCTTCATCACCGTCGGCAAGACGCCGCACCTGACCCGCAAGCACACCATCTTCGGTGAGGTCGTCGACCCGGAGTCGCAGAAGGTCGTCGACGCGATCGCCACCACCGCCACCGACCGGATGGACCGGCCGGCCGACGACGTCGTCATCGAGTCGATCACCATCTCCTAGTTCGTCCACACTGCGCCTAGATCGCCGATCCGCGCCAGGATCGCGATCTGGGCGCAGTCTCGGCGCCTCAGCGCCGCCCCGCGTAACCGGCATCGGTCAGCGCGTCCAGTACGCGCAGCGGGTCACCGCCCAGATCCCAGCGGTTGAGCACCAGTAGCTGATCGCCGACGGTCTCGATCTCCAGTAGCTTCACCGTCCGTCCCCAACGGCGGAATTGGGTGATGCGAATCAGGTCGATGTCGTCATGCCGCAACGTCCTGGTGCGCAGCCAACCCCGGTACACCAGCCCGTCGCCGGTAATCGCCAGGCGAGGCCGAGCCCGCGCCGAACCGGCCGCGAACAGCAACAATCCGACGGCCGCGATCCCGGCGAGAATCCGCCCGGGCGGGTCGGTGGCCATAGTCAGAAACCCCGCCGCCATGACCACTCCGGCGACGCCGACGGCGATGACTCCAGGGACGGGCGGCCCCCAGGCGAAGCGATTATCCACAGGCGCTATCCACAATGGGGATAATTACACGGATGTGATTGCCGTCACCGCCACCGCATGGTCAGCAGCAGACCGGTGATCATGAAGCCGAAGGCGATGGCGTAATTCCACGGACCGAGGTCGGACATCCACACCAACGGATCCGGTGTGTCGTACCCGGACGCGGCCAGCTGGAACACCAGCAGCCAGATCAGCCCGATCAGCATCAGGCCGATGAACAGCGACACGAACCACACGCTGGACGGGCCAGCTTTGACCTTCACCGGGGTCCGGCTGACCGAACTGACGGTGAAGTCGTTTTTCTTGCGAACCTTGGACTTGGGCATGGCTACCTTCGAGACGGTCGACGCTGCGACGAGGGTCGTTGTATGAGATTAACGCAGTCAGCCACCCGGTCGCGCTGGGTAGCCTGGCGAGGGTGCGCGTTCTGGTCGTCGACAACTACGACAGTTTCGTGTTCAACCTCGTGCAGTACCTCGGTCAGCTCGGGGTCCCTTACGGGCTCGACGTGCAGGTGTGGCGCAATGACGACGCTCGTCTCGCCGACCCGGCGCAGGCCGCCGCCGACTTCGACGGGGTGCTGCTCAGCCCCGGACCCGGAACCCCCCAGCGCGCCGGTGCCGCTATCCCCCTGGTGCACGCCTGCGCCGCCACCGGGACCCCGCTACTCGGCGTCTGTCTGGGCCACCAGGCCATCGCGGTGGCGTTCGGCGCCACCGTCGCCCGCGCGCCCGAACTGCTGCACGGCAAGACCAGCGTCGTCCACCACAAGCACGCCGGTGTGCTGGCCGGCCTGCCGGACCCGTTCACCGCGACGCGCTATCACTCGCTGACCGTCCTGCCGCACACCGTCCCGCCGGAACTGGAAGTCACCGCCCGCACCGCCGACGGTGTCGTGATGGCGGTGCGCCACCGGCACTCCCCCATTCACGGCGTGCAGTTCCACCCGGAGTCCATCCTCACCGAGGGCGGCCACCGGCTGCTGGCCAACTGGCTCGGCTACTGCGGGCAGGCCCCGGACGAGGCGTTGGTGAGCCGGCTGGAGAAGGAGGTCGCCCGGAGCGTGCAGGCGGCGCAGGCGGTTAATTCGCGAACGACAGGGTGACCGGGCCGGTGAAATTCAACCGGGAGCCCGGCGGCGGGCTCTGGGTCACCACCGCGTTGGTGCGCTGACCGCTGTTCGGCACATCCGGGCCCTTGACCAGTACTCCGGTCCAGCCGAGTGCCCGCAGGTTCGGTTCGGCGTCCACCCAGAATTGGCCGATCAGGTTCGGCAAGACGAACTGGTTGCCCTTGGATACCTTCAGCGTGATCGGGCTGTCCAACTCGACGTTCGCGCCGGCGCCGGGTTCGATGGCCAGCACCTGACCGGCGGGCTCGATGCTGTCCACCGGGGCCGTCAGGACCGTTGTGAAGCCCACCGTGTTCAGGTTCTTGGTGGCCTGCTCGGTGCTCTGCCCGGTGACCTCGGGAATCGAGCGGGTGATCGGCCCGGTGCCGACGACGACGGCGATCTCGCTGGTGATCGCGGTGGTGGTGTTGGCCGGCGGCACGGTGTTAAGCACCTTGTCCCGCTGCGACGACGACGACGCCGCCTCGGTCTGCTTGAACTTCCCGAACCCGGCGTCGGTCAGTTTCTTGACCGCCTCGGCATAGCTCAACGACGTCACGTCGGGAATCTCGCGCTGCTCGGGCCCGGTGGAGACGTTGATCACCACCTCGTCGCCGGCGTTGATCGACAGGTTGCCCGCCGGGTCGGTGCTGATGACGTGGTCGGGCAGCACGATGCTGTCCGGCAGTGGGTTGGTGCGGATCTTGAAGCCCTTGTTCTGCAGCTCGGCGATCGCGTCGGCGGAGATCTTGCCGCGCACATCGGGCACCTGCACCGCCCGCGGTTTGGCGGTGCCGGACAGGTTGATCGCCAGCGTCACCACGACGGTCAGGATGGTGAGCAGCGCCAGCCCGACCAGCCACCGCCCGATCGACCGGCCGCGCCGCGGCGCGTAGTCGTAGGCCGCCGACGATGCGGCGTCGGATCGTGCGGTGGGCCGCGACGCCAGCATCTGGGTGCGCTCGGCCTGGGTGAGCACCTTCGGGGCTTCGGGCTTCTCACCGCTGTGCACCCGGACCAGATCGGCGCGCATCTCCGCGGCGGTCTGGTAGCGGTTGTCCGGGTTCTTGGCCAGCGCCTTGAGCACGACGGCGTCGAGTTCCGGTGAGATGCCGGCCCGCTTGTGCGACGGCGGGATCGGGTCCTCGCGCACGTGCTGGTAGGCCACCGCGACCGGGGTGTCCCCGACGAACGGCGGTTCGCCGGTGAGCATCTCGTAGAGCACGCAGCCCAGCGAGTAGACGTCGGATCGGGCGTCGACCTGCTCGCCGCGGGCCTGCTCCGGGGACAGGTACTGGGCGGTGCCGATGACCGCCGCGGTCTGGGTGACGGGGTTGCCGCTGTCGGCCAGCGCCCGGGCGATGCCGAAGTCCATCACCTTCACCGCGCCGGTGCGGGAGATCATGATGTTGGCGGGCTTGACGTCGCGGTGGACGATGCCGTGCTGGTGGCTGAAGTTCAGCGCCTGGCAGGCGTCGGCGATCACCTCCAGGGCGCGCCGCGGCGGCATCGGGCCGTCGGTGTGGACGATGTCGCGCAGCGTCACGCCGTCGACGTACTCCATAACGATGTAGGGCAGCGGCCCGCGCGGGGTGGCCGCCTCACCGGTGTCGTAGACCGCGACGATCGCGGGATGGTTCAGCGCCGCGGCGTTCTGCGCCTCCCGGCGGAACCGAAGGTAGAAGCTGGGGTCGCGGGCCAGGTCGGCGCGCAGCACCTTGACGGCGACATCGCGGTGCAGCCGCGTGTCGCGGGCGAGGTGGACTTCGGACATCCCGCCGAAGCCGAGGATCTCGCCCAACTCGTAGCGATCGGACAGGTGCTGGGGTGTGGTCATAGCGCCGTTCCGTCGTGCGGGGCGAAGGACGGCTGTTTCAACGTCCCCGCCGTCTCGGGGTCGGTGAGCCGCAGCGTCGCCGGCACCGTGGCCGGGTCGTCGGGTTCGGACCGGTCGGACCAGCCGGACGGCGCCGCGGGTGCGGGTGCGCCGGGTTCGGCGGGAGTGACGGTGTCAGGTGTCACGGTGTCGGTGACGGTCTGCTCGACGGGGGTGTTGGAGCGTCGCTCCCGATCGGCGAGCACGATCAGCACCGCGCTGATGATCGCCAGCGCGCCCAGCACACCGGCCGCCCACAGCAGTGCCCGCTGGCCGGAACTGAACGTCCGCCGCGCCGGCGGCGCCGGTATCCGGCTTGAGCTCGGGCGCGGTCGCGCCGCTGCGGCGGCGCGGGCCGCCTCCACCGCGGCGGGGGGACGCTTGGCCACCGCGCTCGGGATGGCCGCTGGAGTGGCCTTGATGGTGGGTGCGGAGTTGGGTCGCGGCGGCCGCCGTCCCGAGCGCACCGCCGCCACGGCATCGGCGAACTGGCCGCCGCTGCGGTAGCGCATGCCGGGGTTCTTCACCAGCGTGATCTCGATGAGTTCCCGGACGTTAGGCGGCAGGTCCGGCGGCAACGGCGCCGGCTGCTCCTTGATGTGCTTCATCGCCACCGTCAGCGCGCCGTCGCCGGTGAACGGCCGCTTACCCGAAACCGCTTCGTAGCCAACGACTCCCAGCGAGTAGACATCGCTGGCGGCGGTGGCGTCCTGGCCGAGAGCCTGCTCGGGGGCGATGTACTGGGCGGTGCCCATCACCATGCCGGTCTGGGTGACCGGGGCGGCGTCGACGGCTTTGGCGATGCCGAAGTCGGTCAGCTTCACCTGCCCGGTCGGGGTGATCAGGATGTTGCCGGGTTTGACGTCGCGGTGCACCAGGCCGGCGGCATGCGCCACCTGCAGTGCGCGACCGGTCTGCTCCAGCATGTCCAGGGCGTGCCGCAGCGACAGCCGGCCGGTGCGTTTGATCACCGAGTTCAGCGGTTCGCCGTTGACCAGTTCCATCACCAGGTACGCGGTCCGGCCCTCACCGTCCATGTCGGTCTCGCCGTAGTCGTGCACGGCGGCGATTCCGGGGTGGTTCAGCATGGCGACGGTGCGTGCTTCAGCGCGGAACCGCTCGATGAACTCGGGGTCGCAGGAGTACTCCTGCTTGAGCACCTTGATGGCGACCCGCCGGCCCAGCCGGCTGTCGGTGGCCTCCCAGACCTGGCCCATACCGCCGGTGGCGATGAGCCGCTGCAGCCGGTACCGACCGGACAATGTGACGCCGACGCGGGGGCTCATGGCTTGCCTCGCTTCGCTCGCCTGCGGGGGCTCATGGCTTGCCTCGCTTCGCTCGCCTGCGGGGGCTCATGGCGCCCCCTGCAATGCCGCCGCGATGGTTGCCCGACCGATCGGCGCGGCCAGCGCACCGCCGGTGGCGTTCAACCGGTCTCCACCGTTCTCGACCAGCACCGCAACCGCCACCCGCGGGCTCTGGACCGGCGCGAAAGCGATGTACCAGGCGTGCGGCGGGGTGTTGCGGGGATCGGTGCCGTGTTCGGCGGTGCCCGTCTTGGAGGCGATCTGGACGCCAGGGATCGCCCCGTTTTGCTGGGTGAACTTTTCAGCGCCGACCATCAAATCGGTTAGCTTAGCCGCGACCTGCGGGGAAACCGCGCGCCGCACCTCCGCGGGCGCGGTGCTGCTGATGTCGGCCAGGTCCGGTCCCTCGACTTGGTCCACCAGGTACGGCTGCATCACCGCTCCGCCGTTGGCGATCGCCGCGGCCACCATCGCGTTCTGCAACGGGGTCACCGCGACGTCCTTCTGGCCCATGCTCGACATGCCGACGGCGGCGGCGTCGCTCATCGGGCCGACGGTGGACTCGGCCACCTGCAGCGGGATCGGCGCCGTCGGGTTGTCGAACCCGAACGCATCCGCCGCGTTGCGCAGGGCGTCGCCGCCGATCCGCAGACCCAGTTCGACGAACGCGGTGTTGCACGACCGCGCGAACGCCTCCCGCAGCGATGCCTTCGGGGCGTCACCACACGGCGTGCCGCCGTAGTTCTCCAGGCTGGCGGTGCTGTCCGGCAGCGGAATCTGCGGGGCAGCGGTCAGCTGCTCGTTCTCGTTGATGCCGGTCTGCAGGGCGGCTGCGGTGGTGATCACCTTGAACGTCGACCCGGGGGGATACCGCTCAGAGATGGCCCGGTTGATCAGCGGGGTGTCGGGGTCGTCGCGCAGCTTCTGCCACGTCTCGCCCTGGGCCTCGGTGTCGTGGGTGGACAACATGTTCGGGTCGTAGGACGGCGAGGACACCATCGCCAGGACCTTGCCGGTGGCCGGCTCCAGGGCCACCACCGAACCCTTGCAGGGGCCGCCGCAGCCCTGCTGCATCGCCTGCCAGGCCGCCTGCTGCACCCGCGGCAGCAGGGTGGTCTGGATGTTCCCGCCGCGCGGGTCGCGGCCGGTGAAGAAGTCGGCCAGCCGCTTGCCGAACAGCCGCTCGTCGGAGCCGTTGAGCACCGGGTCCTCGGCGCGCTCCAGCCCGGTGCTGGAGAACCGCAGCGAGTAGAAGCCGGTGACCGGGGCGTAGCTGTACGGCTCGGGATAGGTGCGCAAGAACCGGTAGCGGCCGTTGGTGGCCACCGAGTACGCCAGCGGCTGACCGCTGGCGGCGATCTGCCCGCGCTGGCGGGCGTACTCGTCGAGCAGCACCCGCTGGTTGCGCGGGTCGGCGCGCAGGGCGTCGGCCCGGAAGACCTGGGTGATCGTCGCGTTGACCAGCAGCAGCACGATCAACGCCATCACCATCATGGAGATACGACGCAGGGAGGTGTTCATGTCCGGCCGAACACCTCCGTGCGGGCCGCCGCGATGGGGGTGTACTGCCCGGTGCGGATCGGCTTGCGGGCCGCATGCGAGATCCGGATCAGGATGGCCAGCAGCACATAGTTGGCCACCAGCGACGAACCGCCGTAGGACATCCACGGGGTGGTCAGGCCGGTCAGCGGGATCAGCCCGGTGACCCCGCCGACAACGATGAACAGCTGGATGGCCAGCGTCGAGGCCAGCCCGGCGGCCAGCAGCTTGCCGAAGCTGTCGCGCACCGCGATCGCGGTGCGCATGCCCCGCACGATCACGATGGTGTAGAGCAGCAGCACGCCGGACAGGCCGACCAGCCCCAGCTCCTCCCCCACCACCGCGGTGATGAAGTCCGTCGACGCAGCCGGAACGGTGCCGGGCTGGCCGTTGCCCAGCCCGGTGCCGAAGATGCCTCCGGTGGCGAAGCTGAATTTCGCCTGCACCATTTGATATCCCGCGCCCTCGGGGTCGGCGAAGGGGTCCAACCACGTCTGTACCCGGGCGCGGACGTGTCCGAACAGGTGATAGGCCGTCACGCTGCCGGCCGCGAACAGGCCCAGGCCGATCACCACCCAGCTCAGCCGTTCGGTGGCGATGTAGACCATCACCAAAAACGACGAGTACAGCAGCAGCGAGGTGCCCAGGTCCTTCTCGAAGACCATCACCCCCACCGAGATGATCCAGCCGGCCAGCAGCGGGGCCAGGTCGCGGGGGCGCGGCAGGTCCATGCCCAGGAAGTGCTGGCCGACGCTGTTGAACAGGCTGCGCTTGGACACCAGCACCCCGGCGAAGAACACCAGCAGCAGAATCTTGGAGAACTCGGCAGGCTGAATGCTGAAGCCGGGCAACCGGATCCAGATCTTGGCGCCGTTGGTCTCCGACAGTCGGGTCGGCAGCAGCGCCGGGATGGCCAGCAACACCAGGCCGGCGGCGCCGCAGATGTAGTCGTAGCGGGCCAGCAGCCGGTGGTCTTTGAGGAAGATGACGACCGCCGTGAACCCGGCCACCCCGAGCAGCGTCCACAGCATCTGCTGGTCGGCGCTGGGGCCTTCGGAGGCACCGGGCACCAGGTCCAGGCGGTGGATGAGCACCAGCCCCAGACCGTTGAGCACCGCGACCACCGGCAGCAGCAGCGGGTCGGCAAACGGGGCGAAGCGGCGGATCGCCAGATGCGCGCACAGGAACAGCACCAGGAAGGCCGCCGTGTAGGTCAGCAGATCCCAGCTGATGCCCTGCTCCTGGTTGGCCTCCACGATCAGCAGGGCCGTGCCGGTGATCAGGGTCGCGAAGCACAGCAGGCCCAGTTCGGCATTCCGCCGGGTCGGCAGCGCAGGGGTGATCCGGACCGGCGACTGTGGCGCGGTAGTCATGCCGTCACGCCGCCGCTCGGCAGTCGATGCCCGGCTTCTGCGGCGGCGCGGGCAGCGCGGTGGTCGTGGGTGCCGGCGGGGCCGACGCAGTGGTGGTCGCCCCGGCGGTCGGTGCCGCCGGCGCACCGGAACCGCTGCGCGGGGCCGCCGTCGGCGGCGGCGTCGCCGGGGCCGGCGCGCACTGCGGCAGCAGCGATCCGTGGGCCAGTTCGCGCAGCTGGCCGATGGCCTCGTCGAGGCTGCCGGCGGGCAGGCCGGCGGACACCTGGGCGCGCTCGGAGGGCCGCAGGTCCTGCAGTCGCATCAGCTCGCAGCCCAGCGCGGTATCGGCCTGGCCGTAGCTGATCTGGGACAGCTCGCCGCGTTCGTTGATGCAGCCCAGCTGGTAAGGCTGCTGCAGCGGCACGCCCAGTACAGAGCCCTGGATCCCCCGCATGATCGCCACATGGTCGTCGTGCGCGCCGACGTAGTAGTACCCGCGAATGATCCTGTAGCCCAAGCCGATTCCGCCGAGCAGCAGGAGAAGTACCAGCGCTGTGGCGATGAACGTCCGCCGGCGGGATTTCGCCGGCGGAGGTTCGGGTTCGGGTTCGGCGCGCTTCGGCGCGGGCGGGCGCGGGGCGATGGCCGAGGCCCGTCCGGCGGAGGTGTTGGGCGGGGCGATCCGGTGGTCGTCGTCCCCGGAGACCGCGCCGGCGATGATCGGCTGGGTCTGACCGCCGTAGTCGTGGTCGACGACGTCGGCCACCACCACGGTGACGTTGTCCGGGCCGCCGCCGCGCAACGCCAATTCGATGAGACGGTCGGCACTTTCGGCGACGTCGGGAATCTTCAGCGCTTCGAGAATGGTGTCCTGGCGCACCGGGTCGGACAGCCCGTCAGAGCACAGCAGGTAGCGGTCGCCTTCGCGGGCTTCCCGCATGATCAGCGTGGGCTCCACTTCCTGGCCGGTCAGCGCCCGCATGATCAGCGACCGCTGCGGGTGGGTGTGGGCCTCCTCGGCGGTGATGCGGCCCTCGTCGACCAGTGTCTGCACGAAGGTGTCGTCTTTGGTGATCTGAGTCAGTTCGCCGTCGCGCAGCAGGTAGGCCCGCGAGTCGCCGATGTGGACCATTCCCAGCCGGTCCCCGGCGAACAGGATGGCGGTCAGGGTGGTGCCCATCCCGTCGAGGTCCGGGTGCAGCTCGACCTGTTCGGCGATCGCCGAATTGCCTTCGTAGACCGAGCGTTCCAGCTTGCCGAGCAGGTCACCGCCGGGCTCGTCGTCGTCGAGGTGGGCCAGCGCGGCGATCACCAGTTGGGAGGCCACCTCGCCGGCGGCGTGGCCGCCCATGCCGTCGGCCAGGGCCAGCAGCCGGGCGCCCGCGTACACGGAGTCCTCGTTGTTGGCGCGCACCAGCCCGCGGTCGCTGCGGGCGGCGTATCGGAGGGCGAGGGTCACGGGCGCAGCTCGATCACTGTCTTGCCGACGTGCACCGGCACACCGATCGGAACCCGCACCGCCGTCGTCACCTTGGAGCGGTCCAGGTAGGTGCCGTTGGTGGAACCGAGGTCCTCGACGAACCAGTCCGGCCCGCGCAGGGACAGCCGGGCGTGCCGGCTGGAGGCGTAGTCATCGGTGAGGACCAGCGTGGAGTCGTCGGCGCGGCCGATCAATACCGGCTGGCTGCCCAGGCTGATCTTGGTGCCGGCCAGGGCACCCTCGGTGACCACCAGGTAGCGGGGGGTGGTCTTGCCGCTTTGACGGCTCGGAGAGCGTGCACCGCGCAGGGCCAGGCCGCGACGGACCATCACCGCGCCGGTGGGCGCGTAGATGTCGGTGCGCAGAATCCGCAGCACCGACCAGATGAACAGCCACAACAACAGCAGGAAACCCGCGCGCGTCAGCTGCAGCACTAATCCCTGCATGCAGCGCCCCTCTGTGGTCCTGTCGTGGTCAGCCCGGTCGTGGAAGCCTCGTGGACCACGGCAATCCGGGCCGACACCGGCAACGTCACAGGATACTTGGAGGTCCGGATGCGCGAGGCTGAAGCCACCAGGCCTCCCGCCCCGCGCCAGTGCCGCCGCCGACGTCAGTGAACGCGGACGACGATCTCGGAGTGGCCGACCCGGATGACGTCGCCGTCAGCCAGCTGCCACTCCTGCACCGGCGCGTTGTTCACCGTGGTGCCGTTAGTGGAGTTGAGGTCCTGCAGCATGGCGGTCTGGCCGTCCCAGCGGATCTCCAGGTGCCGGCGGGACACCCCGGTGTCGGGCAGCCGGAACTGGGCGTCCTGGCCGCGGCCGATCACGTTGGCGCCCTCGCGCAGCTGGTAGGTGCGGCCGCTGCCGTCGTCGAGCTGCAGGGTCACCGCCTGGCCGGCCGACGGGGCCGGGTAGTCGCCGGCCGGAGCCGGTGCGTAGCCGCCGCCGTAGCCACCCGGGGCGGGCTGGCCGTAGTCGTAGTCCGGGGCCGCCGGTGCGGGGGGCGGCGGGTAGCCCCCCTGCTCGTAGCGGCCGTAATCGGGCTGGGCGTAGTTCTGCTGGCCGTAGTTCTGCGGGGCGTAGTTCTGCTGGCCGTAGCCGGGCTGCTGGTCGGGGTAGCCTCCGCGCTGCTGCTCGTAGCCGCCGTAACCGGCGTCCTCATGACGGCCCGGGGCGGGGCGGCCGTAGCCGTAGTCAGGGGCGGGAGGGGCGGCCGGGGGCGCGTATCCGCTACCGGGCGGGGGACCGTACTGGGGGGCGCCGTAACCCTGCGGCGGGGCCGGCGGGCGGTCACCCTGGTCGTATCCGGGAGCGCCGTAGCCGCCGCCGTAGCCGCCCTGGTAGCCCTGGTCGGGGTAGCCGCCCTGGTCCGGGTAGGCCGGACGGGGCGGGTAGCCGCCCTGGGCGTAGGGATCGGGGTAGCCGCCCTGGTCGGGGTAGGCGGGACGCGGCGGCTCGGGGGCCCGCTGATCGTCCTGGGGACGTCCGTACTGGTCGTCGTAGTGCTCGTCGGGTCGACCCTGGCCGCGGTAGCTCGGGTTGTCGGTCATCGCTGAGACTCCTGGTTCTGCGTGGGACGCGTGGTTCGATTCTGCTTTGCCGGGTGCGGGAGCGGGCGGGCGGGGGTCGGCGTCGGGGTTGACAGCGGCACGAACTCGGAACTGCCCGGTGTGCAGGTTTTCGGCCTGCTCGAACCGGACTACTACGTCACCGTAGGTCTGCCAGCCCTGATCGCGGATGTAGCCGGCCAGGTGAGTCGCGAAAACGTCCGAGGTCAGCGCATGGTCGGCGCTGACCTTCTCCAGGTCGGTGTCACCCAAAGTGATGACGTATTCATTAGGTGCCAAAAACCGGTCCCCGGGCAGGGTCTGCACGCTGTCGGAGGCTTCCCGGCGCAGCAGCGACTCGACTTCCTGCGGCACGATGGAACCGCCGAACACCCGGGCGAAGGCGTCACTGACGCCGTGCTCCAGCATGCGTTCGATGCGTTGAACCAGACCCTTCTGGTTACCCATCTAAACCGCTTACCTCGATTCCCCACCCGCTGCGTCATTGCGTTGCGTTCCTTGAGTACATGGTAGGCGCCGAGGTCGGTGCAGCGCCTGCAGGCAACTGCCCCGAGTTGTATCGGCGCAGGTCAGTCGGCTAGCGGCGAAGGGTGAGTCGCGGCTTTGGAGGGCGGGCTCGGTTGGGGACGGGCGCGGGGT
Source organism: Mycobacterium sp. (assembly GCF_044342925.1). Taxonomy (GTDB): domain Bacteria; phylum Actinomycetota; class Actinomycetes; order Mycobacteriales; family Mycobacteriaceae; genus Mycobacterium. The sequence continues at coordinate 705 of NZ_JBIIOV010000069.1, read as the reverse complement.
GCGTGATAGGCTCCCACAGCGTTTAGGGCGAGTGGCGGAATGGCAGACGCGCTGGCTTCAGGTGCCAGTGTCCTTCGGGACGTGGGGGTTCAAGTCCCCCTTCGCCCACAGAGAGCGGTTCCACGAACTGCAGGCATGAAGGTCACGAACTCGAAAGAGGTCGTGACCTTTGTGTTTGGGTGAGAGTTGGGCCGTAGGGCCGACTCCAAGCTGCGCAGGGGAGCGTCGGCCGAACTTCTTGCGTACAAGAATCTTTCATAGTTTCTGCCCGTCGGGCCCGACGCGCCTTCAGGGAAAGGGTGTGTGTCGCTGTATCGGCCGATTTCGACACACCCTCGCCACGGTGGCCTGACCTGGAGCGCGGCGGCGGCGCTGGTGTCCCACAACTGTGTGTCTGTCCCGACATCTCGGCCAGGGGGGATTTGGAGGTCGTGACCGCCCGGCTGGCTGATGCCCGAGGCCGCCCGCGACCCGGCCACCGCGGCCGCCGACGCCGTCGCCGCGCGCCAGGCCGCGCATACCGCCGAGCTGCTCGCGCATACCGCCGAGCTGCTCGCCGCCACCGCCACCGCACCGCCACCGCCCGCACCCTGCGCGACATCATCACCACAACCGCTCCACCGGCGCCGGCCTGAGTTACCCGGCGGGCTCACGCGCGGCACAGGGGAGCGATTCATTAGGGCCGGAAAACGCCAGATCAGCGAT
>NZ_JBIIOV010000068.1:0-15371 GCF_044342925.1 Mycobacterium sp. | reverse complement strand
CGAGAGGGCTCCGGGGTGGGTGCGGCGCGCATCCGCGACCTGGACCTGGTGCAGTTGGTGGCCGACCTGCTGCTCGCCCTCGACGGACGCCCCAAGGGCGACGTTGATATAACAAGCTTCACAACAGCAACCAAGGGGGACCCGCGGTGACGGTCATTCTGGTCGACGCGCGCCGCCCTGCCCTGGTGCCGGTCGAGGCGGTGGAGTTCCTCGGCGGGGATCTGCAGTACACCGAGGAGATGCCCATCCGGGTGCAGTGGTCGCTGCCGGCGGCCCGCTCGGCGCTGATCGGACCGGACGCCTCGGTGCTGCTGTCCTCGGACCGCAACCACCCCGACGTCCGGGCCCGGCTGGCGGCCGGTGAGACGCTGATCGCGGTGTCGCCGCCGCGGGCCGGGGAGCGACTGGTCGACGCCGTCGAGGTGATGGACCGCCTGCGCACCGCCGGACCCTGGGAGAGCGAGCAGACCCACGATTCGCTGCGCCGCTACCTGCTCGAAGAGACCTACGAACTGTTCGACGCGGTGCGCGGCGGCAACGCCGAGGAACTGCGCGACGAACTCGGCGACGTGTTGCTGCAGGTGCTGTTCCACGCCCGCATCGCCGAAGAGGCGACGTCGAACGCGTTCAACATCGACGACGTCGCCGACGCGCTGCTGCGCAAGCTCGGCAACCGGGTGCCCGCGGTGCTGGCCGGCCAGGACATCACCCTGGAGGATCAGCTGGCCCAGTGGGAGGCCCGCAAGGCGCTGGAACACTCCGGCGATCGGTCCTGTGTGGACGGCATCCCCACCGGGCAGCCGGCACTGGCGTTGGCGCAGAAGGTGATCGACCGGGTCGCCGCCGCCGGCGTGCCCGACGACCTGATCCCGCCGGCCATGACCTCGGTGTCGGTCAGCGCCGGCGGCGACGCCGAGAACATGCTGCGCGGCACCGTGCTGAGGTTCATGGATCACGTGCGCGCCGCCGAAGACGCCATCGCCGCCTCCCGCCTCAGCGGTCCTGAGGTCGGGTTGCCCGCCACCGCCGAGGAATGGCGCCACTACTGGCCGGTCGACGAGAGCGCGGCCGTCTTCGACAGCACGGTCGTCTCGGAGAGCGCGGCGAGTGCGGCCGTCTTCGAGAGCGAGACCGTCTCCGAGACCGGCTATGAGAGTGCGGCCGTCTTCTCCGACGACGACACCGATCCGGGCACGCTGACGTCCGCGGTGGTGCACTGGCCGGACGACCGGCCGGACGAGGACACCGGCTCCAGCGTCGGAATCGCCTGAGTTCGCAGCCGGTTCCGTTGCCCCGGGCGTGGGACGATGGACGGATGCCGTCACGGTGGAAGCGGGCCGCCGTCGTCGTTTCGGCGACGGCAATGCTGCTGGGCTCCAGCTGTTCGTGGCAGCCGACCATCCCCATTCCGGAGGGTGTGCCGCCGCCGGCCGGTGACCCGGTGCCGGAGATCGATACCCGGGCCCCCGGCCGTCCGGCGGATCAACTGCGCGAATGGGCCGAGCAGCGCGCCCCGGCGTTGGGCATCCCGATCAAGGCCCTGCAGGCCTACGGGTACGCCACCCGGGTGGCGCAGGTGGAGAACCCGGAGTGCCATCTGTCCTGGACCACGCTGGCCGGCATCGGCATGGTGGAAAGCCACCACGGCACTTACCGCGGCGCGCTGATCGACACCAACGGCGATGTCAGCCCGCCGATCCGCGGCGTCCGATTGGACGGCACCAACGGCAATCTCGCCATCGTCGACCAGGAGGCCTCCCGCGATGGCGACCCCGTGTACGCCCGCGCCATGGGCCCGATGCAGTTCATCCCCGAGACGTGGCGGCTTTACGGGGTGGACGCCAACAACGACGGAATTGTCAGTGTCGACAACATCGACGACGCCACCCTGGCCGCGGCCGGATACCTCTGCTACAGCGGCAAAGACCTGTCCACCCCGCGCGGCTGGACGACCGCGCTGCGGGCCTACAACCACTCCGAGGCTTACGCTCGCGCTGTGCGCGACTGGGCCGCGGCGTACGCCTCCGGACATTCCCTGTAGCGAACCTCGTCAAGTACAGCGCCGTAGCGGCCCAAGCCATCTAGTCTGATCGTCGACAGCCGGGTCGCACCAGCAAGGAGAAGCATCGTGCCCATCATCGAGCAGGTCGCAGCGCGGGAAATTCTGGACTCCCGCGGCAATCCGACCGTCGAGGTCGAAGTGGCCCTCATCGACGGCACCATGGCCCGCGCCGCTGTCCCGTCCGGCGCCTCCACCGGTGAGCACGAGGCCGTCGAATTGCGTGACGGCGGTTCGCGTTACGGCGGCAAAGGTGTCCAGAAGGCCGTCGAAGGCGTGCTCGACGAGATCGCTCCGGCCGTCATCGGAATGTCCGCCGACGATCAGCGTCTGGTCGACCAGGCCCTGCTGGATCTCGACGGCACCCTCGGCAAGTCCCGGCTGGGCGCCAACGCCATCCTCGGTGTGTCCCTGGCCACCGCCAAGGCCGCTGCCGAGTCCGCCGGTCTGCCGCTGTTCCGCTACCTCGGTGGCCCGAACGCGCACATTCTTCCGGTTCCGATGATGAACATCCTCAACGGCGGCGCCCACGCCGACACCGGCGTCGACGTCCAGGAATTCATGATCGCCCCGATCGGCGCCCCGAACTTCAAGGAGGCGGTCCGCTGGGGTGCTGAGGTGTACCACGCCCTCAAGGCCGTGCTGAAGAAGCAGGGCCTGGCCACCGGCCTCGGTGACGAGGGCGGCTTCGCCCCCGACGTCGCCGGCACCAAGGCCGCTATCGACCTGATCCTGTCAGCCATCGAGTCGGCCGGCTACAAGCCGGGCACCGACGTGGCCCTGGCGATGGACATCGCCGCCACCGAATTCTTCACCAAGGGCACCGGTTACGCCTTCGAGAAGAAGACCTGCACATCTGACGACCTCACCAACTTCTACATCGAGTTGCTCGACGCCTACCCGCTGGTGTCCATCGAGGACCCGCTGGCCGAGGACGACTGGCAGGGCTGGGTGGATCTGACCACCGCGGTCGGTGACCGGGTGCAGGTCGTCGGCGACGACCTGTTCGTCACCAACCCCGAGCGGCTGGAAGAGGGCATCGAGCGCGGCGCCGCCAACGCGCTGCTGGTCAAGGTCAATCAGATCGGCACGCTCACCGAGACTCTCGACGCCGTCGCGCTGGCCCACAACAGCGGCTACCGCACCATGATGAGCCACCGCAGCGGTGAGACCGAGGACACCACCATCTCCGACCTCGCGGTCGCGGTGGGCAGCGGCCAGATCAAGACCGGTGCGCCGGCGCGCAGCGAGCGGGTTGCCAAGTACAACCAGCTGATGCGCATCGAGGAGATGCTCGGCGACGCCGGCCGCTACGCCGGGGACCTCGCTTTCCCGCGCTTCGGCGCAGCGGAGTAAACAGGACTGGTGGCAGACGGCAAACGATCTGACCCGAAGCGTCGCGCGCCGGCTTCCCGGCCGGGTGCTTCGGGTCGCGGTCGTTCCGGCCCAGCCCGGATAACGGCCCGGGAAACTCGGCCTGACCAGGGGCTGCGGGATCGGGCGGAGTCCGTCGGCCGAAGCATCACTGAGCCCATCCGCCAGGCGCTCAGCGTCTCGGTGCAGCAGCAGAACGAACAGCGGCTGGGCTTCACCGCCCGGCGCGCCGCGATCCTGGCGGCCGTGGTGTGCGTGCTGACGCTGACCATCGCCGGGCCGGTGCGCACCTATTTCGCCCAGCGCACCGAGATGAAGCAGCTGGCGGCCAGCGAGGCCGCGCTGCGCAAACAGATCTCCGAATTGGAAACCCAGAAGGTCAAACTCGCCGATCCGGTGTACATCGCCGCCCAGGCTCGCGAGCGGCTCGGCTTCGTCAAACCCGGCGACATCCCGTATCAGGTTCAGCTGCCCCCTGGGGCGATCGTGGAGACCGACGACGGGCCGGCGCAGCAGCAGGCCACGCAGCGCAACACCGACCCCTGGTACACCTCGCTGTGGCACACCATCGCCGACACCCCGCACGGCCCGCCGGCTCCCGCCGCCCCCGCCAGCGAGACGCCGTCGGCGCCGCCGCCTCCGCTGCCGCCGCGGCCGTTGCCACCGCCACCCCCGCCACCGCCGCCGCCCTCGCCGCCCCCGCCGCCCGGTGGTTGATCCCGCCGACCTCGACGCCGTGGCTCGGCAGTTGGGCCGGGAACCGCGTGGTGTTCTGGAGATCGCGTACCGCTGCCCTAACGGTGAACCCGGCGTGCTCAAGACCGCCCCGCGGCTGCCCGACGGCACCCCGTTCCCCACGCTGTACTACCTGACCCACCCCGCGCTGACCGCTGCCGCCAGCCGGCTGGAGTCCGACGGGGTGATGCGGGAAATGTCCGAGCGGCTGCAGCAGGACCCCGAGCTGGCCGCCGCCTACCGGCGGGCACACGAGTTGTACCTGGCCGAACGCGATGCCGTGGAGTCGCTGGGCACCACCTTCTCCGGCGGCGGCATGCCCGACCGGGTGAAGTGCCTGCACGTGCTGATGGCTCATTCGCTGGCCAAGGGCCGCGGCACCAACCCGTTCGGCGACGAGGCGCTGGCCCTGCTCGCCGGCGAGCCGGGCATGGCCGGGATTCTGAAACGCGAGGAGTGGACGTGAGTGTTGAGCGGGTGGCCGGCATCGACTGCGGGACGAACTCGATCCGGTTGCTGATCGCCGACCGGACGTCGGAGCCCGCCCGGTTGACCGACCTGCACAGAGAAATGCGGATCGTGCGGCTGGGGGAGGGTGTGGACGCCACCGGACAGTTCTCCGCCGGGGCGCTGGCCCGCACCCGCGCGGCGCTGGTGGACTACGCCGCGCTGCTGAGCCGCTATCAGGTGAGCAAGGTGCGGATGGTGGCCACCTCGGCCACCCGCGACGCCGCCAACCGCGACGAGTTCTTCGCCATGACCGCCGCCGTGCTGGGGTCGGTGGTGCCCGGCGCAGTGGCCGAGGTGATCACCGGAGAAGAGGAGGCTTCGTTGTCGTTCAACGGTGCGGTGGCCGAATTGGATTCCGCCGCAGCGCCGTTCGTGGTGGTGGACCTCGGCGGCGGCTCCACCGAGGTGGTGCTGGGCGACGCTGCGAGGGTGCAGGCCAGCTACTCCGCCGACATCGGCTGCGTGCGGATGACCGAGCGGTGCCTGCACTCCGACCCGCCCACCGCCGCGGAGGTGGCCGACGCCCGTGCGGTGGTGCGCGAGCGGCTGGCCGACGCGCTGGCCGTGGTGCCGGTGCAGCAGGCCCGCACCTGGGTGGGGGTGGCCGGGACGTTCACCACCATCGCCGCGCTGGCACAGGGTTTGACTACCTACGACTCCGAGGCGATTCACCTGTCGCGGGTGGGGTTTTCAGAGCTGCTGGATGTCTGCGAGCAGCTGATCGGGATGACACGGGCGCAGCGGGCGGCGCTGGGCCCGATGCACGAGGGCCGGGTGGACGTGATCGGCGGCGGGGCGATCGTGGTGGAGGAACTGGCCGCCGCACTGGGGGAGCGGGCCGGGATCAGCGAGATCATCGTCAGCGAGCACGACATTCTCGACGGGATCGCGCTGTCGATCCCGTAGTCACTCGGGCGATCCCGTAGTCCCTCGGGGATGAGGATCTCGCCGTCGGCGCCGGTGGGCACTGTGGTGCCCGCCAGCGTCAGGCCGAGCACCACCATCACCACGCCGATGGCGAAGTGCAGCCAGTTGTCGGAACCGTTGAGCGGCAACGTTTTGGCGGAACTCTCGTCGAGCATGCCGTACAGCCACAGGCCCAGGTAGAAAAGACCGCCGCCGATCAGGTAGCGGCGCGAGCCCCGGAAGGTGCGGGCCATCAGCAGGCCCGCCACCCCGAAGCCCAGGTGCATCAGGTTGTGGGTGATCGACACCTCGAACATCCCGAACAGCCGACCGCCGGTGCTTCCATTCCTAGCGCCCAGCCACGTCATCTGGTCGAGATGGGTGGTGAGGCCGGGGATGAACCCGGCGACGGCCAGTGCCAGGAACACCGCGGCGACGGCCACCGCGGCGCCCTGGACCGCGACCATTCTGACCCGACGGAACCGGCGCGGGCGAGTGGGCGGGTTGGGTCGTGTCGGGGCGGCCATTGCCGCCTACCCGGCGTGCGGAAGGGTGCCGCGTCCCCGGTCGGTGCCCCGCTCGGTGACCCGGCGGGTCAGTGCCACGCCCAGGCCGATCATGCTGATGGAGAGCACGAAGTGCAGCCAGTTGTCGCCGGTGTTGAGCGGGACGAAGTTGGCCGGGCTGGTCTGGTTGACCACCATGCCGTAGAGCCACAGCACCGCGTAGACGATGCCGCCGCCGATGAGGAAGTTGCGGGCGGTGTGCGGTGTGCGGGACATGAGGAACCCGGCGACTCCGAAGACCAGGTGCACCACGTCGTGCAGCACCGAGACGGCGAAGACGCCCAGCAGCATGGCCCGTGACTCGTGGCCGGCCCAGCCCAGGGAGTTGTAGTTGGTGGTGATGCCCGGGATGAAGCCCAGGATTCCGACGAGAAGGAACACCGCGCCCACCGCTGCGGCAGCCTTCTGAACTGGTAGGTATCCGCTGCGGATGTCGTCACATGGCATGGCACCGGCGTACCCGAGGGGCCGACAAGACAAACTCCGGCGCCGGCCTGCTGGCCGGCGCCGGAGTTTTGGTCAGATTGTGGGGCCTCTAGAAGGCCCGGTGTTAGATATGGGGCCTTCTAGATATGGGGCTAAGTCAGAGCTTGACCTTGCAGCCGCTGCCGATGTTGCGGCAATGGGCCTGGCTCTTGCAGGCGTTGCAACGGCAGGTGCAGCCGCCGGTGCGCTTGGTCTCGACGATTCGCATGTTCAGTCTCCTTCGCAGCCCACGCCGCGCGGGCCTGATATCCGACGATAGTTCGTAGGCCCGGGTTCGGCACGGCAAACCGGGGCGGAGTCGGTGGCGGTTCGGTAACCGTTTGGACGACGGCAGGTACCGTGCTGTGGTGCCGTGGTCTGCGGTGCGCCCCCATAGCCCAATTGGCAGAGGCAGCGGACTTAAAATCCGCCCAGTGTCGGTTCGAGTCCGACTGGGGGCACTGATCTAGCCGCAGTCTTGGTGCTCCTCAGGCGTTGACGGCGGACTTGGCATCGTTGGCGATGTTCGTGGCGGTACGGTGCGCCAGCGACATCACCGAGATCATCGGATTGGTACCGCTGGCGGTCGGCATGCCGCTGGCGTCGCCGATGTAAACCCCCGGGGTGTCGTGCAATTCGCCCGACGTGTTGGCCACCGAGGTTTGTGGATCGCTGCCCAGCCGGCAACTGCTCATCTGGTGCGCCGAGAAGAGCTGCACGCCCCCGGCCCGCAGCGGCGTGTTCTGTACCGCCCTGATGAACGCCTCCAGGTCCTCGCCTCGGCGCCAGCGCTGGGTGAGCGACCCTAACGGGATGATCTGGTCGGCCCCGGCGGCATGGTGCAGCCGGATCTGCTTGTCGATGGAGGTCTGGGCGACCAGGAGGTCGGTCTCGTCGGTCAGCGAGTAGTTGATCACCGAGTTGCCGTTGTCGTCGATGGTGACCGTGCCGTGCCCGCGGTCACGGGGGAAGGCCACCAGGAAGGCCGCATGGCCGAGTTGGGCGATGGTTTCCTTGTGTTCGGTGCCGGAGGCGCGGGCGATCCCCGCGACGATCAGCGACGGCGAGAATTGCGCGTTCTGGATCAGGAAGCCGTATCCGTCTTTGACGTCGGCGAACTCGTCGACCATGGCGGTCATCGGTGCGCCCCACCACGGGGTGGTCTCCTCCGGGTAGATGCCGAGGAAGCCCATCGCCGGATGCAGGTGCAGGTACTTGCCCACCGCCGGGCCCCCGATGCCCGAGCGCAGCAGCAGGGCGGGGGATTCCAGCGAGCCGCACGCGACGACCACGCGGGGAGCCTTGATGGTCAGCTCCTTGGTGGCGCCGGTCGCCGGGTCGGTGTAGGTGGCCTCCACGCCGGCGGCGCGACCGTTCTCCACCAGCACCCGCTTGGCCGCACAGCCGACGATTACCTTCCCACCGGCATCGATGAGGTCGCGCAGATAGGTATGGCGGACATCGCGCTTGCCCCCGGAGCGGTCACCGAAACCGATGTGCCCGGCGGTCTCCGGCGAATAAGCCTTCGGGTCGGCGTTGCGGGTCAGGGTGGTGAACGACCAGCCCAGGGCCTCCGCGGCGGCGCGCATCCGCAGGTGCGGACCGTTGAGGTCCGAGCACTCGCCGTTGACGCCCAGCCGCTCCCAGACCGCGTCGATGTGCGCGTCGTAGTCGGGCGTCGCGACATCCTTGAGCCCGAATTCCTCGGCCCAGTGGTCGCGGACCCATTCCGGCGTCCGCAGGCAGTTGGTCCAGTTGACCGTGGGGCCGCCGCCCAAAGTGGAGCCGGCGAGCATGCTGACGTTCCCGTCGGCGGTGGCGTTGGGGCCGCCGCGCCAGAACAGTTGCTGGTAGGCGAGCAGCTCGTAGCCCAGGAAGTCCGCCTCGTTGCGCGCCTGGCCGGCTTCGAGCACGACGACGTTGAGCCCGGCCTTGGCCAGGACACCGGCGATTAGCCCGCCGCCGGCGCCTGAGCCCACGATGCACACGTCGGCCGACACGGTGGACTCGGTGGGCGTGAAGGTCGGCAGCGGCTCAGGTCCGCCGGGCGCGGTCTGCGGCAGACCGTTGTAGCCGAACACCGTCCAGGCCGGATTGACCCCGGTGTTCGGGTCCGGGACCGCATAGGCCATGACAGCGGTCAGCGAGGTCAACGCCTTCATGCCCGCAGCCGGGGCGGCGCCCATCAGCGCGACGTTGCGAATCACCTGCTCGCGGGAGCGCTGCGAGCCGGTGGCGAATCCGAACACGTGCATGCCGTCGAGCAGACTGAGCAGACCATGCTGCTGCTCCTCGGGCAGGGTGGAGATCACCTGGGCGACAGCCACATCGGCACCCATGCTGCTACCGCTGGCCGCCCAGAACCCGGTCGGGTCGTCGTCGCGCGGCATCGACGGCACGACGGTGTCAGCCAGCGCGCGCAGAACAGCACGGTGGTTGTCGGTCATTTCGGTCATGGGTCCTCCTGAACAGTGCTTCACGTCGTCAACATGGTCTTGGCGTCAAACTTTGATCAAAGACTGGTCCTCTGATGAGCCGCGCGGGCGGAAATGCTCAGATTTGGCAAACTTCTTTTCCGGCAATGCCGGCTTTGCATGCGTCATCCAGAGCGGTCACGGTTGCCGCGGACAACGAAACCCTCAGGTCTTGGCGGGGCGCTAAGACTGTCCGCCGACGACACCGACGATCTCCAGTGCCAGTTCGACCTGGACGCGGCGTTGCTGGATCGAATGACCCAGCAACTTCTCAGCCTGTCGGACGCGATATCGGACCGTGTTGGGATGCAACTGCAGCAGTTCGCCGGTCAGTGCCGCGTCGCTGCCGTTGCGTAGATAGATCCGAAGTGTGTCGCGTAACCGGTTCGCCGATTCGTCGGCGGCTGCAAGCCCTGCCAGTTCCCGTCGCACGAACGCCGACCGCGCCTCCGGGCCGAGCATTCCCGTTGCTAGACAAGCTAATTCGACATCCTGGAACCACACCACGGGTTGGTCATCCCGTGGTGCCACCGACAGCGCGGCGAGGGCTTCGATATGGCTGTGGCGGAACCCGTCGAGGCCGTTGTGGCAGGTTCCCACCGTCGCGTACACGAACCGCGGCAGTCGGGGGGTCTGGCCAACCGGCGGGATCTGGCCGGATGTCGAGGTCCAGCACCACGCCGCGCGGGCGCCGCTGGAAATCATCAGCGGCCGACTTCCGCCGACTGCCGTGCTGACCGATCGTGCGCTGGACTCGAGCAGTCGCTGCACGTCGATCTCCGGCACGCTGTCGGCCACCCGCAAGGTGAAGGCGGTGTGGTGCTGACGCAGTGGGTAGGCCAAGGTGGTGACGGCGGTATCGATGTCGACGGCCTGGCCGGCGACGATCGTGCTGACCAGCGCCGCGCGTCGGGCGAGATTCCCGCGCTGCCACCGTTCCCGCTCCTCGGTGAACACCACGATCAGCGATTCCACGGTGGTGTCCAGCCAGTGGGCGGCGTGCGACCAGAACTGCATCAGGACGGCCGAACGCACGGCAGGGTCGGACACCTGCGTCTGCAGGATTCCGGTGATGAACTGCCACATCGCCCGCTGCCCGATCCGGTACACCGACAGCAGCAGGGGCAGTTCGAAACCCCGCCGCGCCAAAGTGCGCGCCAGGTCGTAGACCTGTGGGGCGGGCCGAACCTCGATCCGGTCGCGGGTCACCACCGCCAGAAAGCCCTTCCAGTGCGCACGGGTACTGGCGTGCAGTTCGGCGCGCAAGGTGGGATCGAGGAACTCCGGCAGTGACTCGACGATCCGGTCGTTGACAACCTTGACCAGGTAATCGAGCGTGTCGCGGCTCTCCGAGGCCCGGGCAAACTCCTCGAGCCACAACTTGACAGCCAACGCCTCATTCTCCGCCACAAGCACCCCCAGCATTGTTCCGGTGAACAAGGCCGTCGGAATCATTTTTCTGGGTTTGCAAGACACCGGCGGCAGTGCAATACACCCTTAACTACCAGACGCGACCGTGAGGAAAGGGCAAACGTGCCATGGGAATGATTGCGCCGATGGACTCCATGTTCCTGTTACAGGAGTCCCGAGACCAGCCGGCGCATGTCGCCGGGCTAATGATTTTCAAGCCGCCGGCGGGTTCGGACGAGAACTATGTCGGCGATCTCTACCAGGAGTTACTCAACTACACGGATGTGGCGCCGATGTTCGGGCGTCGCCCGAGTGAACAGCTTGGCAACCTCTGGTGGACCGATGAGACGAACGTCGACATGAGCTACCACGTGCGACGGACGGCGCTGCCGCGACCCGGGTCGATGGACGACCTGCTCGATCACGTGTCTCGCCTGCACGGGACCATGCTCGACCGGCACCATCCGCTGTGGGAGTTCCACCTGATCGAGGGTCTGGAGGGCGGTCGGTTCGCCGTCTACGTCAAGGCCCACCATGCCCTGTCGGACGGCATCGGCTTGACCCGCAAGATTCTGCGGGCCTGCAACCCCGACCCCGAATTGCGCGGGACGCCCCCGATGTGGAGCCCGGTCGACGAGGCCAAGAAGGTCGAGGCAAGAGGCCACGTCGGCGGTCCCCTGGAAACGTTCCGGTCCGCCGGACGGACGCTGAAGGGCATCAAGGGGATGGGCTCGTTGCTGGCCAATTACGGACGGGCAGCCATTCAAGACCAGACGGCCGTCCTCCCGTACGACGCGCCGACGACCATGTTCAATCAGTCGATCAGCGGAGCGCGTCGGGTCGCGGTGCGGTCCTTCGACCTCAGCCGGATCCTGAAAGCGAGCAAGGCTCGCGGAGTCACCCTCAACGACATGGTGTTGGCAATGTGCGCCGGAGCGCTGCGCCGCTATCTCATCGCCAACGACGGGCTGCCGGAGGAACCGTTGATCTGCTCGGTTCCGGTGTCGCTGCGCGCCGGCGACGGCGAGGAGGGCAACGCGATCACGTTCGTTCTGTGCAACCTGGCGACCGATCTGGAAGACCCGGAGGCCCGATTGGAAACCATCACCTCCTCGATGCGTGCCACCAAGGCGGTCATGGCAGACCGGCCAGGCCTGCAGTTGTCCGCGATGGGCGTTCTCACGACCGTCGGGCCCGCCGCGCTCACCCGGCTTCCCGGGGCATCCGCGATGAAGCCGCCGTACAACCTCCTGATCTCCAACGTGCCGGGTCCGCGGACGACTTTGTACTGGAACGGCGCTGAGCTCGAGGCGATCTTCCCGATTTCGATCCCCACGGAGTACCAGGCGTTGAACATCACCTGCCTGAGCTACGCCGATCATCTCGAGTTCGGACTCGTCGGTTGCCGGCTCGCCGTTCCTGAAATGCAGACGATCCTCGACTATCTTGAGGACAGCCTGCAGGAACTTGAGTAAATTCTCCTGCGGGGCCGAAACCGCAAACAGGAAAAGGAACTGATTAATGACAGATGCCGGTGCCAACGGCGCTGAAAAGCCGGAAGAGCAAGCACAGACAGGGAATCTCTCGCGACGCAAGGTCCTCGGCGGCTTGGCTGCCGGGGCCGGAGTAGCAGCCGCGGGTGCTTTCGCTGCGGGTTGTTCCAAGGACGATGGCGGCGGCGGTGGTCTGACCGGTAGCGGTGGTGATGGTCCGCCGGGGTACGGCACCGGCATCAATGAGGGGTTCGACGGCAAGATCGAACTGGATGTTCGTGATTCGACGCCGGACTGGAAGCCGTTCGAGTTGAAGAAGGCGCCCGAGGGCGCGCCGAATATCCTGGTGGTGCTCTACGACGACACCGGTATGGCCGCGTGGTCGCCGTACGGTGGGCGGATCAATATGCCGGTGATGCAGAAGCTGGCCGACAACGGCCTGACCTACACCCAGTGGCACACCACCGCGCTGTGCTCGCCGACGCGGTCGTGTTTCCTGACCGGGCGCAACCACCATGTCAACCGGTTCGCCGCCATCACCGAGGGTTCCAACGGGTTCCCGGGCGCTGCCGCCCGCACCCCCGCGCAGTGCGCCACTGTCGCGCAGGTGTTGCAGGACAACGGCTACAGCACGTTCTGGCTCGGCAAGAACCACAACGTTCCCGAGGAGGACGTCTCCAGCGGTGGCAGCAAGTCGGAGTGGCCGCTGCAGAAGGGCTTTGACCGGTTCTACGGGTTCATCGGCGGTGAGACCAACCAGTGGTATCCCGACCTGATCGAGGACAACCGGTTCATCGAGCAGCCCTTCAGCCCGGAGGAGGGCTACCACCTCTCCAAAGACCTTGCCGATCAGGCGATCCGGATGATTCGCGATCAGAAGTCATCCAATCCGTCCAAGCCTTGGTACATGTGGTTCTGCCCGGGGGCCAACCACGCGCCGCATCATTCGCCGCAGGACTACATCGACAAGTACAAGGGCAAGTTCGACGACGGCTACGAGGCCTACCGGGACTGGGTGCTGCCCCGGATGGTCGAGAAGGGCATCTTCCCCGAGGGCACCAAGATGACCCCGATCAACCCGCTGCCGGAGGCCATCGAAGTGGCCAACGACATGGTGCGGCCGTGGGGTTCGCTGAACGCCGACGAGAAGAAGCTGTTCTCCCGGATGGCCGAGGTGTACGCCGGGTTCTCCGAATTCACCGATGCCCAGGTGGGCCGGATCGTGGACTATCTGGAGCAGACCGGCCAGTTGGAGAACACCATCGTGTTCTACTGCGCCGACAACGGCGCCTCCGGTGAGGGCTCGCCGAACGGGTCGGTGAATGAGAACAAGTTCTTCAACGGCTACCCCGACGAGTTGTCGGAGAACATGAAGTACCTCGACACACTGGGCAGCCCGGACACCTACGAGCACTACCCGACCGGGTGGGCGACCGCGTTCTCCACGCCGTTCCAGATGTTCAAGCGTTACAGCCAGTTCGCCGGCGGCACTTGTGATCCGATGGTGATCTCCTGGCCCAAGGGCATCAAGGCCAAGGGCGAGGTGCGCCACCAGTACCACCACGCCACCGATGTCGCGGCGACGATTCTCGATGTGGCCGGTCTGGAGATGCCCAAGGAGTACAAGGGCATCAAGCAGTACCCGCTCAACGGGATCTCGATGCGCTACAGCTTCGATTCCAAGGATGCGGCGACCACCCGCAAGCGGCAGTACTTCGCGATGCTGGGCACCCGCGGTATCTGGCAGGACGGCTGGAAGGCTGCGGCGCTGCACGCCCCGATCAGCGGGCAGGGCAAGTTCGACGAGGACAAGTGGGCTCTCTATCACGTCGAGGAGGACCGGTCGGAGTCCACCGACCTCGCCGAGCAGAACCCGGAGAAGCTCAAGGAGCTCATCGACGTCTGGTTCGAGGAGGCCAAGAACAACTTCGTGCTGCCCCTGGATGACCGCGTCGCGGTCGAACAGCTCGGCACTCCGCGGCCGCAAGCCGAGCCGTCGCGGGACCGTTACGTCTACTACCCCGACACCGCGCCGGTGCCCGAGGGTGTGGCAGCCAACATCCGGGGCCGGTCCTACAAGATCGCGGCCAATGTCGACATGACGCCGGAGGCCGAGGGTGTGCTCTTCGCCCACGGCTCGCGGTTCGGCGGTCACTCGATGTTCATCAAGGACGGCCGGTTGCACTACGTGTACAACTTCCTGGGTATCAAGCCGGAGCAGGTTTTCGTGTCCCCGCCGCTGAGCCCGGGCAAGCACACGTTGGGTATGGAGTTCAAGCGGGAGCGCGCCGGTGAGTACGGCGAGTCGTTGGGCACCACCACGCTCTATGTGGACGGTAAAGAGGTGACCAAGGGGCCGATGAAGGCCCAGATCGGTAAGTTCACCCTCGCCGGCGACGGCCTGACCGTGGGCTACGACAGCGCCGACAACGTCTCCCAGCAGTACAAGAACCCCGGCACGTTCACCGGTGGTGAGATCCAGGGGGTGGCCATCGACGTCAGCGACAAGGCCTACGTCGATCTGCAACGAGACGCCGCCGCGGCGTTCTCGACCGATTAACCAATCCGCTCCATCGACTAACAGGGGAATAAACGATGACTGACGCTTCCGCCACCCCGGAACCGACACCCGAGGACAACGCCGTCCATCGGGTCAATCGACGAAAGGTCCTCGGCGGCTTGGCCGCCGGGGCTGGGGTGGCGGCGGCGTCAGCCATCGCCGCGGGTTGCTCCAAGGAGGGCGGCGGCGGCGGTGGTGTGGCTGGTAGCGGTGGTGACGGTCCGCCGGGGTACGGCACCGGCATCAACGAGGGATTCGACGGCAAGATCGAACTGGATGTTCGTGATTCCACGCCGGACTGGACGCCGTTCGAGTTGAAGAAGGCGCCCGAGGGTGCGCCGAACATCCTGGTGGTGCTCTACGACGACACCGGCATGGCGGCGTGGTCGCCGTACGGCGGGCGGATCAACATGCCGGTGCTGCAGAAGCTGGCCGACAACGGCCTGATGTACACCCAGTGGCACACCACCGCGTTGTGTTCGCCGACCCGGTCGTGCTTCCTGACCGGGCGCAACCACCACGTCAACCGCAGCGGCGTGATCACCGAGGGCTCCAACGGGTTCCCCGGAATGGCGTGCCGGCTTCCCGCGCAGTGCGCAACGGTCGGGCAGGTGTTGCAGGACAACGGCTACAGCACCTTCTTCCTCGGCAAGAACCACAACATTCCCGAAGAGGACGTGTCCAGCGGTGGCAGCAAGTCGGAGTGGCCGATGCAGAAGGGCTTCGACCGGTTCTACGGCTTCATCGGCGGTGAGACCAACCAGTGGTACCCCGACCTGATCGAGGACAACCGCTTCATCGAGCCGCCCGCTACACCGG
>NZ_JBIIOV010000067.1:0-15477 GCF_044342925.1 Mycobacterium sp. | reverse complement strand
CTGAGCTGTTTATATAGTTACTTGAACTGTCCACTAGCCCTACGACGGATTCCGTAGTAGATTTCTCTTCAGGTTGAGCTCACAGCCCCGGACGAGCGCACGCGCGCCGGGTAGCGCAGCTCCCTGAATGCCCGCTAGGGCGCTCTTTCGAAAACACATTCCGCGGATCACCACGACGGAGGCATGATGCTTGTCGCCAACAATGCGATACCCCTCGCGATCGCGCGCACCACCGTCCCGCTGACCGAACCCGAGCGGGTAAGAGCCCGGGAACTGAGCGCCACCACCGTCCTGGTCGCCGCCTTCGGCGACATCGACGCCGCCAGCGCCGGGGATCTCTCCGAGCGCATCGAGGACCACCTGCCCGGCTACCGCCAGCTCGTGCTGGACCTATCGCGCCTGGAGTTCTTCGGTACCGCCGGCTACTCCGTCCTGCACCGGGTGCACTCGCGGTGCGCACGCGCCGGCATCGACTGGGTGCTGGTCCCGGGTTCGGAAGTGGAGCGGCTGCTGCGGGTCTGCGACCCCGACGGAATCATGCCCACCGCACCCAACATCGTCTCCGCCGTCGCCGTGCTGGCCCGAAGCCACACCTCACACCGCAGCTGAAAAGTCCGAACCACCGCACACCGCCCACCGCACACCGCCGCCCATCGCCGACTGCCATACTCGGCTGATGACCACTCCGGGCCGGCAGTTGAACGCCGCCGTCACACGCTTCTGGACCATCGCCGCGCCGCTCTACGATCTGCCGTTCCTGCAGCGCTGGGTCTACCGACCCGCCCAGGATGAAGTCGTAGCCAAGCTGCGCGCGGCCGGCTCGCAGCGGGTCGCCGACATCGCCTGCGGCACCGGCATTCTCGCCGCCCGCGTCGCCGACGAACTGCACCCCGCCGAGGTGTACGGGGTCGATATGGCCGACGGCATGCTCGAACAGGCCAAGGCCCGCTCGGCGCAGGTCCGCTGGATGAAGGGCCCCGCTGAGCGGCTGCCCTTCGACGACGGCGCGCTGGACGCCGTCGTCACCACGTCGGCGTTCCACTTCTTCGACCAGCCGGCGGCCATGCGCGAGTTCTACCGGGTACTGGCCCCCGGCGGTCTGGTGGCGGTGGCCACCATCAGCCCGCCACTGCCCGCCGCGCTGCGCCGGCTGGCGACGCAGGAATCCTCCGTCGCGAGCAGCCCGACGCCGAGCGAGATGCGCGCCCTGTTCACCGGCGCCGGCTTCGCCATCACCGATCAGCGTCGCGTCGACCGGCCGCTGTGGACTCGCGGGGTGTTCGACCTGATCACCGTCGGCACCAAGGGCTGAGCGGTGTCGGTGCAACTGCTCGCACCGAGCATCGAGGTGGGGCTGGTCACCACCGAGCGCGACGCGATGGTGGCGTTCTACGAGGGGTATCTGGGTCTGACGCATCAGGGGGACCTGGACTTTCCCGGCGGGACCATGAAGCGCTACGCAGTGGGCAATAGCGTCGTGATCAAGCTGGTCAGCTACGACGAGCCGCCCACCGCCGCCGCGGTGCCCGGCGGAGGGCGTGCGCAAGCCGGGATCCGCTACCTCACCCTGGTGGTGGCCGATGTCCGCGACGCCGCGCGAGAGGCCGCCACCGCCGGCTTTGCGGTCGTCGAGGAACCCACCGCGTTCCCGGCCGTTCCCGGCATGGGCTGGTGCTTCGTCGCCGACCCCGACGGCAATTGGGTCGAGCTGGTCGGGCCGGTGTGAGCGCCGTACCCGATCTGCATCCCGATATCGCGGCCCTGGCGCCGCTGCTGGGAAGTTGGTCCGGCCGCGGGTTCGGCGACTACCCCACCATCGAACCGTTCGAGTACGTCGAGGACGTCAGCTTCGGCCACGTCGGGAAACCGTTCCTGGCCTACACCCAACGCACCCGCTCGGACGACGGCCGTCCGATGCACGCCGAGAGCGGCTACCTGCGGTCGCCCGCCCCCGGACGGGTGGAACTGGTGCTGGCCCACCCGACCGGCATCAGCGAGATCGACGAGGGCTCGGTCACCGCCGAGGAGGACGGTGTCCTCGTCGTCGAGGTGCACTCGACGACGATCGGACTCAGTCAGTCGGCGAAAGACGTTATGGCGCTGCGGCGTTCGATCCGGGTCGACGGCGACGAACTGCACTACACGGTGTTGATGGGTGCGGTGGGCCTGCCGTTGCAGCATCACCTGACCGCGACGCTGCACCGCCAATGGTGAGCCCCCGACCCGTAGGCGACGGCCGGATCAGAGTTCCGGCCGACCTCCGCGCGGTCACCGACACCGGCGCCGAGGAGCCCACCGGTGTTGCGGTGGAACGTATCTGGGACGCGGTGCGGCACTGGTACTCCGCGGGCATGCAGCCCGCCATTCAGCTGTGCGTGCGGCACCACGGTGCGGTGGTGCTCAACCGCGCCATAGGCCACGGGTGGGGAAACGGACCGGAGGACCCGCCGGACGCCGAGCGGGTGCCGATCAGCACCGGCACACCGTTCTGCGTGTACTCGGCGGCCAAGGCGATCACCACCACGGTGGTGCACATGCTCGTCGAGCGGGGCGCGTTTTCCCTCGATGACCGGGTGTGTGACTACCTGCCCAGCTACACCGGTCACGGCAAGGAACGCACCACCATCCGGCACGTGATCAGCCACAGCGCCGGGGTGCCGTTCGCCGCCGGGCAGCGACCCGACCTCAAGCGGATGAACGACAGCGAATACGCCCGCGAGCAACTGGGCCACCTCAAGCCGATCCACCGGCCCGGCCTGATGCACATCTACCACGGGCTGACCTGGGGGCCGCTGGTCCGCGAGATCGTCTCGGCCGCGACCGGGCGCAACATCCGCGAGATTTTGGCCACCGAGATCCTCGACCCGCTGGGGTTCCGCTGGACCAACTACGGCGTGGCCGAGGCCGACGTGGCGTCGGTGGCGCCGAGTCACGTCACCGGCAAGCCGCTACCCGCGCCGATGGCCGCGGCGATGAAGACGGCACTGGGCGGGTCGATGCGCAACATCGTCAGGTTCACCAACAGCCCGATGTTTTTGACCAGCGTGGTGCCGTCGTCGAGCACGGTGTCGACCGCTGCGGAGCTCTCCCGGTTCGCCGAACTGCTCTGCCGCGGAGGTGAACTCGACGGTGTGCGGGTGCTGCGGCCGGAGACGTTGCGGGCCGCGACCCGGGAGTGCCGTCGGATGCGCCCGGACGTGGCCACCGGGCTGATGCCGATGCGGTGGGGCACCGGATACATGCTGGGCTCCAAGCGGTTCGGACCCTTCGGCCGCGACGCCGCGGCCGCCTTCGGTCATACCGGGCTGACCAACATCGCGATGTGGGCGGATCCGTCGCGCGATCTGTCGGTGGGGCTGGTCAGCAGCGGCAAGCCGGGGCGGCACCCCGAGGCAGGCCGGTACACCGCCCTGCTGGACCGGATCAACGCCGAGTTCCCGCGGCGCTGAATTCACGGCGCTGAATTCCACAGGACCGAATTGTCGCCCGGTGCGCCCCCGGATACCGTTGGCCGCATGGCTGACTCGCTGCTGCAGCAACAACTCGACGAGGTGCGCGCCCTGCTGCGGCGGGCCCGCGAACTGTTCGGGTCGAGTCCCGTCGCTCCGCCGCAGGACATCCGGCCGACGGCCGACGGCGGGCCGCAGCCCG
Organism: Mycobacterium sp.; assembly: GCF_044342925.1. Lineage (GTDB taxonomy): Bacteria > Actinomycetota > Actinomycetes > Mycobacteriales > Mycobacteriaceae > Mycobacterium. The sequence continues at coordinate 11,826 of NZ_JBIIOV010000067.1, read as the reverse complement.
GTTAGTTGCCCAGCCGGTGGTCGTCCAACGCGGCCTCGGCGCGTGCCAGGTCGGCGGGCGTCGACAACTCCGCTGACGGACTGAAGCCGGCGTCGAGGATTTCCTGGCGGATCTCCATCACCGCCCTGAGGTGCGAGACATCGGCGGTGCGCAGCACCGCTTGCGCCAGCGTCTCGGCGTCGACATCGGCCACCACCTCCGACAGCACCACGCTGTGCAGGTATCCCCCGCGGCAGGATCGGAACATCACATGGCCGCTGGGGTGCACCGCGTCGAACCGCGGATCGGGCTCGCTCACGTGCCGTCCCCGGCGACCGTGCGCAGCCGCTGCGCCGCCTCGGCGTCCTGCTGTTCGAACATCGTGGCGGCATGGTTGAGCCGATCGGACATTTCGGCGTGTGCAGCAGACTGCTGTTCGTAGCAGACGCGGCGCTGCTCGAGCAGTTCAGCTCCGGCGGCACGGAACTCGGCGAAGATCGGGCCCAGCGAATCCAGCGTGCTCATCACCGCCGCGTTGCCAGCCGGGACTGCGGCGAGCTGATCGGCGCTGTCCCGGTGCTCCCGGGCCGCCGCGCGAAGCTCATCGGGCACCACATTGAGGCGCTCTGCCATTGCTCTCTCCCTGTTAGGACGGGGCCGTCTGCGCCGGCCGGTTCGGTGCCGGGATTTCCGGCGTACTCGTTGCGGGGTCCGGGCGCGGCGGTTGCTGCCAGCCTAGAAAGCCAGGGCCGGTCGCGGCCGAAATAGGCTGAATCTGCCCATCCAGCAGGGCTTTGCCGTTGCCCAATGCCACCGCATGCCGATCGGTGAACACACCGATGTCGCCGGCGACGAGGCGCTCCGGATCCAGCGGAGCGGCGACCGGCGATCCGGGCGGAGGCACGGTGATGCCCTGCCCGCCGAACGCCTCCGGGATCGGGGTGCCGGCGACGGCGGCGGTGATCGCGGCGGCCAGTTCAGGGGTGCGGGCCGCGACGGTATCGCCGTCGGGCAGCAGGACGGAGGTGGCGGGATCCGCCGGCTCACCCGCGGGCTCCCGGACGGCCGGCGGCTCGGGCTCTTCGGCAGGGTCGTCGGAGCGGCCGGCGGACGGTTCGCCGAAGGCCCGGTCGAGCAGGTGATCAAGGTCGTCCGCTCCGTGGTTGCGGCGCGGTTCCGCCGGGTCGAATCCCGAGCCGAAACCGGTGCCGGGCGACAGGCCGGCGAATTCGGATCCGGGCAGCGGCGGGAGTCCGCCGCCCAACGGCATTGAACCCGGCGGCCCCGCTCCCCACGCCGCCGGGGCGCTCGCCGGCATCGCGGACATCGCCGGAGCCGGCGCCGCCGCGACGGGTGCGGGCGGCAGCGGGACGGTATCGGCAGGGGCGGCGATGCCGGCGGGGATGTCGGCCGGGAGATCGGCCGGGAGGCCGGTGGGGAGATCGGCCGGGAGGCCGGTGGGGAGACCGCCGAAGTCGTCCCATGGGTCTTCGGATCCGAGCGTGTTCGTGCGGTCGGCCGGCTCAGTGGACCGCGATGAATCCTGCTGTGCTGATTGGGTTTGTGGTGTCGGTACCGGCCGCTCCCCCACCCCCGGTGGTTCGTGCGGACTGGACGACGCGTACAGCGCCGCCAGCGCACTCGCCAGCGCTGCGTGCGAAGTCGCATCCAGGCCCGCGGTGTCCAGCACCGCCTGGATGTCGCGCAGTTGGCCGATGAGGAACCGCTGGAACTCCCTAGCCCCGGCTGGGGTGTCCAGGCCCGTGCGGGTCAGCACGGCGGTCTCGATCTCCTGCTGCACCCGGTCGAGTTGGGCCTGCCCCGCGGTCTGGGTGGCATGGGCGCCAAGGACGGCGCGCACGACCTGGAGGTCGGTCTGGGCTGCTGTCGAATGCTGCTGAGCCAGCGCCGATTCCGCTTCCCGGATCGCTTCGGCTGCCGAGCCGTCGTTGGTCTGTGGTGGCGGTGCGGCCGCAACGGGCGTGGTCGCGAAGACATCCCGGTGGGCGGCGATCACCTTCGCCAGGACGGCGCTGATCGCCTCCGGTGAACTGATCGGCCTCGACGCTACGGCGATGTCGTCGCCGGACAGCCCGGTCTGCCATGCGCTCGGATCGCCGGTGGCCGACCGGACCCGGGCTATCGCGTCGAGGAGATCGTGGTAGTCCGCCACCGCATGCCTCTCATGCCGGTGACGTTAGGCAGTACCGGGCCGGTGAACAATTCACCGCTGTGCACAACTGCTGTTAGCCGAGGGCCGACCGGTAGCGCTCGGTAAGTTCTTTCAGAGCAATGGTTTTCGCTTCCGCGGCGGCTTTGGCTTCGCTGACCACCTCGGCGATCTCGCGGTTTCTGGCGACCAGGTAGCGGCCGACTTCGCGGGCGCCGGCCGGGTTGTCCTTCGGCTGGTCGGTCGCGGCGTTCTCGACGGCGGACGCGATGGTGTCGATGCGGCCGATCGACTCGACCGCCATGGCATGGGCGTCCGCGACGGCGTCGATCAGTGCGCGGTCGGCGTCGGCGAGCTCGGCATCACGGGCTGCCAGCGACCGCCGTGCCGCTGCGAGCGCCTCCGACGAGTCCCCCGAAGTCATGGCACGACGGTACCCACGACCTCAGGCGCGGACAACTCACCCCGCGACCCGGCGGATCGCGACCGCGGGCCCCATCCTGCTGATCTGGACCGTCGCCCCGGGTTGCGGCGCCTCGACGACCAGGCCGCCGCCGATCGCGATCTGCACGTGCCCGGTGTGCGGGAAGACCAGATCACCGGGCCGCACCTGCGACCTCGCGACGGCCACGCCCTCGTAGATCTGCTGATAGGTGGTGCGCGGCAGGTGAACTCCGGAACGGGCGTAGGCCCACTGGACCAGTCCGGAGCAGTCGAACCGGTCCGGTCCGGTGGCACCCCAGACATAGGGCCGGCCGAGACGGGTCAGCGCTGCCTGGACCGCGGCGTCGGCTCGGCGGTTGCCGGCGGCAGGGCGACGTCGGCGGTGCCGGTAGCGCAGCTCCCGCAGATCGGTGCGATGCCGGCGTGCCCGACGACGAGCCGACCGCACATGGGAGTGCTGCTCCCGCAGCCGGATCACTCTGCGGCGCAACAACTCCCTAGCAAGAATCGGGTTACCGACGACGGTCGCGGCGTCGGTGCGGGCGGAGGCCAGCACGGCGCCGGTGTCACGACGTGCCTCGCCGTGGTCACGCTGCGCGGCGCCGAGGATGGCCGCCAGTGCGGCATCCACGCGACGGGCGTCGTCCAACTCCGCGAGCCAACCGGCCGCATGGTGACGGTAGGCGCCGATCGTTGCGCCGGCCTGGGCGCTGGTCGACAACGCGGGGGAGTGGCGGGGAGGCGGTAGGCCTCCGCCGACGGCGCCGTCGAACAGCGCGTGCGCCCGGCGGAGAAGTTCGACCTCGTCGGCGGTCATGAGCCCGCCTCGACGAACGCCCGCAGCCTGGGTAGTGCGCCGGGGGGAATGAGTCCTTTATTGCGGATGTCCCACATCTCGTCAGGGGTCACCCCGAGCAGCGTCGCGATCACCGCATCGGGCAGGCCGCTGCGCTGGCAGGCCCGGTCGAACCCGGCGCTGATGCTGCCTGGCATCCGCGCCAGCAGGGTCGACCGGATGTGCTCGAGGGTCTTGAGGTGGTCCATCAAACGGTCGGCGGACGCAGCGCCCGCATTGACCGCGACCCGCCAGGAATTGGCGGCCAGCATCTCGGCCTTCACGCATTGAGCGATCACGGACAGAATATACGTCTCGTATTCGTTTGACGTCTCCGCTGGCAGTCGGGCTATCAACGAGTTGAGCGATTCCAGGTGCGCTTCGGCGTGCGCCTCCAGGACATCGGCGTCGGTATGGCGGTTGACCACCACCGCTCCCGGCGCGCGAACAACGCTCGGCGGCGCCCCCGGGGTGGCTCCAAGCTGGGCCAGTTCGGCGGTTGGATCGTCGGCCACCAACAGCCGGCTGTAGGTGCCCGGCGGCAGGCCAAGACCGTTCTCGACCTTCTGAACAGTGGTTTTGTGCGGCTTGCGGATGCCCCGCTCCAGGTAGCTCAGACCCATGGTGCTGACTCCGGTCTCAGCGGCCAGATCGGCCAGCGACCAGTCACGGGATTCCCGCAGTGCCCGGATGGCGGCACCTGCCGCCTCACGGCTCACCGTCGGGCTCCCACCATGGGCGAATCGTACACAGGCTCACGTCCGTATACGTTTCTGTGTACGTTTTAGTTGCGGATACCGATACGTGTGTATACGCTTCCGTCATCGAAACGCTCTGAGGAGGCTGTGATGGACAAGCGCCCGTGCTCGGTCGAACCCGACCTGTGGTTCGGCTACGCCGACGACGACGCCAGCGACGGGGCCGCCAAGGCCCGCGTCTACGAACAGTCGGCCGTGAAGGCCCGCACGCTGTGTCTGCGACGGTGCCCCCTGGCGCAGCAACGGCAGTGCGCCCGTCAAGCGGTGGACGGCGGCGAGGAGTACGGGGTGTGGGCGGGGGTGAAGCTGCCCGGCGGTCAGTACCGCAAGCGCCACCAGTTGGCGCGCGCCCACGCGGTGCTGCAGCAGATCGCCGAAGGGTCGCTCAACCCCCGCGAGTTGCCCGAGAGTGCGGAGTTGCTGGCCCGCGACGAGGCGTCGGCCGCGCCGTCGGCCGCTGTCGTGCATATCCGGCTCGGCCGACGGCCCACTGCAGCCTGAGGGGGCGAACACGCCGCGGCCTGACCGGGCGAACACGCCGCGCGCACGCGTACCGGCATGTGCCCTCCCGCGCAGGCAGACTGGGATGGTGCGCGCTGTCGTGATTTTGGCCGTTGCGGGCTTGGTCGCCCTCATCGTCGCCGCGCTGACCGGCAGCACCCCGCTGGCCGTCGTCGTCGTCGCGCTGGCGGTGGCCGGAATCGTTCAGCTGGTGCGCGACTGGCGTGATGAGCGCTCCCACAGCCCGACCGCACCGACCGCACCGACCGAAGGCCGGGCCGAGCCGCAACAGCCGCCCGCGACGCCGGCTAGCGGGCTGAACCCCGACCAGTTCACCCCCGACATCTCCACCGGACCGGACGGCCCGTCCTCGGACGCCCGGGTCGATCAGGCTTAGGCGATGATGGGGCGCATGGCCACCCGCCGGTTCGTCGACCTCTCGGTTCCGCTGCAGGCCGGTATCGCCTCCGACCCGCCGGGCCACCTGCCCGAGATCGACTACTACGACCACCGGCAGACCGCCGAGGAAGTGGTGTCGTTCTTCCCGGGGGCAGCAGTGGCCGACCTGCCCGACGGCGAGGGCTGGGCCATCGAGCGGGTGCGGATCACTACCCACAACGGCACCCATCTCGACGCGCCGTACCACTACGCATCAACCATGGACGGCGGCAAGCGGGCCATCACCATTGACGAGGTTCCGCTGGAGTGGTGCCTGCAACCGGCGGTCAAACTGGACTTCCGGGCACTGCCAGACGGATACGTCGTCACCGCCGACGACGTCGCCGCCGAACTGGAGCGCATCGGCCACACCCTGCAACCGCTGGAGATCGTGCTGGTAAACACCAGCGCCGGAACGCATTACGGGCAGCCCGACTACGTCGGCAAGGGCTGCGGCATGGGCCGGGAGGCCACGCTGTACCTGCTGGAGCGTGGGGTCCGGCTGACCGGAACCGACGCCTGGAGCTGGGATGCGCCGTTCTCCTTCACCGCCCAGCGGTACGCCCGCAGCCACGACGCGTCGATCATCTGGGAGGGCCACCGCGCCGGACGGACCATCGGCTACTGCCACATCGAGAAACTGCACAACCTGGAGTCACTGCCGCACCACGGATTCGAGGTCGCGTGTTTCCCGGTCAAGGTGCACGCCGCCTCGGCGGGATGGACGCGGGCGGTCGCGATCTTCGCTGAATAAGCGACCCGCCAGTGATCAGCCGGTGAACTTGCCGCTGCGAATCCGGTCGGCCTCCATCAAGACCAGTTCCTGTGCACCGGGGACGACGATCTCCGGGTCCGGCACGAAGTCCACATCCGGCGAGCGATCCAGGTACGAGACGGCGCTGAGGATCACCCGGAGGGCGTTGAGCCGGGCGAGATGCTTGTTCTCCGACCGGATGATGGTCCACGGCGCATCGGGAGTGCTGGTGCGACGCAGCATGCGGTACTTGGCTTCGGTGAATTCGTCCCAGTGTTCCTGGGCCTGCACGTCGATCTCACTGAGCTTCCACTGCCGCAGCGGATCGTCGCGGCGGCGTTCGAAGCGGCGGGCCTGCTCCTCCTTGGTGACGCTGAAGTACAGCTTGACCAGGATGGTGCCCTGGCGGACGAGGTCCTTCTCGAAGCCCACCACACCCTTGAGGAAGTTGCGGTACTCCTCGTCGGTGCAGAAGCCGAACACCGGCTCGACCATTGCGCGGTTGTACCAGGACCGGTCGAACAGCACCATCTCCCCGCCGGTGGGGAACTGCGCTATGTAGCGCTGGAAGTACCACTGACTGCGCTGCTCCTCGGTGGGTCTGCCCAGGGCCACCACCCGGTAGCGCTTCTCATTCATGTAGCGGGTGACCCGCCGGATGGTGCCGCCCTTGCCCGCGGCGTCCCGGCCTTCGAACAGCACGATCATGCGCCGGTTGTGCTCTTCGAGGTAGCGCTGAAGTTTGAGCAGCTCGACCTGGAAGGGCTTGAGTTCGTCTTCCTCGAGGACGCGGCGGGGCACGGTCATGCCTCCAATAGCAACACATCAGCCGCGACCGGCGGGGCAGTCCGGGCGGGGGAGGGGACTTTAGGCCCCGGCGTCGAGTGCGTCGTACACGCGGGCGACGAGATCCGGAGAAACCCCTTCGGCGGCGGCCAGCTCCCGGCGGCGGGCCGACATGGCGTCGCGATGCTTCGCCGCTTTGCCGTCGGCCTTGTACGACGCGGCCTCGGCCACCAGCTTCTGGCGGGCGGCCAGCAGCTTGACGATGCCCTCGTCGACCCGCTCGATATGCAGACGTACTTCAGCCAGCGACATGCTGACGACCGTAACGGGTCGGATGCAACGGCAGTCACGCCGGTGGCGGCGGGCTGGCCATTCCCGGCATGCCCAGCACGGATCGGTGCAGGCTGCTGGTCAGCACCTCGACGTCGGGCAGCAGACGAGCGAGGACGTCGAGGCCGATCACGATTGCCTGTTCGATCAGCGCAGTTCCGCCGGCGGCGTCGACGGGCCGAGGTCGAGGTTGGCCGTCGCGCGCACGCCCCGCCCCATCCGACCGGCGCCCATCCGGCGGGCACGGTCAGTCCCGGCAGCCAGTGATCCAGATGATTCGGGGCGACGAGGGTGATTGGCCCGTTGCTCTGGGCGATCAGTTGGGGCAGCGAGGTGGTGTGCAGTGGGTCGGCAAAGGCGTCCATCTGCATGCCTCCTCCGAGCCGAGCGCCGGCGGGTCAGCTGGCGTCTTGCTGCGGTAACCGATGGAAGTCTTTGCGCTCCCAACGCGCCACTGCCCGCTCGGTGCCCAGCTCATCACGGCAATCAGGATTGCGCCAGTAGAAGTGCACGATATCGGCTAGCGCAGCGGAGTCTTGGGGAAACAGATCCAGGGGCAGCGTCAACGGTTTCGGCGACCCGTCGACGATGAGGGTGGCTGTGCGTCTGGAGTTGCCGTCGGCCAGCTGGACGTCGCGGATGGCGTTCCACGGTAGCGTCGGCCGACCCCTTGACCACGCGGTGACGCCGTCGCGGTTGATCACCAGCGACCCTGACTTGCCTCCGGTCGTACCGATGCTCCACAGCCACGTGCCCACCAGGACGAGTGCAAGAACTCCGCACACGACGCCGAGGATTGGCAGCAGGGACAGCAACGCACGGTCCTGCGAGGTGGGAGGGGTGCGGGTCGGGACGTCGAGTTCATCGACCATTTGCAGCAGGCCCATGAAGAAGATTCCGAGCAACAGCGCTAGGACTGCCGTCCACGACGCCCGTACACGAAAATTGTTCTGGCGGAATCCGATTCCTTCGTTTTCCGCACCCACCCGCCACCGCTGAGCGGCGGGGATGAACCGGGCGATCCGATCGTTGAATCCGAGGTGGAGGGCGCCGCCGAGGATCATGGCTTCAGCGGCAACGGTGGTGTAGGCGCCCGCCCGCCACGCGTGCACGATCCACCACGCCGCGACGGCTACCCCGGCGACGGCACCTGCGCGCACGAACCACGTGCGGCCGGTCACTGAGAGATGTCTTTGGCTTGGGGCAACGCGGCACTCATTCCGAGTTACTTCCGCGGCCGTTTTGGCGTCGAGATGGTTCGCCGGAATTCCATCCAGCTACCCCCGGAAAATCCCCTGCTTCCCAACGCGCCACGGCTCGTGCGGTTCCCAGTTCGTCACGGCAGTGCGGGTTGTGCCAGTAGAACCGCACCATATTGGCCAGCGGTTGGGCGTCGGTGGGAAATCTGCTCAGAGGAAGCTTGAGCGGCGTCGGGGACGCCTCAATCCTAAGTTCCGGCCCGAGGTAAACGCCGGATCGCGATGTCGCCGAACCGACGGGTGGAACGTCACGCACAGCATCCCAGGACACTGCGGCACTGCGCCGAGTGCTCAACGCGACCCCACGCGGATTCATGATCAGCGAGCCAACATCGCCGCGCCTCCACACGAGCCCCGCTAGCCACACCACCGCAAAGAACCCGCACACCACACCTGCGACTGGAAAGAAGCCGCTCAACAGTCTTTCCCAGATCGTCGGGGGATCACCGATGGGAACGTCCAACCGGCCCATCAGCTGAAGCGCACCCATAAGGATCGGTCCCAGTAGTAGAGCGATCACCCCAAACATGACGACCGTGGACCTGAGCCGGTTGGGGCGCACGATGGTTGCGCCCTCACCGGTCTCAACCCTCCACCGCTGGCCTGCCGGGATGCGCTGTAGAACACGCCCGGCGAGCATGGACCACGCTATTCCTATCACCGTGATGACTTCGGCGATCAAGGTCGCATACGAACCGTGTTGCGCCGCATGCCATATCCAGGACACGGCCCAGTACAGGAACAGCGCGGCACCGGCCGCATGGAACAGCCTTCTTTCTGTCATGACGCGATGTCGTCGAGGTGGCGGATCAGGAATTGGAAGTTATCCAGAATCACCGCCTTGTCTTGGACGTACTGGGGGTTCGTCGGCTCTGTGGTTTGGATGCCCACTGTGCTGACCCATGTTCTTTTTCGGCCGTCGGTGCCGGCGACGATCAACGTGGTGGCATCGCGGCCTTCGAAGAGGTAATTCACCCTCCTGGCTGGATAGCCGCACAGGGTGCCGTCCTGGACAGAGTCGATGTGAACCTCGCCGGCAAGCCCGTTCTGTTCGGCGTCCAGCGCCTGCTGGGGGGTGCGTGCAACCACCGACACGTCGGCCAAGGTAATCACGGCATTGGGAGTGAAGTCATTGGCCCGTAGTTCAGCACTCACTAACCCGCCGCGCACCATTTCCCGGTCACGAGCAACGAACTCCCAACCAGCCGGAGTGGGAACCGACACAAAGGGCTCATCGGCCTCCCGGGGCGGCACGACGGTCATCGAAATCGCGGTGCTCACAGAACACCTGTACGCCAGAGGATCTGGCATTGAGTCGGCCGACGAACCGGGCGTATCGCGAACGAATCCGCAACCCGCAACGACAAGAACCGCGACGGTGGGAACGATTGCATTGGAACCCTTAGCCATTCAAGCACCGGCCGCACACCTTAATGTCCACCGCCCTTGCCCTCCAATCCTGAAATCAGTCCAAGACGCTATGCAGGTACGCAGAGGCTGCTCTTCCCACGGAAGCACCGAGCTCGCCCCCCTTCACGGCGCCGATAAACCCGCCGCCGGCGGCACCGAGGAGTCCGCCCACGACCTCAGCGAGCCCCTCTTGACCAGGAGGCGCTGCAAACTTGCCCAACCCTGACACGAGCCGGGCACCGTTAGCAGCGCCCAAAGCCGCGCCAACGCTGCCAAACTGAATCGCACCAACCGTCTTAGGCACGACGTCGATCAATGTGGTCTTCCAACCCTTGTGGTTAGCGAGGTCCTCCTTGCCCTCCGTTCCGGCTTTCAAGACCTCCCCGGCAGTTCCCAGCCGACCCATCCACTTACCGAACACACCTGATTCTTCCAGCGGAATCTTGGGACTGATCGGATGTCTCTGCGCCTCCTTAGCAGTCTGCTCGATGACGTCCCCCTCATTTCCGAACCGATCGAGGTCCTCGGGATCAAGCGGGGCCGGTGGCCAGCTCGGTGACGGCAAAGGCAGGGGAGACGGCGTAGATGACGTGGGCCGGTCGTCGACTGGATCGTCGGGTGTACCCGGATTGGGATTCGGCGCGGTCTTGAAGTCGACGAGTTGCACCGTCGACGCCGCGTCCTCGGACTCTGGGAACACGGTGTTGCCCAGTCCGGAGGTGGCGGCGGTCAAGCTCGCGGCAACCTCGGTGTCGGTGGCCACCAAAGTTCCGACGGTGGCGCGGAGGTCGGTGGCGATGGCCTCGGCCTGGGCTTGCCGGGCAGCGGCCGTGATCGGGTCGAATAAGCCGGGGCAGGTGACGGAGAAGTCCTCGGCAACGACGAAACCGGCGGCCTCGGCGGCCTCAACGACGCGGAGTACGGCGCTGCGGGCGAAGTCGATCTGATTGGCGCCGGTGCGGGCAATCTGAGCGGCGGCATGCAGTTCGTCAGCCAGACCAATGACGATCATCCGGTCGGCGTGGGCGCTTGCGAAGGCCGCGTCGGCGGCGGCGCCTTCCCAGGCTGTGCCTCCAGGAACGCTGATCTGATTGGCGAGCTCCGTGAAGCTGTCCTCCCAGACCACCGCGGTGCGAGTCCAGTGAACCGCAGCCTCAGTGAGGTGCTCGGTGTTCCAGCTTCGGACCTGTGACAAGGTCGGAATTCCCCCGGTGGCAGGCATCAGATTCTCGGCGACACGCTTGCCAACCGGGCCGAAGACTCTGCGTCGTGCACCGCGTAGGCGGCTGCGGCGGAGTTCAGCTTTTGGGAGCTGGTGCCCATCCGCGCAGACAGTGCTTCGCCGCTCATTCCGGTGCGTGCGTGGATGGCGGAGACGGCGGTGGCCGATGCCTGGCTCGTTGCGATCTGCGCATCAGGCATGGAGGGCACAGCGACCGCGCCCGCCCACTTCCCACACTGACCTGCCAGGCGTTCAAGCCCGCCCGGTGCGATGTCCAGCAAACTCACCTGGACGATAATACGGGAAGCTTACGAGCAGCTTGGAGGGCTCGTGCCGTTGCAGGCCTGGTACATAACCGCCTGGACGAAAGGCCGGCCGCGCGGCCGTCTTGGCTGACATATGTCCCGATTATCGGCAGGTACTGGGCCGCTGGTGCTGGCCCGCGTCGCCGAGTGGCCGTAACAGTCGCCTGTCGCCCGCCTACCGCCAGCGGGGATTCGGGACATGCGCTGCGAGAGACAAGAAACGAGACACAGCGAGCTGCGCCGATGGGATAGGTGCGGGCGCGCACCGATGTCGCAAAACCGGTCGGTTTTGCGACACTCTGCAGGGCCGAAGCCCTACGGGTCAGTAAAACCGGGTTAGCACTGGATCGGCGCTGGCGTCCTTCTGGATAAAGATGCCGCCGCCCCTTGTGTTGGGCTTCTTGAACCTCCCGGTACAGCTGGACAGCCTTGTTGATTACCTCGGTCCTGTTGGTTTCTACGAGCGCACCGTGTCAGTTGCGCAATGCCATGAACGCCTTGCCTAGCAGCGCCGGCCGTCCCGCTCGCTGGGCGCTGAGCCGCGAAGCGGTGTTGCGCCGGTCGATCGTGCCGATCAGTAGGGTGTCGGGTTCGCTGCCGGCGACCAGAGCCGCCCACGCGGCCTGCGCCGAGAC
>NZ_JBIIOV010000230.1:0-4029 GCF_044342925.1 Mycobacterium sp. | reverse complement strand
GCAGTCACCGGGCTTGAGGGCCTGCTCGATCTTGCGGTTGGAGCCGCCCAGCCCGGCAGCCTCCCAGTTGACCTCACCGGCGTAGAGCACGCCGTTGCGGCCGCGGCCGATGTCGACGAACGCCGCCTCCATCGAGGGCAGCACATTCTGGACGATGCCCAGATAAATATTGCCCACCAGCGATGCCGAGGCGGCCGAGGTGACGAAATGCTCGACCAGGATGCCGTCTTCGAGAACCGCGATCTGGGTATAGCGGGCGCCCTCGTGCGGGGGCTGGGTGCGCACCTTGTCGCGCACCACCATCACCCGGTCGACGGCCTCGCGACGCGCGAGGAACTCGGCTTCGGTCAGGATCGGCGGACGGCGACGTCCCGCGTCACGGCCGTCGCGGCGGCGCTGCCGCTTGGCTTCCAGCCGGGTCGAGCCACTGATGCCCTGGATTTCGTTGGATTCCGAGCGTTCCGCCTTCGACCGCGGCGGGCGCTCGTGCACGACGGTGTTCGGCGGATCGTCCGAGGACGCCGCTTCTCCGTCGTCACCGGTACCGGCACGGCGGCGGCGACGGCGACGACGGCGCCGGGTGGCGCCCTCTCCACCCGCCGACTCCTCGTCGGACGACCCGTCGTCGGCGTCCTCGTCGGATCCTGCGTCCTCACCGTCCTCGCCGGCTTCGTCGGCAGCCGACTCGTCGTCGTCGCCGTCGGTGCCGGCCGTCTCGCCCCGGCCTCGGCCACGACCCCGGCGTCCGCGGCGACGACGCCGATTGGAGGGCCGTTCGGCGGCTTCGCCGTCACCGGCGTCCTCGGGCTCGTCGCCGTCGTCGTCATCGTGGTCGTCGTTGTCGATGCCCGGCGCGACGATCAGTTGGGGCGCGACGAACAACGGCATGTAGGCGGGCTGCTCGGCAGGGGTGTCGTGCGGTGCCTCGTGGGTCTCCAGGATCAGCCGGGATTCGGGCTCGACCTCCCCCGCGGAAACGATGATCATGGCGCTGTCGGCGGGAAGATCGGGGATCTCCCCGCGTGCCGCTGCCACTTCCGGGACCGCTTCGGGGATGACTTGCGGAGTTACTTCTGAAACCACTTCTGGAGTTTCGATGGCCTCGACCTCGACCGGTTCGGCCGCCAGCACCTCGCGAACCTGCACGGCCTCGCTCTGGTCGACGCTGGAGTGCGGGCTGCGGGTGCGACCGTCAAGACCTGCCAGCGCGTCGATCACCCGTTTGCTGGTGGTGCCCAGCACCCGAGCCAGGGAATGCACCCTCAGGCGGTCGGGCAGCTCCGCGTCGGCCACGGGTGACTGTCCCGGCGACGGGGTTTCGGGCTGATCTTGGTTGTAATCATCATCGGCCACGTAATCTCCTCAAGCCCCCGGGCGCGTCCTGCGACGCGGCCACGCGAGGGCTTCCGCTATGCGCCCGGCTGGTGCCGGGCTTGTCATGGTCTCGCTCCGACGGGTTCGGATGAACCCGTTCAGTGCCTGGGCTGAATGACGGCTGTCGACGGTCGGCGCCACACCATCGAAGCGGTGGTCGCGCACGTCTCTAAGTCTCATTCCGATCTCCCGTTGCCGGGCGATCGCCCCCAGTATCCCACACCGCCGGGCGTTCACCGGCGGACCGGGAAAGCTAGCTGGTGAGCGCGGGGAACCAGAGTGCGATCTCGCGGGCGGCAGACTCCGGCGAGTCCGAGCCGTGCACCAGGTTGTACTGGGTCTCCAGGCCGAAATCGCCGCGGATGGTGCCGGGCGTGGCCTTCTCCACGGGGTCGGTGCCGCCGGCGAGTTGACGGAAGGCGGCGACGGCGCGGGGACCCTCCAGGATCGCGGCGACCACCGGGCCGGAGGTGATGAACTCGAGCAGCTCGCCGAAGAACGGCCGCTCGGCGTGCTCGGCGTAGTGCGCGGAGGCCAGCGCCTCGTCGACGTGCTTGAGCTCCAGCGCGACCAGGCTCAGGCCCTTACGCTCGATCCGGCTGATGATCTCGCCGATCACCCCGCGTTGCACGCCGTCGGGTTTGATCAGCACCAGGGTCCGCTCGGTCATCTAGCGCCGTCCTCCATCTTTGCCGTCATCGCTTCGTTTCCGCATCGTCACCGGCGCGGTCCCGAGCGCAAAGAGTACCGGTCAGGGACCGGGCTGCTGCTGACTGGGTAACAGACCCAGCCGCTCGCGGCGCAGCACTTCGTTGCGCATCCAGGCGATGATCAGCCAGACCAGGGCGAACAGCACGCCGATGAAACCGATGCCGGGATAGACGACGAACCCGGCGATCAGAATGACCTGGGCGCCCAGATTGGCCCAGATGGCCCACGGCCGGCCCTGCATGCCGGCGAGCACGACCAGCAGCCCCGCGAAGCCCAGCAGATAGCCCGTCGACCAGGGTGTCAGCCCACCACCGACTTTGGCCACCACCGGAAGCGCCAACAGCACGGAGATGATCTCCAGGATCAGGGTGGCGGCCATCACCCCGCGGAAGCTCTTCCAGGGGTCCGAAGGCGCCGGAGCCGCCGGGCCCGGCGCGCTCACAGCGGGTCCTTGCCGAACAGCGAGCGGGCCGCGCCCGCGGTGACCACCGAACCGGTGATGACGATTCCCGCCCCGCCGGAGACGCCGTCGCCGGATTCCTCGACCAGCGCGGTCGCCGTTTCGATGGCGTCGGGCAGGTTGGCGGTACGCACCACCCGGTCGGGCCCGAAGACCTCCTCGGCCCGCTCGGCCAGCACCTCGGGGTCCAGCGCCCGCGGTGAGCCGTTGTCTGTCACCACCACCATGTCGAATACCGGTTCCAGGGCGGTGAGGATCCCGGTGACGTCTTTCTCGGCCAGCACACTGATCACACCCACCAGGTAACGGAAATCGAACTCCGACGTCAATGCCGCGGCCAACACCTCGGCCCCGGCGGGGTTGTGCGCGGCGTCGATGAAGACCGTCGGCGCGCCCCGCATCCGCTCTAGCCGGCCCGGGCTGCGCGCCGCGGCGAACCCGGCCCGCACCGTGTCGACGTCGAGTTGCCGCTGCGCCCCGGCGCCGAAGAACGCCTCGACGGCGGCCAGCGCCACCGCGGCGTTGTGCGCCTGATGTTCGCCGTGCAGCGGCAGGAACACCTCGGAATACACCCCGCCCAGGCCCTGCAGCTCCAGCAGCTGCCCGCCTACGGCTATCTGGCGGCTCAGCACGGCGAATTCGGAGTCCTCCCGGGCCACGACGGCACCGGCCTGCACAGCCTGGGCCAGCACCACCGCCATGGCTTCGGGCAGCTGGCGGCCGATCACCGCGACGGTGTCGACCGGCACCACATCCCCCCGGGCGGGGCCGATGATCGCCCCCTTCTCCGCCGCGATCTCACCGATCGTGGCGCCCAGGTACTCGGCGTGGTCCATGCCGATCGGGGTGATCACCGCCACCGGGGCGTTGACCACACTGGTCGCGTCCCACCGGCCACCCATGCCGACCTCGACCACCGCGATGTCCACCGGCGCGTCAGCGAAGGCCGCGAACGCCATCGCGGTGAGCACCTCGAACTTGCTCATCGCGGGGCCGCCCTCGGCGATCGAGCGGGCATCGGTCATCTGGATGAAAGGCTCGATCTCACGGTAGGTCTCGACGTAGCGCGCCGGGCTGATCGGCTCGTTGTCGATCGCGATGCGCTCGACGGCCGATTGCAGATGCGGACTGGTGGTGCGGCCGGTGCGCTGGCCGAACGCGGTCAGCAGAGCGTCGACCATCCTGGCCACCGAGGTCTTGCCGTTGGTGCCGGCGATATGGATGCACGGGTAGGCCAGCTGCGGTGACCCGAGCACCTCCATCAGCATCTCCATGCGGACGGTGGTGGGCTCCAGCTTGGTCTCCGGCCAGCGCCGGTCCAGCAGATCCTCAACCTGCAGCAGCGCCGCGATCTCGTCGGGCGTCGGCTCGTCGGCGGCGGCCCACGAAGGTTCTCCGGGATCGGTCATGCAAGCGCAGCCAGGCGCGCGGTGATCCGGTCCACTTCTTCGCTCGCCAGTTTCCGGCGATCGCGGATCTTGTCG
>NZ_JBIIOV010000065.1:0-15781 GCF_044342925.1 Mycobacterium sp. | reverse complement strand
AGTCGCCTTGGATCCGCGCTGCGCGCCGGCCCGGCTCCAGATCCGGGTAGAGCCCGACGGTGACGTTGCGAAAGTTATTGCGGACGCGCGCGTTCGCCGCACCGGCCATCGGCACCTCGGCGCACAGCCGGCTGACGTCCTCGCCTCGCGCCGCGAGGTAGCCGCCCAACGCCGCACCGATCGACGACAACGCGGCGACGGTGACCGACGGTGACTCCAGCCGGGTGCGGCCGACGACGAACGAGCGCAATACCGGCGTGCCGTCGGCCGATCGCGCGTTGACGCTGAGCGCTGGACGCGGCGGATTGGGCGGCTCAAGTAACCCCGCCTCGATGTCGCGGACCAGCCCGCGGTGCGCACGCGCGGCGGCGATCCCGCGCAGGAGCAGACTTCCCCGGTCCGGCCGCACCGCGGGCAGCGGTGTCCGGCGGCCGAACAGCCCGGCGGCCAACGCCGCCGACCGGGTGCCGTCGCCGAGGGCGTGCGAGATCTGCACCACGACGACGTTCGGCGGGAACACGTGCATCCGCCAGGTCATCAGGCTCACGTCCAGGTGATCGAGCCCAACCATCGAATCCAGGCAGTGCTGCCATTCCTGGACCGCATCGTGGACCACGAACTGATCGTCGCGCACCCCGGTGGGGACCCATCGCGGATACCACCAGGACTGGTCGTCGCACACCGCTAGCCGAAGGTCGTCACACCGTTCGGCGTTGTGTCGGCACCGCGCGAGAGCACTTGAAATATCGGGCGTTCCGTCGAAGACATAGAGCAGGAACTGGTCATTGGGCATTCTGTGGGAGAGCAGGAGGAATTGCGCATCCGCGGCTGCGAGGCGCTCGGTGAACACTTCGGTCACGTACGGAGAAATTCGACCACCCGGCGGCCTACCTCGTCGGGCCGCTCCAGGTGCAGGAAGTGCCCGGCGTGCTCGACCACTGCGGCCCGCAGCCGGGCGGCAGCGCCGACCGCACCGCGGGCGTGAAATCGGCTGTCATGCAATCGTCGTCGGCACCGTGCAGATACAGCGTCGGCAGCTTCGGCGGGGCGGTGCAGGCACAACGCAATCGGGCCGCTGTCGGGTCCCCAGGTCAGTGCGCGTAACTGCACCCTCGGCGCGGCGACCTCCATCCAGCTCGGCTCTGTCATCCCCACCACCTGCGCCTCCTAGATCGGGTCGAAACCGGAGATGAGCCAGCGGCCGTCGACCTTGTCCATAGTGACCCGAACGCTGCTGGTGCTCGTGGTCTGGGGCCCAGAACCGGCCGTCGTGGTGTGGTCGACCGTCTGATCGATATAGGCCAGCACCACGGCATGCCCGGAGTCGGCGGACACCACGGCGGCGGCCGGCACCGTCGCCGATGCGGAGATGCCCTCCAGCCTGGCCTCCGGCGCGACGGTCGTCGCGATGATCTGGGTATAGGTGTCCCGGAACGCCCCGGTGAGCCGCTCGTTCGCGGCGGCGGTGAGGTCGCTCTCGGCGGTGGCGGGCTGGTAGCTCATGATCGCGGGGATAGCCTCGCGGGCGGCTTGTACCGCCTCGGCACCGGCCTGATGGGCGGCCTGCCGGGACGACGAATCCCAGAACAGCCACGCCCCCACCGCGGCGAGCAGAGCGGCCAGCACCGGTGCGGCGATCCGCCGCAGCGGCGCGGTGGCCGTCATCCGACGAACTCCACCGCGGCCACCTTGAACCGGCCGTCGTCCTTGGTGACCGTGACTCGGGTGCGCCAGGCCTTGGGCTGCTGCTCGGGTACGCCGCGGTTGGACGTCATGACCGTGAGCGCCACCAGCACACGGCCCTGCTCACCGTCGACGGATTCCACTCCGGCCTCGCTGACAGTGCCCACCGAAGTGGACTGAGCCTTGCGGGCGGCGTCCTTGAAAGGCTCTGCGCGCTGGGCGAAGTCGTCGCGGAAGCCGCCGGTGGACGCATCCAGGATGCGCTGCACGCCGTCGTCCACCCGGTCGTGGTCGATGCTGGTCAGGGCGACCATGCCCGCTCGCGCCGCTTCCAGCACCTGCGACCGGACGCCCTCGGCCCGCCGGATCTGGATGTCTCGCCAGCCGAGCCAGCCGGACACGACCAGCAGCACTGCCAACCCGGCCGCCGCCGCGCGGCGGCGGGGTGGGCGCGGCCGGGCCACGGCGACGGCCGGCGACTCGTCGCCCTCGTCGGCCATACATCGCTCCTTCGCGGGCGGGCCGGGTCATCGTTTTCGAACAGCCCGCTCTCTGCTGCGACAGGCTACCGAGCCGCCCCGGTAACGTGCGACGTGTGACCGCTGTCCTGCAGACCGTTCGTTTCCAGGGAGACGGCGGCCTGGGCCTGGTGGGCGACGAGTGGAACCGCTCTAGCCGGGACGACGGGTCCCCGACGATCCTGATGCTGCACGGCGGCGGCCAGAACCGCTTCTCCTGGAAGAACACCGGCCAGATCCTGGCCGACCGCGGGTTGCACGTGATCGCCCTGGACGCCCGCGGCCACGGCGACAGCGACCGCGCGCCGAACGGCGACTACACCATTCACACCCTGGCCCGCGACATCGCCGCGGTACTCGCGCAGATCGACCGCCCGGTGGTCATCGTCGGAGCGAGCATGGGCGGGTTGACCGGCATGCTGGCCGCCGCGCAGGCCGGCCCGCATCGGGTGACCGGGTTGGTTCTGGTCGACGTGGTTCCACGGTTCCAGAACGAGGGCACCGCCCGCATCCGCGAATTCATGACCCGCCATGTACACGGGTTCGAGACCCTGGAGCACGCCGCCGACGCGATTGCGCAGTACCTGCCGTACCGGAAGCGCCAGCGCAACCTCGACGGGCTGAAGAAGAACCTGCACCACCGCGACGGCCGCTGGCACTGGCATTGGGATCCGGCGTTCGTCACCACCATCAGAGACCAGCCGTTCGCCGACATCGACGAACTGGAGCGGGCCGTCGGGCAATTGGACATCCCGATCCTGCTGATCCGGGGCAGGCTGTCCGACGTGGTCAGTCCCGAGGGCGTCGCGGATTTCCTGAGCAAGGTGCCGCACGCGGAGTTCGTCGAACTCTCCGACGCCGGGCACACCGCCGCCGGGGACGACAACGACGCGTTCACCGACGCGGTCGTCAGCTTCATCGCGCGATAGGGGCGTTCATGGCAGATCGGCCGATCGATCCCAACACCCGCCTGGCAGCCGAACGCAACCGGTTGGCACTGGAGCGGACGATGATGGCGTGGGTCCGCACCGCCACGTCCCTGATCGCCTTCGGGTTCACTCTGAACCAGGCGTTCCGCTATCTCTCGACGACCGACCGTCTGCGCCAACCGATGGTGAGCCCACAAGTATTCGGCATCGCCATGATCGTGGTCGGGCTGA
Source organism: Mycobacterium sp. (assembly GCF_044342925.1). Taxonomy (GTDB): domain Bacteria; phylum Actinomycetota; class Actinomycetes; order Mycobacteriales; family Mycobacteriaceae; genus Mycobacterium. The sequence goes on along the minus strand of NZ_JBIIOV010000065.1, from coordinate 12,420 downwards.
TCGCGTTGATGCTGGGCTGGATTCAGCACGTCCAGCAGCTCAAGGCGCTGCGCGCCGAGTTCGGGCCGATGCCGCATTCCATCGCCGCCGTGCTGGCCGCCCTGGTCGCAGCTCTCGGGGTCATCGCGGTGCTGGGAGTCACGTTGCGGCTCTGAGCCGCAGCGGCAGCGCTGGAATCGACCATTGGTATTTCACGCCAGGTGCCACGACGCGAAACAACGCTGATCTATAGTCACTTCCGGAGTCCGGCGACTCCCGCCACCGGCGTCCGGAGGTGGATGATGCACGATCGGAAGGGACCGTGGTGGGGGCACGACGCGCGGGACGGCCTCCGGCAACGGCGAACGGCCGCCGCGCGCTCCGGCTTCTCGCTGTCCTCGCGCTGACCGAAGCAGTGGCAGGGTGCGGTGATTTCCGCGACGCCGCCGCCATCACCGGAAAGACGATCCGCTATCAGGTCGAGTATTTCGGCTCCGCCGTCGATGCCCAGTCCCACAGTGCGCTGACCATCACCTATTCGACCAACGAGGGTGAGCAGCAACAGCGCAACGTCTCGCTGCCCTGGACCAAGTCCATCGGTCCGGCAGGTCGCGGATTCACCGCGTCGGTGAAGGCACAGTTCAACGGTTTCGGGACCATCTCCTGCCGGATCGTGGCCGACAGCGAAGTCATCGTCACGCAGACGTCCAGCCTGGACCCGTACGCCGAAGTGGCGTGCTCGGCGTAGCTAGACGTTGAACCGGAACTCCACCACGTCGCCGTCGGCCATCACATAGTCCTTGCCCTCCATCCGGACCTTGCCGGCGGCCTTGGCGGCGGCCATCGAACCGGCGGCGGTCAGGTCGTCGAACGACACCACCTCGGCCTTGATGAAGCCCTTCTCGAAATCGGTGTGGATCACCCCGGCCGCCTTGGGGGCGGTGTCGCCCTGGTGGATCACCCAGGCGCGGGCCTCCTTCGGCCCCGCCGTCAGGTAGGTCTGCAGCTTGAGGGTGTGAAAACCCGCCCGCGCCAAGCCATCCAGCCCGCGCTCGTGCTGGCCGATGGACTCCAGCAGCTCGGCGGCGGACTCGTCGTCGAGCTCCTGCAACTCCGACTCGATCTTGGCGTCGAGGAACACCGCGTCGGCCGGCGCCACCATCGCCCGCAACTCGGCCATCTTGGCCTCATCGCCCAGCACCGACTCATCGGCGTTGAAGACGTACAGAAAAGGCTTGGTGGTCAACAGGTTCAGCTCGCGCAGCAGCGCACTGTCAACCTTGGGGCCCGCGGCGAACAGCGTGGTACCCGCGTTGAGCAGCTCCTGGGCAGCCACCGCCGCCTCGTGGACGGCCTTGCGCTCCTTGTTGTTGCGGGCCTCTTTCTCCAGCCGCGGCACCGCCTTCTCCAGGGTCTGCATGTCGGCCAGGATCAGTTCGGTCTCGATGACCTCGATGTCCGACCGCGGGTCGATCTTGCCGTCGACGTGCACCACGTCGTCGTCGGCGAAGACCCGCACCACCTGGCAGATGGCGTCGCACTCGCGGATGTTGGCCAGGAACTTGTTGCCCAGCCCGGCCCCCTCCGAGGCGCCCTTGACGATGCCGGCGATGTCGACGAAGGTCACCGGCGCGGGCAGGATGCGCTCGGAGCCGAACATCTCGGCCAGCCGGGCCAGCCGCGGGTCGGGCAGCGGCACCACACCCTCGTTGGGCTCGATGGTGGCGAACGGATAGTTGGCCGCCAGCACGTTGTTGCGGGTCAACGCGTTGAACAACGTCGACTTTCCGACGTTGGGCAGACCCACGATTCCCAGACTCAGGCTCACGGGTTCACAAGTGTAGGGGCGCACGGCGCAACGCCTGACCCCCTCAGGCACGCCAGGGGCCGATGCCAGCTTGAATCCAGGCCGACCCGGTACGGTCTAGGGGTGCCAGATCAGCGGACTTTCGCGGCAGATGTGCGTGCCGTCGCGGTCTCGGGCAGAGGCGTGCCGTGGTGGGGCGCGGTGCTGATCGCCGCGACCGCGACGCTGATCGGCCTGGCCATCGAAGCCGGCTCCGGCCACTCCGAACTCGGTGGCGTCTTCGCCGTCTTCTACGCCCTGGGCTGTATCGCCGCGGTGCTGGCGGTCCGCCAGTCCGGCATCTTCACCGCCGTGGTGCAACCTCCGCTGCTGCTGTTCGTCGCGGTCCCGCTGGCGTACTACCTGTTCCACGAATCGTCGTTCGGCGGCTTGAAGGACGTGCTGATCACCTGCGGATTCCCGCTGATCGAACGTTTCCCGCTGATGCTGTTCACCACGGCGGCGGCGCTGCTGATCGGTCTGGTGCGGTGGTATCTGGCCATGCACGCCCCCGCCCACCTGCGGGCCGAACCCAGCCCCGGCCGTCCCGGCATGATGGCTGGACTGTCCACCAAGGTCGCGTCGGCGTTCGCCGGCAACGGGTCGGTGGACGAGGACCCCGGAACCCGCCCGGCCCGGCCGCGGCACGTGGTCGACCGCCCGGCGGGGTCCACGCGCAGCCGCCGGCCGCAGGAGCGCACGAGCCGCTCCCGGCATGCCCGGCCGCCGGCCGACGCAATCGCCGACGCCCCGCCGCGGCAGCGCAGCCGCCGGACGGCCAGAGACACCGATCGGGCCGCCGAACCGCGCCGCCGCACCCGCGACGCCGGCCGCACACCGCCACCGCGCGAACCACGCGAACCACGCGAACGCCGCGACTACCGCGAGCCGATCCCGCCGCGGGCACCCCGGGGTAGCCGCTTCGAGCCGTATGAGTCGGGCCGTGGTTACCAGTCGCATCCGCCGTACGGGGCCTACCCGCCCTACGATCCGGCCCGGCCCTACGATCCGGCCCGACGCGGCGGTCCTGCCGCCAACCATCACCCGGTGTCGCGGGTGCGTTACCGCGACGGCGGTCCGCCGCCGGAAACCCCGTACGACGCTCCGTACGACGGCAACCGACGCGGGCGCTAGCCCGGACAGGAAAGCGCGGCCGCTAGCCCGAGGACCGGGCGGGGCGGATTTCGCGGGGCAGCGCGAACACCAGCGTCTCGTTGGCCGTGGTCACCGTCTGCACGGTGCCGTAGCCGGATTCGGCGAGCCGGTCGAGCACGCCGCGGACCAGGATCTCCGGCACCGACGCCCCCGACGTCACGCCGACCGTCGTCACGCCGTCCAGCCAGGCCGGGTCGATGTCCTCGGCGTAGTCCACCAGGTAGGCAGCGCCGGCGCCGGCGCCGAGCGCGACCTCGACCAGCCGCACCGAGTTCGACGAGTTGCCTGAGCCGACGACGATCACCAGGTCGCACTCCGGGGCCATCGCCTTGACCGCCACCTGACGGTTCTGGGTGGCGTAGCAGATGTCGTCGCTGGGCGGGTCCTGCAGCGTGGGGAACCGCTCACGCAGCCGCGCCACCGTCTCCATGGTCTCGTCGACGCTCAGCGTGGTCTGGGACAGCCAGATCACCTTGTCCGGATTGCGCACGGTGACGCGGTCGACGCCGTCCGGGCCGTCCACCAGTTGCACGTGGTCGGGGGCCTCCCCCGCGGTGCCGACCACTTCTTCATGACCCTCGTGGCCGATCAGCAGAATGTCGTAGTCGTCGCGGGCGAACCGTTTCGCTTCGTTGTGCACCTTGGTCACCAGCGGGCAGGTGGCGTCGATGACCTGCAGATTGCGCTCCGCCGCGGACTGGTGGACGGTCGGTGCCACACCGTGGGCGGAGAACACCACGGTGGCGCCCTCGGGCACCTCGTCGGTCTCGGCGACGAACACCGCGCCGCGTTGGGCCAGCGTCTCGACCACGTGGCGGTTGTGCACGATCTCGTGACGGACATACACCGGCGCACCGTGCTTCTCCAGCGCCCGCTCGACGGTCTCGACGGCACGGTCCACCCCGGCGCAGTAGCCGCGCGGCTCTGCGAGCAGAACCCGCTTGCCGTCGCGGTCCGCAGCCGAGCCGGTGGTACCCGGAATACCCATGTTTACGGTTGGCGGCATGGCAATCAGCGTACGTTCTCCCCAGCGCCGACGGGCCCGCCGTACGCTGGTGCCCATGGCACAAGCACCCTACGGGCTCCGGCTGCTGGTCGGCGCCGCCATCACCGCCCTGGAGGAGACTCGCAGGCTGCCGCAAACCATCGTCATGTACCCGATGACGGTGGCGAGCACGATCGCGCAGTTCGTGATGAAGTTCCAGCAGGACCTGGCCGGTCTGGCGATCAAGGGGGACGCTGCCCTGGAGAGCGTCTTCCCGCCCCGGGAAGAGAACCCGGAGTGGGCCACTTTCGACGACCCCGTGCCCGCGCAGTCGCAGCGCCCGTCGGCCAACGGAGAGCGGCAGACCGAGGGCCGCTTCGCGCTGTATTCGGTGGCCGACACCGCCGGTCCCCGCGGCGGCGACCGCACACCCAAGCCCAAACCGGGCACCGCCAAGGCCGCTCCGCCGTCGCCGAAGCCGGCGACCACACCCCCGCCGATCGCGGTGGAGCTGGACTACGAGTCACTGACCCTGGCCCAGCTGCGGGCACGCATCCAGAGCTTGAGTGTGGCGGACCTGCGGGCGTTGCTGGCGTTCGAGGATGCCGCCAAGGCGCGCGCTCCGTTCCAGACACTGCTGGCCAACAGGATCACCCGCGCGAACGCCAAGTGAGCACGGCGGCCGGCGGCGCCCCGGGCGCTTCCGCGGAGAACCCGTTCCCGGTCCGCGCGGTCGCCATCCGGGTGGCCAGTTGGATCGAGAAACTGGGGGTGGTCTGGGTCGAGGGCCAGCTCACCGAGATCCGGTCCCGCGGCGCCACGACCTACATGGTGCTGCGCGACCCGGCGGCCGACATGTCGGTGCGGGTGACCGCCAGTAGCGATCTGGTGCGCAACGCCCCGGTGCAACTCACCGAGGGCACCCAGGTGGTGGTGTGCGGCAAGCCGCAGTTCGATCCTCGCCGCGGCTCCTTCTCGTTGCGGCTCAGCGAGATCCGGGCGGTCGGCCTGGGCGAACTGCTGGCGCGCATCGAGCGGCTGCGCCGTCTGCTGGATGCCGAGGGCCTGTTCGACCCCCGCCTGAAGCACCCACTTCCGTTCCTGCCCAACCTGATCGGCCTGATCACCGGCCGCGGCGGGGCGGCTGAACACGACGTCACCACAGTGGCCGCGGCCCGTTGGCCGGCGGTGCGCTTCGCCATCCGCAACACGGCCGTGCAGGGCACCAACGCGGTCGTGCAGATCGTCGAGGCGCTGCGGGAACTCGACGGGGACCCGAAAGTGGACGTCATCGTCATCGCCCGCGGCGGCGGCAGCGTGGAGGACCTGCTGCCGTTCTCCGACGAGACGCTGTGCCGGGCCATCGCCGCCTGCCGTACCCCGGTGGTCAGCGCGGTCGGCCATGAGCCCGACAACCCGCTGTGCGACCTGGTGGCCGACGTCCGCGCCGCCACACCGACCGACGCCGCCAAGAAGGTGGTGCCCGATACCGCCACCGAACTGGCCCGGGTTGCCGAGTTGCGGCACCGCAGCGCACGGGCGCTGCGCAACTGGGTGGGCCGCGAACAGCACACCCTGGGCCAGCTGCGCAGCCGGCCGGCACTGGCCGACCCGACGCGGATGATCACCGAGCGGGTGGTGGAGGTCGAACGGGTCCGCGCCACCGCGCGCCGGGACGTCACCCGGCTGGTGGCCGCGGAGTCCGAGCGGGTGGGACACCTCGGCGCCCGGCTCACCACGTTGGGACCGGCGGCGACGCTGGCCCGCGGTTACGCGGTGGTCCAGGCGATTGACGGATCGGCTGCGGTGCTGCGATCGACCGCCGATGCGCCGGACGGCACGAGGTTGCGGATCAGGGTTGCCGACGGCGCGCTGGGCGCCGTGAGCACCGGCCGGGAGGATGGAGCCGCATGACCGACTCGAACACGCCCGTCGGCGATCTGGGTTACGAGCAGTGCCGCGACGAGTTGATCGATGTGGTGCGGCAACTGGAGCAGGGCGGCCTGGATCTGGACGCGTCACTGACCCTGTGGGAGCGCGGTGAGGCGCTGGCCCGCCGCTGCGAGGAGCACCTGGCCGGGGCGCGGGCCCGCATCGAGGCGGCGCTGGCCGCAGCCGAGGATGACGACGCCTGATCGAGGCTTGTACTGGTAGCCCGGGGACTTCAACTGACGCCGGCCCGCCGCAGCTGATTCCGTAGTCGTGGATGGCGCATAGGCTCGGCCAGTCATCCTGGCTGACCGGGGAGATTCTTGACCTCAACGGCGGCGCGCACCTGAAGCGCTACCCCGTCATTGACCGGCATCTGAGCAAGTTAATGGGACAGTAGAGCGGTGAAAACCGACTTCACGCTGACACAGAAGCGCGCCCTGGCGATCGTGACCGCGGTCGCATTGCTGTTCGGCGCCTATTTCCTGCGCGGCTACTTCATGCTGATCGTGATCGCGGCCATCGTGGCTTACCTGTTCAGCCCGCTGTACAACCGCCTGCTCGCGAAGGTCAGCGGCGGATGGGCGACCACGCTGACGGTGCTCGCGGCGCTGACGATCGTCGTGGTCCCGCTCATCGGTGTCGCCTCACTGGCGACGGTCCAGGTCTCCCGAATGCTCACCGGCGTGGCCCAATGGGCCCAGACCGCCGATCTCAACGCGCTGGGCGACAAGGCCATCGGCACGGTGAATCAGCTCCTGGCCAGGCTCCCGTTCCAGGCCCCGACCATCTCGGCGGAATCGCTGCGGGACAACGTCGGCAAGATCGCCCAAACCGTGGGCGAGTGGGTGCTGCGGACGCTGAGCGGGGTCGCCGGCGGCGCCGTTGGCCTCATCACGTCGGCGATCATCTTTCTCTACGTGTTGGTCTCGTTCCTGGTCAACAGGGAGAAGTTGATCACCCTCATCCACCAGCTCAACCCGCTCGGCGACGAGGTCACCGACCTCTACCTCACCAAGATGGGCGCCATGGTGAAGGGAACGGTCAAGGGTCAGTTCATCATCGCGGTGATCCAGGGCAACCTCGGCGCCATCTCCATCTACATCGCCGGCTTCCACGACGCGTTCTTCCTGTTCGCGATCTTCCTGACCGCACTGTCGGTGATACCGCTGGGCAGCGGCATCGTCACGATCCCGTTCGGCATCGGAATGATGTTCTTCGGCAACATCCCCGGCGGCCTGTTCGTGGTGCTGTTCCACCTGATCGCCATCACCAACGTCGACAACTTCCTGCGGCCCATCCTGGTGCCCAAGCAAGCCCGGCTGGACTCGGCACTGATGCTGCTGTCGGTGTTCTGCGGTATCGCCATGTTCGGCTTCTTCGGCATCGTCCTGGGACCGGTGATCATGATCGTCATCGTCACCACGATCTCGGTCTACCTCGCGGTGTACAAGGGTGTGGAGATGCACGAGGAGCCCGAGGATGAGCCCAAGGAGCATCGAAAACCGTTCGGCCGCAAGAAGAAGGAAAAGACGCAGGAGGAGCTGCCCGAGGTGGTCAAGCCCGTCGCGCCCGGCGAATCCGCTACGTCAAGCGTTCTTTGAGGAACTCCACCACCCGCTTGCGCGCCTCGTAGGCCTGCTGGCCGTCGCGCTCCCGCACTTCCAGGGTGAGCACCGAGTGCGCGATCCGGCCGAAACCGCCGTCGTTGCCGGGTGAGGAGTTGAGTTCGATGACTTCGAAGCTGTCGCCGAGGCGCTTCTTGAGCGTGGCGAACCGCTCCGCCGGAGCCATCGGGTCACCGGTGAACCGCAGCCCGAGCGCGCAGACGGTCCCGTCGGCGGCGCGCTGCTCGATGACCTTCATCTCCCGCTCCGACATCCCCGGGTCGCGCTTGTGCGCCGGGCTGATCGAGATCGGCACGGACGGCTGGCTGAGGACCGACGCCAGCACGCTGTCGTCCACCGCGGCGGCCAGGGCGAAACCGCCGGTGAAACACTGGCCGATCACGCCCACGCCCTTGCCCGGGGTGGTGGATGTGAGGTCGCGGGCCAGCGCCCGCAAGTAGTTGGTGATGGGCCGTTCCTTGTTCAGCGCGAAGGCGGCGAATTCCTTGGCCACGCAGCCGCGCACCAGCGTCGGAACCAGTCCGATGCCACGGGCCGGCGCGCCAGGCGTCCCGAACAGCGACGGGATAACCACGGTGAAACCGTTGTCCACCAGATGATTTCCCAACGCCAGCACACCGGGATGCACACCGGGCATCTCCGGGATGAGCACGACGCCGGGCCCGGCTCCCTTGCGGTAGACGTCGTAGGTGAAGCCCTCGGCGGTGAACGGCTCGCGGAGCCAGCCGGAGAGGTCGGCTTCGGGAGATTTCATCGACATTCCTACGGCTTGGGTTCCAACGGCGGCTGGGTCTGGGTGGCCAGCGCCAAGGCGGTGAAGTCCTCGGGGCTGCCGGCACCGGTGATGGCCAGTTGGGCCGGGCCGGCGCGGCTGTCCAGCCGGGTGGTCCACACCGGTTCGGTGCCCTCGCCGCCCTGGTAAACGATCCACTTCACGCCGTCGATGTCCTGGGCGCCGCTGGGGTACACAAAATTCTGAATGGACTGCACCAGGGCGGTCTCGTCGGCGTCGCTCTGGGTCAGGCTGACGTACATCCTCGACGGGGCGATGTAGCCCACCCTGCTGGTGATCGCTTTCTGCTTGGTGCCGGTGGCCGGATCGGTGCGGCCGGCGTCGATACCGGCGCGGGTGCCGGAGTTGGCCTGCCAGCCGTCCGGCAACTCCGGCAGCCGGATCGGGAAGCTCAGCGTGTCGGCGTCGGCCTGCAATGCCCGCGCCGCATCGTAGGTCGGCACTTTGCCGTCGACCGACGGTCCGCTGGGTCGAAACGAGCACATTCCCACCAGGCCGGCCAGCGCGACGCACATCAGCACCAGCGGCACCAGCGACCAGAACATGTCCCGGCCGTCCTGCAGCACCCGCGGCTTGTGCGGTTTCGGCGGAGGCGGGCCGGCGAGGTCTGGGTCTGGGCCGTCGATGTCCGGGCTCGGTGCGCCGTCTGTCGGGTTCATGGGGCGCTGCTCCTCCTCGTCGCTGCGCTGGACTCCTCGTCGCTTCGCTCCGCATCGTCGTCAGCGCAGCCCCCAGTATCCCAGGTCTGGACGCGGCTAGCGGTTCTGGGAGAATCTTCGCCATGCCTGATGCCCGCCGTCGTGAAGCTCCCGACCGCAACCTGGCCCTGGAACTGGTCCGCGTCACCGAAGCCGGCGCGATGGCCGCCGGGCGCTGGGTGGGCCGCGGCGACAAGGAAGGCGGCGACGGCGCCGCTGTCGACGCGATGCGCCAGCTGGTCAACTCGGTGTCCATGCGCGGCGTCGTGGTGATCGGGGAGGGCGAGAAGGACAACGCCCCGATGCTCTACAACGGCGAAGAGGTGGGCAACGGCGACGGACCGGACTGCGACTTCGCCGTCGACCCGATCGACGGGACCACGCTGATGGCCAAGGGCATGCCCAACGCCATCTCGGTGCTGGCCGTCGCCGAGCGCGGCGCCATGTTCGACCCGTCTGCGGTGTTCTACATGAACAAGATCGCCGCCGGCCCCGATGTCGCCGACTTCATCGACATCACCTCCCCGATCGCGGCCAACATCCAGCGCATCGCCAAGGTCCGCAAGGCCTCGGTCTCCGACATCACCGTCTGCATCCTGGACCGGCCCCGACACGAGAGGCTGATGGCCGAGGTGCGTCATGCCGGCGCCCGGATCCGGTTGATCTCCGACGGCGACGTCGCCGGCGCCATCTCGGCCTGCCGGCCGGAGTCCGGCACCGACCTGCTGGTGGGCATCGGCGGCACCCCGGAAGGCATCATTACCGCTGCGGCGATCCGGTGCATGGGCGGTGAGATCCAGGCTCAGCTGGCGCCCAAGGACGACGAGGAACGAGAGAAGGCCATCGACCGCGGCCACGACCTGAGCCGGGTGCTGAGCACCAAGGATCTGGTGGGCGGGGAGAACGTGTTCTTCTGCGCCACCGGTGTCACCGACGGCGACCTGCTCAAGGGTGTGCGTTTCTTCGGCGGGGGCTGCACCACGCAGTCCATCGTCATGCGCTCCAAGTCCGGCACGGTCCGGATGGTCGATGCCTACCACCGGCTGTCCAAGCTCAACGAATACTCCGCGGTGGACTTCACCGGCGATGCCGACGCCGCTTACCCCCTTCCGTAAGAACCCCAGAAAGGCAGGACATGACCCTCCCCACTTCCGGTGACGACGAGTACCGCATCGAGCACGACACCATGGGCGAGGTCCGGGTGCCGGCCAAGGCTCTGTGGCGCGCGCAGACCCAGCGGGCCGTGGAGAACTTCCCGATCTCGTTCCGCGGGCTGGACCGCAACCAGATCCGCGCCATGGCCCTGCTGAAAGCGGCCTGCGCGCAGGTCAACAAGGACCTGGGTCTGCTGTCCGCGGACAAGGCCGATGCCATCATCGCCGCCGCAGGAGAGATCGCCGACGGCCAGCACGACGACCAGTTCCCCATCGACGTGTTCCAGACCGGCTCGGGAACCAGCTCCAATATGAACGCCAACGAGGTGATCGCCTCGATCTGCGCCCGCAACGGCGTTACCGTGCATCCCAACGACGACGTGAACATGTCGCAGTCGTCCAACGACACCTTCCCCACCTCGACCCACATCGCGGCCACCGAAGCCGCTGTGCGCCAGCTGATTCCGGCGCTGGAAGTGTTGCACGAGTCGCTGGCGAGCAAAGCCCGGCAGTGGCGCACCGTGGTCAAGTCCGGCCGCACCCACCTGATGGACGCCGTCCCGGTGACACTGGGTCAGGAGTTCGGCGGCTACGCCCGCCAGATCGAGGCCGGCATCGAGCGGGTGCGCGCAACTCTGCCCCGCCTCGGCGAACTGGCCATCGGCGGAACCGCCGTCGGCACCGGCCTGAACGCTCCCGACGGTTTCGGTGCCGAGGTGGTCGATGTGCTCGTCGCTCAGACCGGCCTGGCCGAATTGACCACCGCCAAGGACTCCTTCGAGGCCCAGGCGGCCCGCGACGGACTGGTCGAGGCCTCCGGTGCGCTCAAGACCATCGCGGCGTCGCTGACCAAGATCGCCAACGACATCCGCTGGATGGGTTCGGGTCCGCTGACCGGCCTTGGCGAACTGCACCTGCCGGATCTGCAGCCGGGCTCCTCGATCATGCCGGGCAAGGTCAACCCGGTGATCCCCGAGGCGGTCACCCAGGTGGCCGCCCAGGTCATCGGCAACGACGCCGCCATCACGGTGGGCGGCCTGTCCGGCGCCTTCGAGCTGAACGTCTACATCCCGATGATGGCGCGCAACCTGCTGGAGTCGTTCACCTTGCTGGCCAACGTCTCGAAGCTGTTCGCCGCCAAGTGCATTGACGGCCTGGTGGCCGACGAGGACCGGCTGCGCCGCCTAGCGGAGTCCTCCCCGTCGATCGTGACCCCGCTGAACTCCGCGATCGGGTACGAGGAGGCCGCCGCAGTGGCCAAGCAAGCCCTCAAGGAGCACAAGACGATTCGGCAGACGGTGATCGACCGCGGCCTGATCGGCGAGAAGCTCTCCGAGGCGGAACTCGACAAGCGCCTCGACGTGCTGGCGATGGCGAAGGTCAAAGACGGCAAGTAGGCGTTGATCGTGCGCTCAGGGTTGCTGCAGGCGCTACGGCGCCCGCACGGGCACGCGCGCTGACGCCAGCCGGCGGATTCCCGGCGCGACCGTGACGCTGTGCAACACCAGGCTGAGCGTGACGGTGACCACGACGATGGTGCCGATCACGTCGGCGTGCTCGATATCGCCCCGGTCGACCACCAGCAGGCCCAGCACCACGGTGCCGATGCCGCGCGGGCCGAACCATCCGATGAACAGCCGGCTGGCCGAGCAGCTCGCTGACAGTCACCAGGTGGTAGCCGTTGGCTTTCAGCACCGGGATGAACTGCTGCACCAGGTCGACGGTCGAGGAGTAGGTGTCGTGCAGCAGCACCACCGAGCCGGGCTTGATCTGGGTCATCAGCATGTGGCGGGTGGCGGCGGTGTCGGAGTCGTTGATCCAGTCGAAAGGGATGACGTCCCAAAGGATTCCGGCCAGCCCGTGCTTGGCGGCCTGCTGGTTCACCGCGTCATTGGTCAGCCCGCCGGCCGGGCGCCACAGCACCGGTGTCCGCCCGGTCGCCGCCGCGATCGCCGCGTTGGCCTTCGCCAGCTGATCCGGCACGTAGTGCGCGCCGATGGTGGTCATGTCGGGGTGTTCTCAGGTGTGGTTGCCGATCTCCATACCGGCTTCGGCGACCCGTTTGGCGCCGTCGGGGTCGGCCGCCACCTTGTTGCCGATCATGAAGAACGTGGCTTCGGCGCCGGCGTCGGTCAGCACGTCGAGCAAGCGGTCGGTGTAGGGCGCGGGGCCGTCGTCGAAGGTCAACGCGAGGCACTTGTCCACCGCGCAGTCCACCGCGGCGGCGTGCGTCGACGGCGCGTTGGTGCCGCA
>NZ_JBIIOV010000228.1:0-4075 GCF_044342925.1 Mycobacterium sp. | reverse complement strand
CGCCGCGGTGGCCACCATGCTGGTGCTGTTCCTGCTGTCCCGCTTCACGGTGTGGGGCCGGCAGTACTGGCGGATCACCGGCGCCTACTTCACCGGGCGGTCGTCGGTGAAGGTGTGGCTGTGGCTGGCCATTCTGTTGCTTTCGGTGATGATCTCCGTGCGCCTCGACGTGCTATTCAGCTACTTCAGCAACGACCTCTATTCGGCGCTGCAGACCGCCTTCCAGGCCATCGGCGCCAAAGAGGAGGCCATCCGCACGGATGCCATCCACGGTTTCTGGGTGGCACTCGGCACTTTCTGCATTCTGGCCACCGTCTATATCAGCCTGGTGATGCTCGACCTATACCTGACCCAGCGGTTCATCATCCGCTGGCGCACCTGGCTCACCGACCGGCTGACGGCTGACTGGCTCGGCGATCGCGCCTATTACCGCGGCAGGTTCACCGACAGCAACACCGACAACCCCGATCAGCGAATCCAGCAGGACATCGACGTCTTCACCACCGGCGTCGGCGGCAGCCCCAACACCCCGACCATCGGAACCGGTTCAGTGCTGGTGTTCGGCGCTATCTCGTCGGTGTGCACCGTGGTGGCCTTCATCCCGATTCTGTGGAACCTGTCCGGTCCGGTGACGCTCTTCGACATCACGCTGCCCCGCGCACTGTTTTGGGTGGCGTTCGTCTACATCTTTCTGGCCACCGTGGTGGCAATCTGGATCGGCCGACCACTGATCCGGCTCAACTTCCGCAACGAGCGCACCAACGCAGCCTTCCGCTACGCGCTGGTCCGGTTGCGGGACGCCGCCGAAGCGGTGGGCTTCTACCGCGGCGAGGCGACCGAACGAGGAATCCTGCGCACCCGGTTCGACAAGATCATCGCCAACTACCGGGCCTTCGTCCGGCGGCAGCTGGGCTTCACCGGATGGAACCTGGCCATGAGCCAGATCCTCACCCCGCTGCCGCTGGCGGTCCAGGCGCCGCGGCTGTTCGCCGGCGAGATCGACTTCGGCGACGTCACCCAATCGTCCAGTGCGTTCGGCAGCATCAGCAGTTCGCTGTCGTTCTTCCGCAACGCCTACGACAATTTCGCCGCCTACCGCGCCTCGATCATCCGTCTGCACGGGCTCATTGAGGCCAACGCCGACGCCCGGGAGATGCCCAGCCTGGCAACGGTTCCCAGCACCGACGGTTCGGTGGAACTCGCCGACGTCGAGGTCCGCACCCCGGCCGGCAGCCAGCTGATCGACCCGCTGACCATGCGCTTGGACCGCGGCGACACCATGGTGGTGACCGGGCGATCCGGCTCCGGCAAGACCACGCTGCTGCGCAGCCTGGCCCAGATGTGGCCCTACACCAGCGGCACCGTCACGCGTCCGGTCGACGGCCACCAGACGATGTTCCTGTCCCAGCTGCCCTATGTGCCGCTCGGCGACCTGCGCACGGTGGTGTCCTACCCGGCTCAGACCGGCGAGATCGCCGACGAGGACCTGCAGCGGGTGCTGTCCAAGGTGGCGCTGACGCATCTGACCACGCGGCTCAACGAGGACGAGGATTGGGCCAAGGTGCTCTCCCCCGGCGAGCAGCAGCGGATCGCCTTCGCCCGAATCCTGCTGACCCGGCCCAAGGTGGCGTTCCTCGACGAGGCCACCTCGGCGCTGGACGAGGGCCTGGAGTACGTCGTGTACGAGTTGATCCGCAGCGAACTGCCCGACACCATCGTGGTCAGTGTCAGCCATCGGCCGACGGTGGACCGCTACCACGAGCGGCACCTGGAACTGCTCGGCGACGGCGCCTGGCGGCTGGGCACGGTGGAGGGCCGCGAACCGACGCCGGTGTAGCGCGGTTGCTGCCATGCTGGCCGCGTGGAGATGTACGAACCCTCGCTGGATTGGGCGAACGAACTCGTCGGTTCGCTGCTGTGGACGGCGAAAGCCTGGCTGATCACCGCCGTCGTCACGGTGGTCGTACTGGTGTTGCTGGCCCGCCTGACCACCTGGGGCCGCCAATTCTGGCGGGTGACCGGCGGGTATTTCCGAGGGCGCGGCAGTCTTCCGGTCTGGGCATGGCTGGGGGTGCTGCTGTTCCTGACGCTGATCGCGGTGCGGATCCAGGTGCTGCTGAGCTACCAGCTCAACGACCAGTTCAACGCGCTGCAGGTGGCGTTCGAGGGCGTCGGCGCCGGCAACGACGCGGTCCGCGATTCCGGCGTGCGCGGCTTCTGGACCGCAATCGTCACATTCATTGTCATCGCCGCGGTGTACGTGGGCCGGCAGCTGATCGACATCTACCTGACCCAGCACTTCATCATCCGCTGGCGGGTGTGGCTGACCGACCGGCTGACCGCGGACTGGCTCGACGACGAGTCGTTCTATCGCGGCCGGTTCCTCGACCAGCCGGTCGATAATCCCGACCAGCGCATCCAGCTCGACATCGACGCGTTCACCACGTGCACCGGGACCGGCGAGAACACCCCGACCGTCGGAACCGCCACGACGCTGCTGTTCGGCGCCGTCAACGCGATGGTGTCGGTGGTGGCCTTCACCCCCATCCTGTGGAACCTGTCCGGGCCGTTGACGTTCTTCGGCGTCACCCTGGACCATGCGCTGTTCTGGATCGCCCTGCTGTATGTGTTCGCCACCACCGTCGTCGCGTTCTGGATCGGCAGGCCGCTGATCCGGTTCAGCTTCCGCAACGAACTGACCAACGCCGCCTTCCGCTACGGCCTGGTGCGTGCCCGCGACGCCGCCGAGTCGATCAGCTTCTACCGCGGCGAGGACGCCGAGAAGTCGATCCTGCGCACACGTTTCGCGGCGATCATCTCCAATTACCGCGGCTACGTGGTGCGCTCGCTGGCGCTGCTCGGCTGGAACCAGTCCATCAACCAGATCATCAACCCGCTGCCACTGATGGTGCAGGCGCAACGGTTGTTCACCGGCCAGATCAACTTCGGTGACGTCACCCAGTCGGCCAGCGCCTTCAGCAGCGTGCACGACTCGCTGTCGTTCTTCCGCTCGGTCTACGACTCGTTCGCCTCCTACCGCGCCACCATCATCCGGCTCGACGGCCTGGTCACCGCCAACGAGCAGTCCCGCGCGCTGACCCGGCTGACCGCCGAGCACAGCGACGACGGGGCCCTGGAACTGCGGGATGTGGAGGTCCGCGACCCGCAGGGCAAGCAGCTGCTGGCGGGGTTGAATCTGCGGCTGGAACCGGGCGAGTCGCTGGTGATCACCGGCAAGTCAGGGTGCGGGCGAACGACGCTGCTGCGCAGCATCGCCCGGCTGTGGCCGTTCGCCACCGGCACGGTGCGCCACCCGGACGGCGACGGTGACGCGATGTTCCTCTCCCAGGTGCCCTACCTGCCGCTGGGCGATCTGCGCGCGGTGCTGTCCTATCCGAGCCGGGAGTCCACCCTCGACGACGAGGATCTGGTGGCCGCACTCGATGCTGTCGCGCTGGGCCACCTCGCCGGCCGGCTCGACGAGATCCAGGACTGGGCGAAGGTGCTCTCCCCGGGCGAGCAGCAGCGGATCGCTTTCGCCCGCGTGCTGTTGCAGAAGCCGCGGCTGATCTTCCTCGACGAGTCCACCTCGGCGATCGACGAAGGCCAGGAGTACGCCATCTACCGGATACTCAATGAGCAACTGCCCGACAGCATCATGGTGTCGGTCACCCACCGCGGGACGGTGGAGCAGCATCACGAACGCCATCTGCGTCTGCTGGGCGACGGCCGCTGGGAACTGGACCGCGAGGACGAACCGGTCGGGGTCTAACCGGTTTTCGCGCTCGCCGCCGCGCGGGCCGCGTGCGCACCGGCGCGCCGGCCGAAGAACGACCCCGACCCCAATTGCGTTCCGCTGGAATACCCCTTGCCGTCCTGGGCCAGGGTGGAGGCGCAGGCGCCGGCCGCATACAGACCCCGAATCGGATGGGCGTCGGAGTCCAGCACCCGGCCGTCGACGTCGGTGCCCAGCCCCCCGACGGTGAAGCCGGAATAGAGCGCCTTGCCCAGCGTCAGGTCGAACGCCGCCCAGGGACCTTTGTCTTGCGGCGCAAGGAATTCCGGCTGCTTGTGA
>NZ_JBIIOV010000254.1:0-2882 GCF_044342925.1 Mycobacterium sp. | reverse complement strand
CGCGCCCGACATCATCACGGTGGCCCGCGAGCATCGCGAGGCCGTCGAGCGCGGCCTGTCGCTGAAGAAGGCCGGCAACCGGCTGATGGAACTCGTCGGCGGACGCAGCATCCACCCGGTCAATGTTCGTCTCGGCGGCTTCTACTCGGTTCCCACCCGCGCCGACCTGGCGCCGATGGCCGAGCAGTTGCGCGGGGCGCTCGACGACGCACTGGCAGGCGTGCGCTGGGTGGCCGGCTTCGACTTCCCGGACCTGACGATCGACCACGAACTGCTGGCCCTGACCGGGCCGCGCTATCCCATTGAGGACGGCACCATCGCCCGCAGCGACGGTCCGTCGTTCGCTCTTGCCGACTTCGGCCAGCACGTCCGCGAAACCCAGGTGCCGCACTCCACCGCGCTGCACGCCACCCTGGACGGCCGCCCCCATCTGACCGGTCCGCTGGCCCGCTACTCGCTGAACCACCACCTGCTCTCCCCGCTGGCGCAGGAGGCCGCCGCCGCCGCAGGACTGGGATCGCAGTGCCGAAACCCGTTCCGCAGCATCATCGTTCGTTCCGTCGAGGTGGTGTATGCAGTCGAAGAGGCACTGCGCATCATCGAGAACTACCAGCGGCCGGCCCGCCCCTTCGTCCCGGTGGAAGCCAGGCCGGGTATCGGGCACGGCGTGAGCGAGGCGCCCCGTGGGCTGCTCTACCACCGCTACGAGATCGACGAAGACGGGCTGGTGGCTGCGGCGCAGATCGTTCCGCCGACGTCGCAGAATCAGGCTGCCATCGAAGACGACCTTACTCAACTGGTGACCGCCCAAGCCGGCCTCGACGATGCGGCACTGACCGCCATGTGTGAACGGACCATCCGCAATTACGACCCGTGCATCTCCTGCGCGACGCACTTTCTGACCCTGACGGTGCACCGCCGGTGACCACGGTGCTGATCGGCGTCGGCAACGAGTTCCGCCGCGACGACGGGGTGGGCCCGGCGGTGGTCGGGCAAGTCGCGGCGACCAATCCTCACGGTGTCCGGATCGTGACCTGCGCGGCCGAGCCGACCGCCATCCTCGACGCCTGGGACGGCTGCCTGCTGGCGGTTCTGGTGGACGCCGCGGTGGGGGTTCCGGCCGGATCGGTGCGGCAGTGGTCGCTCGCCGAACTCGACGCGACCAGCACGCCGGTGAGTTCCCATGATCTGAGTCTGCGGCAGACCTTCGAACTGGCGCGCGCACTGGGCCGCGCACCGGGCCGGGTGGTGGTGATCGGTGTCGGTGTTGCCGACAGCGGCCACGGAGCGGGGCTTAGCCCCGAAGTTCGGTCTGCGCTACCCGAAGCGGTCCGATTGGTGGGTGTCCTGCTCGGCGAGCAGCGTCAGGAAGCCTCGAACCAGCAGGCGTAACCGCCGTGCGGCGTCATCGACCTCCAGGGTGGTGCATACCCGCAGTTCCTGCGCGGAGATCCCCAGCCGACCGATATCCCCGTCGGCGTCCTCGGCGATCCACCGCTGCACCAGCGCTGTATCAACTTCGGGGTGGAACTGCAGCCCCAAAGCCCGCCCGTGGACGAACGCTTGGGTGGCGCACTCATTGCGAGCCACCTCCACTGCGCCCGGGGGCGCAACGAAGCGGTCGAAATGCCACTGGAACCACGGCCCGGCCGGCACCAGGTCAGGTCTGCTGCTGCGCACGTCATGCCAGCCGATCTCCGGTCGGGGTGAGCGGTCCACCGTCCCGCCGAGCGCTCGGGCCAGCAGTTGCCCCCCGAAACAGACACCCAGTACCCCGACGCCACACGCCAGCGCACGGCGGGTCATCTCCATTTCCGCGGTGATCCACGGGAGGCTGTCGTCGTAGGCGGCCCAACGCGCGCCGAGTGGCACGATCACGTCATAACCGCTGGGATCCGGGAACGTCACCCGCACCGTGGGGTCGCCGGCCCGGTCGGCGGTCACGACATCGAAAGTGCTTACCGCGAAACCGCATTCGGTGAAGACGTCGCCCAACAGTGCTTCCGGCGCGGTCGGGTCGTTGCGGACGAACAACACCTGCCGGGGCACCCGTCCACGCTACGGCAGCGGTAGCTTGATGGTATGGAACCGCTGTTGCGGGCTGGGGTGTGGCTGGTTCTGGTTGTGGTGGTGGCGGCCCATTTCGCCTTCCTCGTCTATCTGCCCCTCGGTGGGTTCCTGGCGCTGCGGTGGCGGCGCTCGATGTGGCTGCACGTGGCGGCGGTGTCATGGGCGTTGGGCAGTATGTTCGCCCACTTCGGCTGCCCGCTGACTGACATCGAACGGTGGGCCCGATCGCAGGCCGGTCTGCCGTCGTTGGGGCCGGCAGGCTTCATCGACCACTACGTCACAGGCGTGTTCTATCCGGCAGCGGGTACTGGACTGGCACACGCGGTGGTGTTCGCCGCGGTGGTCTGCTCCTGGATCGTCTACGCGATCGGCCGGGGCGCTTGCTGGAAGGGCCGCAGTACCTGACCCTGACTGGACCTGCGAATCGGATTTCCGGAATACTGTTCGCCATGGGCGTGTCCACCGGCATCTGGGTCATCACGTGTGTGGCGATCCTCGGGTTGTTCGTTTTCGACTTCTTCGCCCACGTGCGGGTCCCCCACGAACCGACGTTCCGGGAATCGGCGATCTGGTCGACCGTCTACGTCACCCTGGCGATCCTCTTCGGGTTCTTCATCTGGTGGTACTGGGGTGGCCAATTCGGCGGGGAGTACTTCGCCGGCTACGTCACCGAGAAGGCCCTGTCGGTGGACAACCTGTTCGTCTTCACCGTCATCATGGCATCATTCGCGGTGCCGCGGATGTACCAGCAGAAACTGCTGCTGATCGGCATCGTGATGGCGCTGGTGATGCGGGCCGGGTTCATCGCCCTC
>NZ_JBIIOV010000093.1:0-13064 GCF_044342925.1 Mycobacterium sp. | reverse complement strand
AAACTGGCCCGCGAAACCGGCCACGAACGAGAAGCGGAGGTGGAAAGGGAGAACCGGCTTGTCACCTTCGTTCGCCGGTTCGTGCCGACCACCGACGACTACGACGGTGACAAGTTCATCACCCGTATCAACGGCAAGAGGTTCGTCACCCCGATGATGTTGGCGCTGGTCGCGATCGGCTTCACCGACCTGCTCTTCGCGCTGGACTCCATCCCGGCGATCTACGGCCTCACCGAGGAGCCCTACATCGTGTTCACCGCGAACGCGTTCGCGCTGATGGGCCTGCGCCAGTTGTACTTCCTGATCGGCGGGCTGCTGGACCGGCTGATCTACCTGTCGGCGGGTCTGTCGATCATTCTCGGTTTCATCGGTGTGAAGCTGATCCTGCATGCGCTGCACAAGAACACCCTGCCGTTCGTCAACGGCGGAAACTATGTGAATGTCCCGGAGATCTCGACGGGGATGTCGATCAGCGTCATCGGGGTCGTGCTGCTGATCACCACCGTCGCCAGCCTGATCCGAACCCGCGGACGGGTCAGCCGGTAACTGAACGGCCTGTCAGCCCGTCATTCGTGAGTCGCCGGCCGTACCTCGACGACCTTGTCCAGTCCGCTGATGGTCAGGCCTCGCATCAGCAGCGGGTGGACGATGACCACGCTGATCCGCCCGGCTTGGGCGAACAGCGCGTTGATCGCCGCGCTGTCGAGATACTCCACGCCGCTGAGATCCAGTGTCATCATGCGGCCGGGGCCGGCGTCGTCGGCGGCGGCTTGCAGGGCCGCGGTGAACTCGTCGATGGTGCTCAGATCGAGCTCGCCGACAGCAGCCAACTCCACGCCCCCGTTGTCGTCGTGGCGGGTGGTGATCGTCATCGCCGCGCCCATCATGTGAGGTTAACCGACAGCCGGACCGTTGTTCCGTGTGCGCCGGATTCGACAACGACGTCGTCGATCAGCGACCGTATCAGCGAGATTCCGCGGCCACGTAGCCCGTTCGGCGGATCAGGAATCTTCCACTGCCCGGTGTCGGTGACGTCGACCTCCAGCTTCGCACCCGTCACCGACGCGCACAGGGTGATCACCCCGTCCGGGTGAGCCCGGTGGCCGTGTTCCACGGCGTTGGACACGGCCTCGCCGACGGCCAGCAGCACGTCGGTGGACAACTGGGGTGCCGCCCCGGCGATGGCGAGCCACTCACGCAAAGCCGCACGGGCGGGCGCGATCTGGGCCGGGCCGGCGGTGAACCGCAACTCCAGCGGCCGGATGCGACGGTAGGCCAGGATCGCGACGTCGTCGTGGTAGCCGCCCTGGGGCTGCATTGCGGTCAGCACACAAGCGGCCAGTTCGTCCAGAGCGCTGCCGAGCCCACCGCTGACCAGCGCCGCGACCCGGCCGATGCCGTCGTCCATCGTCAACCCGCGCCGCTCGACGAGGCCGTCGGTGTACATCAGCAGTGTGGCGCCGGCGGGGACGGTGGCCCGCCCGGTCGGACGGAAACGGTCGACCTCTATTCCCAGCGGAATGGTGCGTCCGTCTTCCAGCATCGTGATGGTGCCGTCGGGGTGGGCGAGTATCGGGGGCGGGTGACCCGCCGACGAATAGGTGAGTTCGCCGGTGGTGGTGTCGATGATGGCGCAGCACGCGGTGGTGCACGACGCTCCGGCCAGGCCCGCGGCAAATCGATCCAGGCCGTCCAGTGTGTCGGCCGGGCTGAGGCGCTGGAGCAGCAGTGCTCGGCACGCGCTGCGGAGTTGCCCCATCACGGTGGCCGCGGACAAGCCGTGGCCCACGCAGTCACCCACCACCATCGCGATCCTGCTCTCGTCAATGGCAACGACGTCGTACCAGTCGCCGCCGACCTCCAGCGGTCGGGTGGCGGGCTGGTAGCGCGCGGCGAAGCCGACCGGAAGGTTGGCCGGCCCGAGAATCGCGTGTTGCAGCGCCAGCGCCGTCCGGCGTTGCTCGTCCACGCGACCCACCCGCTGCAGGCCCTGATTGAGCCTGCTGGCCAGCATCGTCAGCAGACTCTGCTCCTCGGCGCTGAGCGGTGGACGTCCGTCGCCGAGGTCCAGCCACATCACCAGGACCCCGTTCGGGTGGGGCAGCGCGATGCCCGCCGCGCCGGGGATGTCGGTGTCGGGGACGAGTAGGTCGCGGCTGCCGGCCAAGGCGGTGATGTGCTGCCGCGTGGTGGTCGACAGCTCCGACCAACTCACCGGATCGGCGGTGTTGACCAGATCGGGCTCAGCGGACGTGGCATCCGCGCGGAAGGTCGCGGCCAGCGCTCGCGGGGCGTCGAACACCCGCGCCAGATGCAGCGTCGCGGCGCTCACCGTCTCGGGCAGGTTCTCGGCTTGTGCCAGTTGACCGTTGAGGTCGGCCAGCGCCATCTCCCGCTGCTGCCGGTAATGCTCGGCGGTGACGTCGCGGAAGGTGCCCACCATCATCAGACGGCCGGTGACCGGATCCTCGGCGTGGTCCAGGCTGATGTCCACCCAGACCCGGTGTCCGTCGCGGTGCTTCATGACGAAGGTGGTGTCGACGTTCTCCTGCTGCAGGGCGGCCGTATAGCCGTCCACCGCCTGGGAGAACTCGTCGGCCTGCGTGGCGGGGTCGGGCCACCAGGGGAACGGCGGGGTGTAGGGCAGTCCGTCGGGCCCGTATCCGACGATGTCGGTGAACGCGTCGTTGACCTCGATGCAGGTGCCGTCTTCGTCGCAGATGAAAAACGCTTCCTGCAGCGAATGCACCACGGCGGCGCGCCAGCGGGCGTGCCGGTTGCGCATCCGTGTCAACGCGATGTTGGTCTCCACCCGGGCCAGCAGTTCGCCGGAACTGAACGGCTTGACCAGATAGTCGTCGGCCCCGGCGTGCAAGCCCTCGATCGGCGCCTCCTGCCCGGCCCGTGCGGACAGCAGCACCACGGGCGCCAGCGCGGTGTGCACGTCCGCGCGCAGCGCCGACACCAAGGCGAGCCCGTCGATGTGCGGCATCATGACGTCGCTGATCACCAGATCGGGCACGTCGGCCCGGGCCGCGTCGAGTGCCTCGTGGCCGTCGTTGACGGCGGTGACCTGGTACCCCGCCCCGTGCAGGAGGCGAACCAGGAACTCGCGCATATCGGCGTTGTCGTCGGCGACGAGGATTTTGGCCCGGGTGGTGGCCGGCCGGGCAGTGGAGAGCCCGGGCGGCGCAGCGTCCTTCCGCTGCAAGGGTATCCAGCGCAGCGCCTCCTCGGTGTAGGTCTGTCCGCGCTGCCCCCGCGCCGCGCCGCGCTCGGAGTCCGGTTCTGCGGCGGGACCGATGTCGGCGTCCGCCGGCAGATGTCCGGCGCCCAGCGGCAGTCGGATGGTGAACGTGGTCCCGGCGCCTGCCACGCTGTCGGCGGCGATGGTGCCGCCCTGCAGGCCCACGAGTTCCTTGGCCAGGGCAAGTCCGATGCCGCTACCCTCGGCGGATCGCGCCGAGTTGGTGGGGATGCGGTGAAACCGCTCGAACAGCCGCGGCATCTCCGCGGCGGGTATGCCGATACCGGTGTCGCTGACCGTCACCAGCGCGGTGTTTCCGTCGCGGCGGACGGCGGCGGTGATCGTGCCTTGGATGGTGAACTTCAGCGCATTGGAGAACAGGTTGAAGATCACCTTCTCCCACATGTCGCGGTCGACGTACGCGGGCGGCTGCAGCGGCGGGCAGTCGATCCGCAGATCCAGGCCCGCGCGCTGGGTGGCGGAGCTGAACACGCCTGCCAGTTCCGCGGTGAGGGCTGCCAGATCCACCGGCTGGTAATGCGGCTGCACCCGGCCGGCCTCGATGCGGGAGAAATCCAGCAGCGAGTTGACCAGCTTCGACAGCCGCAACCCGTTGCGCTGGACCACCTCGAGTTCCGCGCGGACCCGATCGTCCAAAGTGCCGGCATCACTGAGTAATTCGGCGATCGGGCCCAGGATCAGGGTCAGCGGTGTGCGGAACTCGTGGCTGATGTTGGAGAAGAACATCGTCTTGGCGCGGTCGAGTTCGGCGAGTTGCTCGGCCCGGTGCTGCTGCGCCGCGTACGTGCGGGCGCTGGCGATCCCGCTGGCGATGTGGGCGGCGACCAGCTGAAGGAAACCGCGGTAGGCCTCGTTCATCGGCCGGTACCGGTTGAGCCCGGTGACCAGGAACCCGGTCGGCATGCCGCCTTGGGCGATCAGCGGAGTCACCACCGCTTGGACGGGAGGTTCTGGCCACGCCCCGCTGGGCAGTGCGGAGAACGTGGCCTCGTCGAGGTCGACGATGGTGCTGCGGCCCGCGGCCGCGTCGCGCACCGGCCAGATGGCCGTACCGTCGGCGGACAGTTCGGCAGGCGCCGCCGGGTGCCCGGCGGGTAGTCCGCTGCTGGCGCTCAGCCGCGCGATACCGCAGTCGTCGAACAGGTAGGTCAGGGTGAACGGTAGGTCCTTGGGATTGCGCCCGAGCTGGCGCGAGGTGAAGGCCAGCATCTCTTCTTCGGTCTGCACCACGGTGGGGTCGGAGCCCAGGTCGCGCAGGGTGGCCATCCGTCGTTCGGCGATCACCCGGGCGGTGTCCTCGGTGACCACGCACAGCATGCCCACCACCGCGCCGTCGTCGTCGCGCAACGGGCTGTAGGAGAAGGTGTGGTAGGTCTCCTCGGTGTACCCCGAGCGCTCCAGAAACAGCAGCAGAGCCTCGTCCCAGGTCGCCTCGCCGGTCGAGAGCACCCGCTCGATGCGTGGGCCGATGTCGGGCCAGATCTCCTCCCATACCTCGCTGGCCGGCCGGCCCAGCGCCCACGGGTATTTGCGGCCCAGGGTGTCGCGGCGGTAGGCGGCGTTGCAGAAGAACGTCAGGTCCGGGCCCCACGCCATCCACATCGAGAAGCGCGACGCCAACAGGGTGTGGACGGTCGTTCGCAGGCTCTGCGGCCAGTCGGCGGGAACGCCCAGCGGTGTCGACGCCCAATCCACCTTGGCCAGGTCGGCGCCGACTTCGCCGCCGTCGACGAAGGGCGCTGACGCGGCGAGAGATTCGGGAGCTGCAGCCACCGTGTCACCTCCGCCACTGACGACACGGACACGTGCCATCGATTGCGGCCCGACGCGGCTGGAGCCATTCACCAGTCAACCAGGAAGATTTTTGTGTCCGAGGGGGGACTTGAACCCCCACGCCCGTTAATAGGGCACTAGCACCTCAAGCTAGCGCGTCTGCCATTCCGCCACTCGGACCTCCACAACCCACTCACGGTGGGGCGATTCAGGCTATCGGATCGGTGCTCGTCCGCCCAAACCCAGCCTCGACCCCAGCCCCGGACGTCAGCTGGCCGGGCCCATCCGGTCGGAGATCTCCCGGGCGATGGCGGCTGCCGAGTCGACCGGTCCGGTACGACTGCACGCCTCGACGTCGATCGCCACGGTGCCGTGCACGGTCAGCGCCCGCTGGCAGGACCAGGTCTCGGGGCTGCGCTGGGTGCGCGCGACCGTGAGTATGTCGCGGTCGACGTCCGTGGCACCTACCGACCACAGCTGCACGGGGGCGAGTTGCTGCCGGTAGGCCAGTTCACGGTTGGAGCAGGCACCCCAGTTCTCCCGGGAACGGCTGAAGAAATCGGCGGCCTTGCGCTCGCTGGGGAACAGGACGACGGCCTGGCTGGCGAAGTGTGACCAGGCCGGAGCGGTCGGGGGCTCGCGCAGCACCTGTCCGTGCACCGCGGTGAAACCCGCGCCGGCATAGGAGCCGCGCTGCGCCGCTCCGGCGACGCCCAGGCATCCGGGTGTGCGGTCGGTCATCGGGGCGCTGTCGTCCCACGGCGCGATCACGTCGCTGGTCACCACCATGTCCGCACTGCCCATGACGGCACTCACCGCCGCGGCCGGCAACAGCAGTTCGGGCAGCGTCTCGGCGGTGGCGGGCAGTGGCGGCGTCGCGCGCTTGGCGGTACCGGCGGTGGTGGCGGCGCATGCGCTGACAGTCAGGGCCAGCAGCGCGGCGAGCACGGGCACCCGTGTGTTCATCGCTAAATAGAACCGCATGATGCGCGTGTTGTAAATGAGTTTGATGTTAACAATGTGGTAGTGGATGCCGGGCGTACCTGCGGTGAGGCTCAGTGGTAGGAAAGTGAGGTGAGAACTCCCGCGGACGAGGTCGTCGAACTCGTCAGCGCGCTGATCCGGTTCGACACCTCCAACACCGGCGACCCGGAGACCACCAAAGGAGAGGCAGAGTGCGCCCGCTGGGTCGGTGAGCAGTTGCGCCAGGTCGGCTACGAGCCTGAGTATGTCGAGTCGGGTGCGCCGAACCGGCTCAACGTCTTCGCGCGGCTGCCCGGCGCCGACCCCTCCCGCGGCGCGCTGCTGATCCACGGCCATCTCGACGTGGTGCCAGCCGAGGCCGCCGACTGGAGCGTGCACCCGTTCTCCGGTGCGGTGTCCGACGGATACGTGTGGGGTCGCGGCGCGGTCGACATGAAGGACATGTGCGGGATGATGCTGGCGGTGGCCCGCCACTTCAAACGGGCCGGGGTCGTGCCCCCGCGCGATCTGATCTTCGCCTTCGTCGCCGATGAGGAGCACGGCGGCAAGTTCGGGGCGCACTGGCTGGTGGCCAACCGGCCCGATCTGTTCACCGGTGCCACCGAGGCCATCGGCGAGGTGGGCGGATTCTCGATCACCGTGCCGCGCCACAACGGCGGTGAGCGGCGGCTCTACCTGATCGAGACGGCCGAGAAGGGCCTGCTGTGGATGCGGCTGACCACCCGCGGCCGCGCCGGCCACGGCTCGATGGTGCACGACGACAATGCGGTCACCACCATCGCCAATGCCGTTGCGCGGCTGGGCACCCATCAGTTCCCGCTGGTGATGACCGACACCGTCGCACAGTTCCTCTCCGCGGTGGCCGAAGAGACCGGATTGAGCTTTGATCGCACCGATCTGGAAGGCTCCGTCGCCAAGCTGGGTCCGATGGCCCGGATGCTGGGCGCCGTCCTGCGTGACACCGCCAATCCCACCATGCTCAAGGCCGGTTACAAGGCCAACGTCATTCCCGCCACCGCCGAAGCCGTGGTCGACTGCCGGGTGCTGCCCGGCCGGCAGGCCGCGTTCGAGCGCGAGGTCGACGAACTCATCGGCCCGGACGTGACCCGGGAGTGGATCTCCGAATTGCCCTCGTACGAAACGACGTTCGACGGGCACCTGGTCGACGCGATGAACGACGCGATCCTCGCCGTCGACCCGGAGGCTCGCACCGTCCCCTACATGCTCTCCGGTGGCACCGACGCGAAAGCCTTTGCTGTACTTGGCATCCGGTGCTTCGGATTCGCTCCGCTGCGGCTACCGGCGGACCTCGACTTCGCGGCGCTGTTCCACGGTGTCGACGAGCGGGTGCCGGTGGATGCGCTGGAGTTCGGCGCCCAGGTACTCGAGCACTTCCTCAGAAACTGCTGAAGCCCAGCTCCGACACCGAAGAAGGGAAACCCATGGCCTTTCCGTACAACCCCTACGACTTCCTGCCCGAACTGCCCGGCTTCACCCTGACCAGCGCCGATATCGTCGACGGCCAGCCGCTGAAGAACGCTCAGGTCAGCGGGATCATGGGCGCCGGCGGCCAGGACATCTCGCCGCAGCTGAGCTGGTCGGGCTTCCCCGAGGAGACCCGCAGCTTCGCCGTCACCGTGTTCGACCCGGACGCCCCGACCGCCTCGGGCTTCTGGCACTGGGCCGTAGCCAACCTGCCGGCCACCACCACCGAACTGCCGGCCGGCGTGGGTGACGGGTCGCTGCTGCCCGGCGACGCACTGACCCTGCGCAACGACGCCGGTATGCCGCGCTACGTGGGCGCCGCACCGCCGCCCGGCCATGGCTACCACCGCTATTACGTTGCGGTGCATGCCCTCAGCGTGGAAAAACTGGACATCACCGAAGAGGCCAGCCCGGCGTTCCTGGGATTCAACATCTTCATGAAGGGCATCGCGCGTGCGGTGATTCACGGGACCTATGAGCAGAGGTAGGTAGCAGCAGTAGGGCGCCTTTAGCTACCGGGATGCCGAACCCACCGCCTCGCTTAGTGAACGGAAGCCGCCGGCGTGCAGGCGCTGCGCGACGCCGTCGTGAATGTGCTTGGCCCACAGGCCCCCGCCGTAGACGAAGCCGGTGTAGCCCTGCAGCAGCGACGCCCCGACGGTGATCCGCTCCCAGGCGTCGTCGGCGGTCTCGATGCCGCCCACGCCGATCAGCACCAGCCGGTCACCCACCCGGGCGTACAACCGGCGCAGCACCTCGGTCGCCCGGCGCGCCACCGGCGGTCCGGAGACTCCGCCGGGTCCCAGGTCGTCGGCGTGCGGGGTGCGCAGGCCGGCGCGGGACACCGTGGTGTTGGTGGCCACGATGCCGGCCAGCCCCAGGTCGACGGCCAGATCGGCGACGGCGTCGACGTCGGCATCGGACAGGTCCGGGGCGATCTTGACCAGCACCGGCGCGGTTGTTTCGGCCTGGACGGCGGTGAGGATCGGCCGCAGTGAGTCGACGGCTTGCAGGTCGCGTAGCCCCGGCGTGTTGGGGGAGCTGACGTTGACCACCAGGTAGGACGCCAGCGGCCCCAGTAGTCGGGCGCTGGCCGCGTAGTCCTCGGCGGCCTGTTCGGGCGGGGTGATTTTGGATTTGCCGATGTTGACCCCGATCGGCACATCCGGGTGGTGCCGGGTCAGGCGCAGCGCCAGCTGTCCGGCACCGGCGTTGTTGAAGCCCATCCGGTTGAGCAGCCCGCGGTCCTGCGGCAGCCGGAACAGCCGCGGCTCCGGATTGCCCGGCTGCGGTTGGGCGGTCACGGTTCCGATCTCGGCATAGCCGAAACCCATTGCGCCCCAGGCGTCCAGCCCCAGGCCGTCTTTGTCGAACCCGGCGGCCAGGCCCAGCGGGCCGGGGAAGCGCACCCCGAACACCGTGCTGGACAGGATCGGGTCATGCGGCGCCAACGCGCGACTCAGGGCGCGCCGGGTGCTCTGGGTGGCGGTAGCACCGCGCAACGCCGAGAACACCAGATGGTGAATGCGTTCCGGCGGCGCCTTGAACAGAAACCCGCGCACCGCGTCGTAGATCACAGCAGCCCCGGCTGATCGACGGAGCCGGCTGCGTCATCATGGCGGGCGTCCTGGCGGGTTTTCTTGCGCCGCAACAGGACCCGGCGACTGCCGTCGGTGTACAACCGCACCCGGGTCAGCTCCCAGCCGCGGTACTCGGCCTCGATCGACAGGCGGGTGGAGGCGCTGATCCGGGTCACCTCGGGAGGTAGTCGCAACGGAATCCATTCGTAGTCGTCAGTCAGCGAGGCCTCCCAGGCGGCAGGCATCCGGCCGCGGTAAGACGCACTCATCCCGGCCTGCCCGCGTTGCGGATCACCTGGACCCCGGCGCCTGATCCGGACACCACGTACAGGGTGCCCGACGCATCGTCGTAGGCCAGTGTGTTCGGTTGCCGCACGGTCGGATAACGAACCTTCTCCACGGGGGTGCCAGTCCCCAGATCGTAGCCAACGACGGTGTTCGACTCGGTCAGCGAGACCCAGACCAGGCTGCGGGAACCGGTGATGCCGTAGGGCGAGCCGCCGACCGGGTAGGACTGCCGTTGGATCAGCGGGTCCACGCCGAAGACCAGCAGTTGCCCGCCGCGGGTGTCGGCCACCAGCACCCGGCCCATCGGGTCCGCCGCGATGCTGGTGGCCCCCAGGCCGGCCCGCAACGCCTGGGCGGGGGAGCCGTCGGGTGTCAGCGCGGTCACCGAGGTCTGGCCGCGGTCGAGCACGACGGCGACATCGCCCTGCGCGACCAGGGCGTCGACCCGGGCGAAGGCGTCGGACGTGGCGGCCACCGACAGATCCGCGCCGAGGGTGTAGGCGACCCCGTCGGCGGTGCCGAGCACCAGCCTGCCGTCGGCCCGGCGGGCGATGGCGGTGAAGTCGGTGTTCTCCGCGCCGGCGATGGCCGTCCGGGTTGCCGTGCCGCCGGCCAGGTCCACCGTGAACACCCCGCCGCGGGTGGCGGTGTATGCGGTGCCGCTGCCGTCTGAGGTGACCGCGGTCGCCGGACCGGGCAGGCTCACGGCGCGGGGAGACCCCGATCGCCCGAAGACGGTCAGCGTGGCCTGGGCTGGTGTCGCAGATCCGGGGGTGAGCACCACGAGCGAATCCCCGTCAACGATGGCCGCCTGCGGGCTGCCGGCCAACGGCAGGATCTGCCCGGCGGGGGCGGTGGAGAGCGGCGGAGAGTCGGCGGCGCGCGCGGGCTCGATGGTCGGCGGAGCGGTGGAAATCGGTCCTGATTTGCAGCCGCCAGCAATCAGCGCTAGTGCAAATACTGCGGCCGCTAACCAGTGTTTCCCCACGCGGTGTCCCTGTTCTGGCAACGGATGGCCCCCAGATTCGTCGGTCCAGCGAAGCGGTCGTTGGTGTCGACACCGAATTCTAGGTGCACGCTGGGCGGTCGGCGGCTTCCCACCGGGTGTGACTGCGGTTACCGTGGGCGGTATGACGTTGGCTTCCGCCTCCCCGTCCGGGACCGGTCCGGGGGTTGAATTCTTCGTCGAGGATCTGATCACCGGTCTGTTCGCCAGCGGATTCGGCCGCCTCGGCGACGGTCGCAGCTTCTCCTTCCACGTCCATCGCGGACAGCTGCTGGTCGAGGTCTACCGGCCGCGCCGGGCCGTGCCGGTGCCGCTGCCCGAGGATGTGGTGGCCACCGCCACCCGCGGTCTGGCCGATGTCGACGTCGACGACGCTCGCAGTCTGTCGGCGGCCGTCCGCGACGCTGTCGCGAAAGCGTCTCCGGTGCGCTGACTGCGGTCGTTCGACCGGTCGCGGGTACGGTTCTCGCCGTGGATGTGACGACGATGTCGTGGCTACAGGTCGTAGTTCTGTCGATTGTTCAGGGACTCACCGAGTTTCTGCCGATCTCGTCGTCCGGCCATCTGGCGATCGTGTCGCGGGTCTTCTTCGACGGCGACGCCGGCGCCTCGTTCACCGCCGTCTCGCAGCTGGGTACCGAGGCCGCCGTGCTCGTCTACTTCGCCCGCGACATCGTCCGGATCCTCAAGGCCTGGTTCGACGGTCTGCTGGTGCGGGCGCACCGCGACAACGTCGATTATCGGCTGGGCTGGTACGTGATCATCGGGTCCATCCCGATCGGGGTGCTGGGCTTTGCGTTCAAGGACGTCATCCGGGACGAGGTGCGCAATCTCTGGGTGGTCGCCACCGCGATGCTGGTGTTCTCGGCCGTCATCGCGGCCGCCGAATACTTCAGCAAGCAGGACCGCCACGCCGACCAACTCACCTGGAAGGACGGTGTGTTCGTCGGCGTCGCGCAGTGTCTGGCGCTGGTTCCGGGAGTGTCGCGATCGGGGGCGACGATCAGCGCCGGCCTGGTCCGCGGCCTGGACCGGCCGCTGGCCGCGAAATTCGGCTTCCTGCTTGCCATTCCGGCGGT
Source organism: Mycobacterium sp. (assembly GCF_044342925.1). GTDB lineage: Bacteria > Actinomycetota > Actinomycetes > Mycobacteriales > Mycobacteriaceae > Mycobacterium. The sequence goes on along the minus strand of NZ_JBIIOV010000093.1, from coordinate 1,601 downwards.
GTTCGCCTCAGGGCTGTTCTCGCTGCCGGACGCGTTCCATCCGGTCCGCGAGGGCATGAGTGCCACCGGCGCCCAGCTCGCGGTCTCGGTGGTGATCACGTTCGTGATCGGCTACGCCGCCGTGGCCTGGCTGCTGCGGTTCCTGAACAATCACGCCATGTACTGGTTCGTCGGCTACCGGGTGATCCTGTCTCTGACGCTGATGGCGTTGCTGGCCACCGGCGTGGTGTCGCCGACATGACCGTCATCCTGCTGCGCCACGGCCGCTCGACGTCCAACACCGCCCACACCCTGGCCGGCCGGACCGAGGGCGTCGAACTCGACGAGAAGGGCAGCGCGCAGGCCGCCGAACTGGTGGACCGCGTCTCCGGCCTGCCGATCAAGGCGCTGGTCCGCTCGCCGCTGCTGCGGTGCGCGATGACGGTTCGGCCGCTGGCCGCCGCGCTGGGGTTGACGCCGCTGGTCGATGACCGGCTCTCCGAGGTCGACTACGGCCACTGGACCGGCCGCAAACTCAGCGAACTGATCACCGAACCGTTGTGGTCGGTGGTGCAGCAGCAGCCCAGCGCGGCGGTCTTCCCCGACGGCGAAGGTCTGGCTCAGGTGCAGGCCCGGGCGGTGGCGGCGGTCCGCGAGCACGACCGCAGGCTGGCCGCCGAGCACGGCGGCGACGCCCTGTGGGTGGCCTGCACGCACGGCGACGTGATCAAAGCGGTGCTGGCCGACGCGCTCGGCACTCACCTGGACAGCTTCCAGCGCATCGTCGCCGATCCCGCGTCGATGAGCGTGGTCCGCTACACCGATACGCGGCCTTTCGTGCTGCATGTCAACCACACCGGCGCCCAACTCGCCGCCGTCCTGTCCGCCGCGCCGCGCCCCGCGTCCGAAGGGGATGCGGTGGTCGGCGGTTCGACCGACTGAATCGGCTGTCTGTGCCGGTATTTTGGAACTGACCATGGCCCGCGCAATCCACGTCTTCCGCACCCCCGACCGGTTCGTCGCCGGGACGGTGGGTCAGCCCGGGAACCGGACGTTCTATCTGCAGGCCTCCCACGACAACCGGGTGATCTCGGTGGTGCTGGAGAAGGAACAGGTGGCGGTGCTGGCCGAGCGGATTGGGGCGCTGCTGACCGAGGTGAACCGCCGGTTCGGCACCCCGCTGCCGCTGCAGAGCGACATCGAGGACCTCAGCCCGCTGCTCACCCCGGTCGACGCCGAGTTCCGGGTTGGCACCATGGGCCTGGGCTGGGACGCCGAGGCCCAGAGCGTGGTGGTCGAGCTGCTGGCGGTCAGCGAGACCGAGTTCGACGCCTCGGTGATTCTCGACGACGCCGAGGAGGGCCCTGACGCGGTGCGGGTCTTCCTCTCGCCGCAGTCCGCTCAGCAGTTCGCCGCGCGGTCCTACCGGGTGATCTCCGCCGGGCGGCCGCCCTGCCCGCTGTGTGACGAGCCGCTGGACCCGCAGGGTCACCTCTGCGTGCGGACCAACGGCTACCGCAGAGCCCCGCTCTACGGTGCCGACGACGACGCCGGCGACGACTCCGACCTGTGACCGACCAGCCGCAGGAGACGCTGCTGCGCGGCGAGCTGGCCGTCGTCGG
>NZ_JBIIOV010000051.1:0-18657 GCF_044342925.1 Mycobacterium sp. | reverse complement strand
CTTCCATCAGGACTTGCGGATCGAGCATCGACTCGGTGTTCGCGCGCCACAGGGCGTTCGCGCGGTCGGAGGCGGCCATGGCCCGCGCCAGCGGCGAATTGTCGTAGAACGCCCAGATTCGCCCGGTGAAGCCGGGATAGCGCGCGGGCTTGCACAGCACACCCAGGTGCGTCGGCGACTGCGAAAACAGCCACGTGGTTCTCAACTGGGCGGTCGGATCGAGCTCCAACTGGCGCAGTGCGGCGCGGGTGTCGGCATGGTTGAGGGTCTCGCCGGCCAGGCGCCGCATGATGTCGGTGAATTCGGTCGCGGTGGTGTGGCCGGCCCGGACTTTCAGCAGTTCGGCGGCCGAGGCGTTCACGTGGGCGAAATCGGTGGCCGAATCCACCGACACCAGGCCCACGTCGAGCTCGTCGAGCAAGCCGGCGAGCTGAGCGACCTGGCGGCGGACGCTGCGACTGTCGGCGACGGCTCGCAGCATCCGCGCCGCGTTTGCGGCAGCGGTTGCTCCGACGCCCGTCCCGATCCGGCGAAAGGCCGCTTCAACTGTGGTGATCACGTCTTTCCCCGGTGGATGGCCCAGGTGCGCCGCAATAAATAGAAACTGGCTACCGATGGGGTTGTACTGGACCGATGCCGTTTCTCGGCATCGATAGCAAAGTTGACGTTACCAGAACGGGCGGTGCCTGGCTCAGCCGCGCGATCCGGGCTCAACTCTACGGCGCTTCAGCGAACGGTGAGCAGGACCAGGGTGCAGTCATCCTCGAAGTTCTCGTCTTCGGTTCGGTTCCTGAGTTGATCGACGAGGTCGTCGAGAGCCCAGTGCGGTGAGCGCGCGGTGCGGGCGCACAGGTCGATGAAGCCCTCGAGGGCCCAGGGCCGGCCGTCGGGCAGCGTCAGGTCGAAGACGCCGTCGCTGTAGATCAGCAGCGCGGAGTCCGGCGGCAGGCGGTAGCTGTGAGTTTCGAAAGTGGTGTCCTCCAAGACTCCGATCGGCATGGATTCCGAAGGCAGGCGCACCGGTTCGGAGCCCTCTTCGGTAAGGACGAGCGCCGGCGGGTGCCCGGCGCCGGCGTACTGCAGGGTGCGGGTGGAGTGCTGGTAGACGCCGTACCAGATGGTGAAGTAGTTGCCATCCTGCTTGTCCATCTGGAATAGCCGGTTGAGCTCGGCGAGGACCCGGCTGGGATCGCGCAGAGTGTCGTGGTCGAGGGCCCCCGAGCGCATCAGGTTGTGCACCGACACCGTGAGCATCGCGGGGGCGATGCCGTGGCCGGACACGTCGACGAGGTAGGCGATGAGGTGGTCGCCGTCGATCCATCGGTAGTCGAAGCTGTCGCCGCCGAGTTCCTTGGAGGGCACGTAGCGGGAGGTGACCGGTACCGGGGCGCCGAGGTCGCGGGGAAGGATCGAGGTGACGTAGTGGGCGGCGCTGTTGAGTTCGGACATCAGCCGGCGAGCCAGCAACTCCACGCCGGAGAGAACCAGAAGGAACGCCTCGAGCAGGACCGTCGTTGCCAGCGCGGCGAGCAACAGGAGCGTCATGACGCCACTGCGGCTGTCGGTGAACGCGGCGCTCGTGGGCCGGACCGTGAGTTCCCAGACGCGCCCGTAGACGTCGAGCGGCAACGTGGTCGCCGTCGGTGCGGCACTGACCTGATCGGGTGCGGCGGGGTCCCGCGCCGCAATATCGGCGATGACGACCGGATCGGCACGATTGCTGACGTCGGCGAGTGTCACACCGACGCTGTCCCACCTGGCTCCGCGGAACGTCTCGGCCAGCATGTCGTTGAGTCGGTAAACGCCGACGGCGAATCCACGCAGTGCCGCCCGCCGGGCCGGCTCGCTTCCCGGAGCCGAACCGCCCTGGTAGATCGGCAGCAGCGCGAGCATGCCCTTTTGTGTGCCGGACTCCTGGACGAGGTCGATAGGGCCGGTCGCCGTGGACCTGCCGGTATTGCGGGCGGTCTCGATGGCGACGGCTCGTGCCGGGTTGGAGTTGATATCGAAGCCGAGAGCATTGCGGTTATTCGCGATCGGCTGGATGTAGGCGACGACGACGTACTCGGGACGAGGTGAGGCGGGCTCCAGGTTGCCGTCCGTGTCGCGCTGGGTGACGGTGAAGTTCGCCAGCCCGGGTTGCGCGCGTTGACGTGCCTCGAAAGCGGCCAGCTCTGCACGGGTGATGAGGGGATTCCAGGACAGGGCCTGCAGATTGGGGAAGCGGTCGAGCGCGTTGGCGGTGTAGGCGTCGAACTGGGTGCCGGTGAGGTCGCCGGATGAGTCCACCAGGCCGCGGAGACCTTCGAGGACCTCCTGGTGAAGCGCGATGTTGGCGGCGAGGTCCGTGGCCGCCTGCTCGCCCAACTGCTGTACGGCGCTGTCGATCCTGGCTCGCTCCTGCGCGAGGTTCTGGATGGTGGCGGCCATCAGGACTGCGGAGATCAGCAGTGACGGAACGGCGATTTTCCAGCGCCGCCCCGACCAGTACTCGGCTTGCGAGGGCAGCATCATCAGTACCAGTGGCGCCACCACGGTGACCCCGATGGCGTCGCCCACCCACCAGGTCAGCCATCCGAACGCCGCCTTGCCGGTGCTGAGTAATCCCGTTGTGAGCTGGGCCGCGACACCGATGGTGGGGGCGATGGTGCTGGCCAGGAGGCCGAGGGCCAGGGTGAGTATCACCGCTCGCGGCGTATCGAGTCGTCGAATCGGACCGACGAAGCGGTCGACCAGGGTTACGCCGGCGGCGGCCCCGAGAACTGCGCCGATGCCGATCGCTGCGGCGACGAGCCAGGTTCGCGGCTCCGGCTCGTCCAACCGGGTCAGCCAGAGCACATTGGTGCCGACCGACCCGATGAAGACGCCCGGCAGAGCGCGCCACCGCCAGCGCAGGGCGGCGGCGAATGCGACCCCGGCGGCGGGCCAGATCGGCGAGGCAAGGCCGGTCATCTGGCCAAGGGTGAGGGTAAGGAGTCCGAGGACGATGTAGATGACCGCGACGGCAGCCGAGATGAGAACGGCCGAGGACCGGCCAGGGCGGCGGCGGGGCGCCCGCGCAGCGGACACCCACCTGCCAAGAGTCTCGCCCGCCGGTCCGCCTGGAGGCGCGTCCGGGGCGGTCGCGTTCAGTTGACCGGTCACGGAACTCGGACAGCCCTTTCGCGGGGACGACGACGGTGACGGGGTTTGCCGGCGCGGCCGCTGCCACGCTCTCTGCTGAACAGTGGATCGGGTGTGAAGTTCTCACCTTACCCAAGTCATTAGCCTGCCTAGGGAGACGTCGGGCGTGCCCGGCCGGATTTGGAGCCTGCACCGATCGTCAGGCATACTGTCCCGGTTGTCTTGAGCCGGGTTCGCAGCCTTCGGGTGCGTGCCGCCCAGGACGTACGACCAGCGCCCAACACCGGCGCATCCGGTCCCCACCTTGCAACGGGAGTGTTCCCTGAGCGGGCCTGCGTGCGGGTGACACACCCGACCGCGGGGGCCGGTGTACCAGGACAGGTAAACAGCGGCGGCGACAGCCAGCGCCTCGGGAATCCGGGCGCTGCGATCAAGAGTGAGGTAGGAGAAGCGTGGCGGGACAGAAGATCCGCATCAGGCTCAAGGCCTACGACCATGAGGCCATTGACGCCTCGGCGCGCAAAATCGTGGAGACGGTCACCCGTACCGGCGCGAGCGTCGTCGGTCCTGTGCCGCTGCCCACCGAGAAGAACGTGTACTGCGTCATCCGGTCCCCGCACAAGTACAAGGACTCGCGGGAGCACTTCGAGATGCGCACTCACAAGCGGCTCATCGACATCCTCGACCCGACGCCGAAGACGGTGGACGCGCTGATGCGCATCGACCTGCCGGCCAGCGTCGACGTGAACATCCAGTAGGGGATTGACAGAGAAATGGCAGCCTCTAACAAGCCACGGCGGGGAATCCTCGGAACGAAGCTGGGCATGACCCAGGTGTTCGACGAGAACAACCGCGTCGTTCCGGTCACGGTCGTCAAGGCCGGCCCGAACGTCGTCACCCGCATCCGCACCCCTGAGCTGGACGGCTACAGCGCCGTTCAGCTGGCGTACGGCGAGATCAGCCCGCGCAAGGTCACCAAGCCGGTCACCGGCCAGTTCGCCGCCGCCGGGATCAATCCGCGCCGGCATCTGGCTGAGCTTCGTCTGGACGACGAGGCGGCCGCCGCCGAGTACCAGGTCGGCCAGGAGCTGGGCGCCGACATCTTCGCCGAGGGCAGCTACGTCGACGTCACCGGCACCTCCAAGGGCAAGGGCTTCGCCGGCACCATGAAGCGGCACGGCTTCAGTGGCCAGGGCGCCGCGCACGGCGCCCAGGCGGTGCACCGCCGGCCCGGTTCGATCGGTGGCTGCTCCACCCCGGGTCGTGTCTTCAAGGGCACCCGGATGTCGGGCCGGATGGGTAACGAGCGCGTCACCACCCAGAACCTGGTGGTGCACAAGGTCGACGCCGAGAACGGCGTGCTGTTGATCAAGGGTGCGGTCCCCGGCCGCACCGGCGGCCTGGTGATGGTTCGCACTTCGGTCAAACGTGGCGAGGCCAAACGAGGTGAGAAGTAATGACAGCGAAGACGGATGTCCGAAACATCCCCGTGCAGAGCCCGGACGGCACCATTCGTGGCAGCGTTGAGCTGCCCGCGGAGCTGTTCGACGTGGAGCCCAACATCGCGCTGATGCACCAGGTGGTGACGGCGCAGCTGGCCGCCAAGCGGCAGGGCACCCACGCCACCAAGACGCGCGCCATGGTTTCCGGCGGCGGCAAGAAGCCGTACCGCCAGAAGGGCACCGGCCGCGCCCGTCAGGGTTCGACCCGCGCCCCGCAGTTCACCGGCGGTGGCACGGTGCACGGCCCGCAGCCGCGTGATTACAGCCAGCGGACCCCGAAGAAGATGATCGCCGCCGCGCTGCGCGGGGCGCTGTCCGACCGGGCCCGCAACGAGCGGATCCACGCGGTGACCGAGCTGGTCGGCGGCCAGATCCCGTCGACCAAGAGCGCCAAGTCGTTCCTCGGCACCTTGGTGCCCGATCGCACGCCCGGAAAAAACACCAAGGTGCTGGTGGTCATCGGCCGCAGCGACGAGGTGGGTGCCAAGAGCGTGCGCAACCTTCCCGGCGTGCACGTGCTGTCGCCGGACCAGTTGAACACCCGCGACGTGCTCAATGCCGACGACGTGATCTTCAGCGTCGAGGCGCTCAACGCCTACATCGAGCACCACACCAAGCAGCAGGAGGTGTCGGCCTGATGGCGACAGTGACTGACCCGCGCGACATCATCCTGGCGCCGGTGATCTCGGAGAAGTCCTACGGGCTGATCGAGGACAACGTCTACACGTTCTTCGTCCACCCGGACTCGAACAAGACGCAGATCAAGATCGCGATCGAGAAGATCTTCGCGGTCACGGTGGAGTCGGTGAACACGGCCAACCGGCAGGGCAAGCGCAAGCGCACCCGGTACGGCTACGGCAAGCGCAAGGACACCAAGCGCGCGATCGTGACCCTGGCCCCCGGCAGCAAGCCGATCGACATCTTCGGAGCACCGGCCTAGCCGGTGAGAAAGCACCTGAAGGACACATCATGGGAATTCGCAAGTACAAGCCGACGACCCCCGGTCGCCGCGGTGCCAGCGTCTCCGACTTCGCTGAGATCACCCGCGCGACTCCAGAGAAGTCGCTGCTGCGCCCGCTGCACAGCACCGGTGGACGTAACGCCCACGGCCGCATCACCACCCGGCACAAGGGTGGTGGCCACAAGCGCGCTTACCGCGTCATCGACTTCCGTCGCAACGACAAGGACGGCGTCAACGCCAAGGTCGCGCACATCGAGTACGACCCGAACCGCACCGCCAACATTGCACTGCTGCATTTCCTGGACGGCACCAAGCGCTACATCATCGCGCCGCAGGGACTCAAGCAGGGCGACGTGATCGAGTCCGGCCCGAACGCCGACATCAAGCCCGGCAACAACCTCCCGCTGCGCAACATCCCGGCCGGCACCCTGGTGCACGCCGTGGAGCTGCGACCGGGCGGCGGCGCCAAGATGGCCCGCTCGGCCGGCTCCAGCATCCAGCTGCTCGGCAAGGAAGGCACCTACGCCGCGCTGCGTATGCCCTCCGGTGAAATCCGTCGCGTCGACGTGCGCTGCCGCGCCACCGTCGGCGAGGTGGGCAACGCCGAGCAGGCGAACATCAACTGGGGCAAAGCCGGCCGTATGCGGTGGAAGGGCAAGCGCCCGACCGTCCGCGGTGTGGTGATGAACCCGGTCGACCACCCGCATGGTGGTGGTGAGGGTAAGACCTCCGGCGGTCGTCACCCGGTCAGCCCGTGGGGCAAGCCGGAGGGTCGCACCCGCAAGCCGAACAAGCCGAGCGACAAGCTCATCGTCCGACGCCGTCGCACCGGCAAGAACAAGCGCTAGGCGGGAGTAGAAAATGCCACGCAGCCTCAAGAAGGGTCCGTTCGTCGACGACCATCTGCTCAAGAAGGTCGACGTCCAGAACGACAAGAACACCAAGCAGGTCATCAAGACCTGGTCGCGTCGTTCGACCATCATCCCGGACTTCATCGGCCACACCTTCGCCGTCCATGACGGGCGCAAGCATGTGCCGGTGTTCGTGACCGAGGCGATGGTCGGCCACAAGCTGGGCGAGTTCGCCCCGACGCGGACGTTCAAGGGCCACATCAAGGACGACCGGAAAGCGAAGCGGCGATGAGCACCACGACGACGAAGACGCAGCCTGAATTCCCCTCGGCGACCGCCGTTGCGCGGTACCTGCCGTTCTCGGCGAGCAAGGCGCGCCGGGTGATCAACCTGGTCCGCGGTAAGTCGGTCGAGGATGCCCTCGACATCCTGCGCTGGGCGCCGCAGGGCGCCAGCGAGCCGGTCGCCAAGGTGATCGCCAGCGCGGCGGCCAACGCCCAGAACAACAACGGCCTCGACCCGCGCACCCTGGTGGTCGCCACCGTCTACGCCGACGAGGGCCCGACCGCCAAGCGCATCCGGCCGCGTGCCCAGGGCCGCGCCTACCGAATCCGCAAGCGAACCACCCACATCACCGTGGTCGTGGAAAGCCGTCCGCCGCGCGACCAGCGCGCCGGACAGTCGACGCGTTCGCGTCGTGCTGAAGGCAGCAAGGCGACCGCGAAGAAGAAGGGAGGCTCGCAGTAGTGGGCCAGAAAATCAATCCCCACGGCTTCCGCCTCGGTATCACCACCGACTGGAAGTCCCGGTGGTACGCCGATAAGCAGTACGCCGACTACGTCAAGGAAGACGTGGCCATCCGGCGGTTGCTCGCCAGCGGCCTGGAGCGCGCCGGCATCGCCGACGTCGAGATCGAGCGGACTCGCGACCGAGTCCGTGTCGATATCCACACCGCTCGTCCGGGCATCGTCATCGGCCGCCGCGGCACCGAGGCCGACCGCATCCGCGCCGACCTGGAGAAGCTCACCGGCAAGCAGGTGCAGCTGAACATCCTCGAGGTCAAGAGCCCCGAATCGGTGGCCCAGCTGGTGGCGCAGGGCGTCGCCGAGCAGCTGAGCAATCGCGTGGCGTTCCGCCGTGCGATGCGCAAGGCCATCCAGTCGGCCATGCGCCAGCCCAACGTTAAGGGCATCCGGGTGCAGTGCTCCGGTCGTCTCGGTGGTGCGGAGATGAGCCGCTCGGAGTTCTACCGCGAGGGCCGCGTGCCCCTGCACACGCTGCGCGCCGACATCGACTACGGCCTCTACGAGGCCAAGACCACCTTCGGGCGGATCGGCGTGAAGGTGTGGATCTACAAGGGCGACGTGGTCGGTGGTAAGCGTGAGCTGACCGCCGCCGTGCCCGCCGGTGACCGGCCGCGCCGGGACCGTCCGTCGTCGGCCACCCGTCCGCGCCGCAGCGGCTCGTCGGGCACCACCGCGACCAGCACCGAGGCCGGCCGCGCCGCCACCGAGGAAGCCACCCCGGTCGCGGAAGCGGTCATCCCCGCGCCCGTGGAAACCACTGTCCAGGTCATTTACGAGAACAACGCTGTTGACGGCCAGGAAAGCCGTGCTGACAAGAGCGATCTCACCCCCGACCAACTCCAGGAGTGAGTGACACATGTTGATTCCCCGCAGGGTCAAGCACCGCAAGCAACACCACCCCAAGCAGCGTGGTATTGCCAGCGGTGGCACCAGCGTGACCTTCGGTGACTACGGCATCCAGGCTCTGGAGCACGCCTATGTCACCAACCGGCAGATCGAGTCCGCCCGTATCGCCATCAACCGCCACATCAAGCGTGGTGGCAAGGTGTGGATCAACATCTTCCCGGACCGTCCGCTGACCAAGAAGCCGGCCGAAACCCGGATGGGCTCGGGCAAGGGCTCACCCGAGTGGTGGGTGTCCAACGTCAAGCCCGGCCGGGTGCTCTTTGAGCTGAGCTACCCCGACGAGAAGATCGCGCGCGAAGCGCTGACCCGTGCGATCCATAAGCTGCCGATCAAGGCGCGCATCGTGACCCGAGAGGAGCAGTTCTGATGGCAGTGGGCGTCAATGCCGGTGAGCTGCGTGAGCTGACCGACGACGAATTGACCGACAAGCTCCGGCAGGGCAAGGAAGAGCTGTTCAACCTGCGCTTCCAGATGGCCACCGGACAGCTGTCCAACAACCGCCGGCTGCGGGTTGTCCGACAGGAGATTGCGCGTATCTACACGGTGTTGCGTGAACGTGAACTGGGTCTGGCCGCCGGGCCCGGTGGTGAGGATTCGTAATGGCTGAAACAGGTTCGAAGAACACCCCGGCTACCGAGAAGCCGCGGGGTCGCCGCAAGACGGCGATCGGCTACGTGGTCAGCGACAAGATGGAGAAGACCATCGTCGTCGAGCTCGAGTCGCGCGTGCAGCACCCGAAGTACGGCAAGATCATCCGGACCACCAAGAAGGTCAAGGCGCACGACGAGGCCGGCACCGCCGGCATCGGCGACCGCGTCTCGCTGATGGAGACCCGGCCGCTGTCGGCCACCAAGCGCTGGCGTCTGGTCGAGGTCCTCGAGCGGGCCAAGTAGCCTTCGCCGCAACGTCACCCAGGCGCCCACCGCATCGCGGTGGGCGCCTGGTGTTTCGGTCTTGTGTCCACCAGCACCCGGCGGCCGGGCATTGTGCTGTGCAGATTTGACGAAATCTGCGCCCCGCCACCTGCTCATCTGGCGGGGAACGGCCTGGGACTGCCGTACAATTTGCCAGCAATGCCCACCGGGGCGACAGTGGGTGAAGGGGTACTTGCGATGGCCGATTATCCAACGCGGAACACTGACTCCGGCGTTGTGGTGCTCCGACCGGAGGGTCGTCTGAACATGGTCGCCGCCCCCGATCTGCGTGAGCAACTGCATTCCATCATCAGAAGCGGCAAGAACCGCATTGTGGTGGACCTCTCCGGTGTGGACACCATCGACTCGTCCGGATTGGGTGCCCTGATCTCTGGTCTGAAGGCCGCCCGGCAAAGCGGTGGGGATCTTCGCATCGCCGCGGCCGGAGAGCAGGCGACCGCGGTGCTGGAGCTGACCAATCTCAACCGGGTACTCAAGTCGTATGTATCCGCCGGCGAAGCATTCGATGACGCGGACTGATTTGGCTGTGCTGGAGACGAAGGCGGGACCGCACGCGCTCGAGGAGATCGAGGAATTCCTCGAGCGCACCTGGTCTGTGCACGCAGAAGTGCCGCCCCCCGTGCGGCTTCATATGGGCATCGCGGCCAGCGAGATCGCCGCCAATATCGTTGAGCACACGGCGAAGGGCCAGGTGGTCAACATCCGGATGACGGTGTCGGTATTGACCGACGCGGTTCGGATAGATTTCGTCGACGACGGCGCCCCCGCCGAGGTCAACCTGGATGCGGTGAGCATGCCTGACGACATGGCCGAACGTGGTCGCGGTCTGCCGTTGGCGCAGGCCGTTCTTGATGAACTGTCCTACCGCCGCACAACGTGCAACGAGTGGACGCTACACAAGCGATTCAGCACAGCGATCTAGCTCTCGGTTGGCTCCAATAGTCCATGTCCGTGGGCCTCGCACCCGAGCCAGAATTGACACCATGGCTAAACCGGGAGTCCTCGAGACGATGACCGGCTTCGCAGCCCTCGACGAGATCGGCACCATGCTTGAGCGGATGTGGTCGACTCACGGCCATGTGCCCCTTCCGGTGCGTACGCAGGTCGCGATCGCCGTCGGGGAGATCGGCGCCAACATCATCGAGCACGCCGCGCAGGGGGGTCCTGTCCGGCTGCGCTTCGAAGTTCTCGTGCTGCGCGACGAGGTGCGGGTCTTCTTCACCGACCACGGATCCCCGGCGCAGATCGACCTGACCAGTGCCGCCATGCCCGAACAGATGGCCGAGAGCGGTCGCGGACTGGCACTAGCCAATGCCGTTCTTCACCGATTGGATTACATCCGCGGGTGGGCCAACCACTGGCTGCTGGTCAGTAAGCGGTTCGCCTAACCCGGGTTGGTGTACTTCGACGCCCGGAAGACGCTGACCGCCTCGCTGCGGGAGCCCACACCCAGCTTGCTGAGCAGGTTGTGCACGTGGTTCTTCACCGTGTGCAGGGTCAGCGACAGCCGCGAGGCGATCTGCTGATTGGTCAAGCCCTGCTCGACGAGTTCGAGAATTTCGATCTCGCGCGGCGTCAGCGCATCGGTTGTTATGTCCGGATTCGCCTGTGCTGCAAAGGCGTACACCCGACGCATCAAAATCCCCGAAACATCCGGCGAGCACTGAGCCTGCCCGCCGCCCGCGCTGCGGATCAAGGTCACCAGGTGGTCGAACGATTCGGTGCGCAGGTGCAGGCCCGCCACACCGGATTCGGCACACGCGACGATCTCCGACTCACGCTCGGTCGTCAGGCCGTACACGATGACGCGGGTGCCACCGTTGAGGTCGATGCCTAACTGCAGCAGGGTGCTGCTGTCGGGCGTGCCGATGTTGAGCAGAATCACAGCCGGTGCCGTCCGGTCCATTTCGCTCAGCAGAGACGGCAGATCCCAGGCCACGGTGGCAGAGACCCCACGGTCGGAAAGATTGGCAGCTAGGCACTCGCGATCCAACCTGCCGTCGTCGACGATTACGACGTGCGTACCGGCCGGCAGCGCCGAGACTGTTGCCGACACGTCGGGCGGACCCCCTGGCATTCAACGCGGACTGTTATCGAAGTGCGAAGTCTACTCTCCGATTCCACATCGGCATCGGCTGCGCGTGACCGGTAACGTCGGACTGCATGGCTGCTGAGTTCACCGGCAAGATCGCCCTCGACATCCGCGATTCCCAAGCGGATTGGGCGCCGTTCCTGCCGCCCGCCGCGCCGGACAACGCCCCCAACGTGCTGTACCTGGTCTGGGACGACGTGGGCATCGCGACGTGGGACTGCTTCGGCGGGCTGGTCGAGATGCCGGCGATGACCCGGATCGCCGAGCGCGGGGTGCGGCTGTCGCAGTTTCACACCACCGCCCTGTGCTCGCCGACGCGTGCCGCGCTGCTGACCGGGCGCAATCCCACCAGTGTCGGCATGGCGACCGTCGAGGAGTTCACCGACGGCTTCCCGAACTGCTCGGGCCGCATCCCCGACGACGCCGCGCTGCTGTCGGAGGTCCTGCTGGAGCACGGCTACAACACCTACTGCGTGGGAAAGTGGCATCTCACTCCGCTGGAGGAGTCAAATCTGGCTGCCACCAAACGGCATTGGCCGCTGGCCCGCGGCTTCGAACGGTTCTACGGATTCCTCGGCGGCGAGACCGATCAGTGGTATCCCGATCTGGTCTACGACAACCATCCCGTGGACCCGCCCGGCACCCCGGAGGACGGCTATCACCTGTCGGCGGACCTGGCCGACAAGACCATCGAGTTCATCCGCGACTCCAAGGTGATCGCGCCGGACAAGCCCTGGTTCACCTACCTGTGCCCCGGCGCCGGTCACGCCCCGCACCACGTCTTCACAGAATGGGCCGACCGCTACGCCGGCCGGTTCGACATGGGCTACGAGCGCTACCGCGACATCGTGCTGGAGAACCAGAAGAGACTCGGCGTGGTGCCGCCGGACACCGAACTGTCGCCGGTCAACCCCTACGCCGACGTCACCGGGCCGGACGGCCAACCTTGGCCGGTGCAGGACACCGTGCGGCCGTGGGACTCCCTCAACGACTCCGAGAAGCGGCTGTTCGCCCGGATGGCCGAGGTGTTCGCCGGCTTCCTGTCCTACACCGACGCCCAGATCGGCCGGGTGCTGGACTATCTGGAGGAATCCGGCCAACTCGACAACACCGTCATCGTGGTGATCTCCGACAACGGCGCCAGCGGTGAGGGCGGCCCCAACGGTTCGGTCAACGAGATCAAGTTCTTCAACGGCTATCTCGACACTGTCGAGGACAGCCTGCGGTTCTACGACGAACTCGGCGGCCCGGCGACCTACAACCACTATCCGATCGGCTGGGCGATGGCGTTCAACACGCCCTACAAGCTGTTCAAGCGCTACGCCTCCCACGAGGGCGGCATCGCCGACACCGCGATCGTCTCCTGGCCGGCCGGCATCTCCGCGCACGGCGAAGTGCGCGATCACTACATCAATGTCGCCGACGTCACCCCGACCGTCTACGAGCTACTGGGCATCACGCCGCCCGAGACTGTCGGCGGGGTGCAGCAGCGTCCCCTGGAGGGCACGAGTTTCGCCGCGGCACTGAATAATCCAGACGCCGACACCGGTAAGAGCACCCAGTTCTACGCGATGCTGGGCACTCGCGGTATCTGGCATAACGGCTGGTTCGCCAACAGCGTGCACCCGGCCAGCCCGGCGGGGTGGGGACACTTCGCCGACGACCGCTGGGAGCTGTTCCACATCGCCGCCGACCGCAGTCAGTGCCACGACCTGGCCGCCGATCAGCCCGGCAAGCTCGACGAACTCACGGCGCTGTGGTTCTCCGAGGCCGCCAAGTACAACGGGCTGCCGTTGGGTGACCTCAACATGCTGGAGGCGATCACCCGGTTCCGGCCCACCCTGACCGCCGGACGCAAGACCTTCACCTACTACCCGGGCCTGGCCCCGGTCGGGTTGGGCGCGATGGTCGAACCGCGCGGCATGTCCTTCTCGGTTCTGGCCGATGTCACCGTCGGCGACGACGCCCGCGGGGTGCTGTTCAAGCAGGGCGCCGGGCACGGCGGGCATGTGCTTTTCGTCGACGACGGGCGGCTCAGTTACGTCTACAACTTCATGGGGGAGGTCGAGCAGGCGGTGAGCGCCCCGGACCCGATTCCGTCGGGTCGGCACCTGGTGGGCGTGCGTTACGAGCGCACCGGCACCGTCGAGGGCAGCCACACCCCACTGGGGACGGTGTCGCTCTACGTCGACGACGCGGTCGTCGCCACGCTGGCCGACGTGCGCGCCCACCCGATCACCTTCGGGCTCTCCGGGGGCGGTGTGCAGGTCGGCCGAAACAGCGGGCAGGCGGTGAGCAGCCGGTACGCCGCACCGTTCCCGTTCACCGGCGGCAGCATCGCCAAAGTGGTCGCCGACGTCTCCGGCACGCCCTACCTCGACCGGGAACGGGAGATCGCGCTGGCCTTCGCTCGGGACTAAGCCCCGGGCAAAGTGGCCCGCGACTGAGTGGCTCCGGGACGCGGTGGCTTAGCCTGATCATATGCTGACCGACCTCGTGGATCTGCCCGGCGGATCGTTCCAGATGGGCTCGACGAGTTTCTACCCCGAGGAAGGGCCGATCCACACCGCCACCGTCGGGGCGTTTGCCATCGAACGCCACCCGGTGACCAACGCCCAGTTCGCCGCCTTCATCGCCGAGACCGGCTACGTCACTGTCGCCGAGCGTCCGCTGGACCCGGCGCTGTACCCCGGCGTCGCCGAGGAGGACCTGCTGCCCGGCGCGCTGGTGTTCCGGCCCACCCGCGGGCCGGTCAACCTCGGCGACTGGCGGCAGTGGTGGGACTGGGCCCCCGGCGCGCACTGGCGCAAGCCCTACGGCGAGGGCAGCGACATCGCCGGCCGCGACGACCACCCCGTCGTGCAGGTCGCCTATCCCGACGCCGGGGCCTACGCCGCCTGGGCCGGGCGTCGGCTGCCCACCGAGGCCGAGTTCGAGTACGCCGCCGGTGACGGCGGGCAGACCGCCTACTCCTGGGGCGAGGAGCCCCGGCTTGACGGCCAGCTGATGGCCAACACCTGGCAGGGCCGATTCCCGTACCTCAACCACGGCGCGCTGGGCTGGGTCGGCACCTCCCCGGTGGGCACTTTCCCGCCGAACGCCTTCGGGCTGGTCGACATGATCGGCAATGTCTGGGAGTGGACCACCACCAAGTACTCCGAGCGTGGGCACGCGCTCGACGGTTCGTCGAAGTCGTGCTGCCCAACTTCGGTGGAACCGGATCCCAGCCTCACTCAGGCACTCAAGGGCGGCTCGCACCTGTGCGCGCCGGAGTACTGCCACCGGTTCCGGCCCGCAGCCCGCTCGCCGCAATCTCAGGACAGCTCGACCACCCATATCGGGTTCCGCTGCGTGGTCAGCCGCTAGCCGAGCCGACGATGCCGCCGACGGACGAGGCGGAGGAGGAGCGAGGCAGTCCGACCTAGCCCGACCCAGCCCGATTTGGCTGGCGGGGTGCCAGTCACCTAGTATTTGGGGGTTGCCTGGGGCAGACCTCGGCTGGCGTGTGAGTTCGTTTCCCACGCAGGCCCCGCGTGCCCTCGGGGAACAAGACCAAGCACGACGAGGGTTTTTTTGCGGCTGCGCAGAAATGTTTGTCCGCGCGTGCACAACTGAGGGAGATCTGGTGATTCAGCAGGAATCGCGGCTCAAGGTCGCCGATAACACCGGTGCCAAGGAGATCCTGTGCATCCGCGTGCTCGGCGGCTCGTCGCGGCGCTACGCCGGCATCGGCGACATCATCGTGGCCACCGTCAAGGACGCCATCCCCGGCGGCAACGTCAAGCGTGGTGACGTGGTCAAGGCCGTGGTGGTGCGCACCGTCAAGGAGCGTCGCCGCCCGGACGGCAGCTACATCAAGTTCGACGAGAACGCCGCGGTGATCATCAAGAACGACAACGACCCGCGCGGTACCCGCATCTTCGGCCCGGTCGGCCGCGAGTTGCGCGAGAAGCGCTTCATGAAGATCGTCTCGCTGGCCCCGGAGGTGCTGTAGATGAAGGTCCACAAGGGCGACACCGTTCTGGTGATCTCCGGAAAGGACAAGGGCGCCAAGGGCAAGGTCATCCAGGCCTTCCCGGATCGCAACCGTGTCCTCGTCGAGGGCGTCAACCGGATCAAGAAGCACACCGCGAATTCGGCCAATGAGCGCGGCGCGTCCTCGGGCGGCATCGTCACCCAGGAGGCGCCGATCCACGTCTCGAACGTGATGGTCGTCGACTCCGACGGCACCCCCACCCGGATCGGCTACCGCGTCGACGAGGAGACCGGCAAGCGCGTCCGCATTTCCAAGCGCAATGGCAAGGACATCAAGGCATGAGCACAGCTGAGAAGGTTCAGCCGCGGCTGAAGCAGCGCTACCGCGCTGAGATCAAGGACGCGCTGAACAACGAGTTCAACTACGCCAACGTGATGCAGATCCCGGGCGTGGTCAAGGTCGTCGTCAACATGGGTGTCGGCGACGCCGCCCGTGACGCGAAGCTGATCAACGGCGCGGTCAACGACCTGGCCCTCATCACCGGCCAGAAGCCGGAGATCCGCAAGGCCCGCAAGTCCATCGCGCAGTTCAAGCTGCGCGAGGGCATGCCGATCGGCGCGCGGGTAACCCTGCGCGGCGACCGGATGTGGGAGTTCCTGGATCGGCTGGTCTCCATTGCGCTGCCGCGTATCCGCGACTTCCGGGGCCTGAGCCCCAAGCAGTTCGACGGACACGGCAACTACACCTTCGGGCTGGCCGAGCAGTCGGTGTTCCACGAGATCGATGTGGATTCCATCGACCGGCCGCGTGGCATGGACATCACCGTCGTCACCTCGGCGACGAACGACGACGAGGGACGTGCGCTGTTGAGGGCGCTGGGCTTCCCGTTCAAGGAGAACTGAGCAGATGGCAAAGAAGGCTCTGGTCAACAAGGCCAACAAGAAGCCGAAGTTCGCGGTGCGGGCCTATACGCGCTGCAACAGGTGCGGTCGCCCGCACGCGGTGTACCGCAAGTTCGGCCTGTGCCGTATCTGCCTTCGCGAGATGGCGCACGCCGGCGAACTGCCGGGTGTGCAGAAGTCCAGCTGGTAATACTCGAATTCACTGGCGCAGCAGGCCCTTCCGGGAACCGCTGCGAGGAAGGTAGACAGTCCCGGTCATGACCGCGATGACGACGATACTGAGCGTAGCGAAGAAGAGGAGCAGCGCTCGATGACGATGACGGACCCGATCGCAGACTTCTTGACGCGTCTGCGCAACGCCAACTCGGCGTATCACGACGAAGTGTCCCTGCCCCATTCGAAGATCAAGGCCAACATCGCCGAGATCCTCAAGAATGAGGGCTACATCAGCGACTTCCGCACCGAGGATGCCCGGGTGGGCAAGGCGCTGGTGGTCAAGCTCAAGTACGGCCCCAACCGGGAGCGCAGCCTCGCCGGTCTGCGCCGGGTCTCCAAGCCCGGCCTGCGGGTCTACGCCAAGTCCACCGGTCTGCCCCGGGTGCTCGGTGGCCTGGGCGTGGCGATCATCTCCACTTCCGCCGGCCTGAAGACCGACCGCCAGGCCGCCCGTGAGGGCGTGGGCGGCGAAGTCCTCGCGTACGTGTGGTAGCCGGAAAGGATTAGCAGGCTTATGTCGCGTATTGGTAAGCAGCCGGTACCGGTTCCCGCCGGTGTCGATGTGACGATCGATGGCCAGACGGTGTCGGTCAAGGGCCCCAAAGGCGCCCTGCAACTCGAAGTGGCCGAACCGATCTCGGTGGCCCGCAACGACGACGGCGCCATCGTGGTGACCCGTCCGGATGACGAGCGGCGCAGCCGTTCGCTGCACGGTCTGTCGCGGACCCTGGTGGCCAACCTGATCACCGGTGTCACCGAGGGTTACACCAACAAGATGGAGATCTTCGGCGTCGGCTACCGCGTGCAGCAGAAGGGCAGCAACCTCGAGTTCGCCTTGGGCTTCAGCCACCCGGTCGTCATCGAGCCACCCGACGGCATCACCTTCGCGGTGGAGGCACCGACGAAGTTCTCGGTGTCGGGCATCGACAAGCAGAAGGTCGGACAGATCTCGGCGGTCATCCGCCGCCTGCGTCGCCCGGACCCGTACAAGGGCAAGGGCGTTCGCTACGAAGGCGAGCAGATCCGTCGCAAGGTCGGAAAGACAGGTAAGTAGACATGGCGCAGACAGAGACGATCGATCGCGCGCCGATCGGCACCACGGTGTCGGCGGCCCGCCGGGCATCCCGGCTTCGCCGGCACAACCGGCTGCGCAAGAAGGTGGTCGGCACCGCGCAGCGTCCGCGCCTGGTGGTCAACCGCTCCTCGCGGCACATCCACGTGCAGTTGGTCAACGACGCCAACGGCACCACGCTGGCCGCGGCTTCGTCGATCGAGGCCGACGTCCGTGCGGTCGAGGGCGACAAGAAGGCCCATGCCGTTCGCGTCGGTCAGCTGATCGCCGCGCGCGCTAAGGCCGCCGGCATCGAGGCCGTGGTGTTCGACCGCGGCGGCAATACCTACGGCGGGCGCATCGCCGCCTTGGCGGACGCCGCCCGCGAGAACGGATTGAGGTTCTAGATCATGCACAGCTTTGAGCTCAACGGAAGGACCGCGTAAATGGCGGAGCAGACTTCGGCTCCCGTGGCCGCGGAGGCCGCCACCGTGACCGCAGGCAGCCGCGACGACCGCGGTGACCGTGGTGATCGCGGCGGACGCGGTGATCGTGGGCGCCGCGATGATCGCGGCGGCCGCGGCGGCCGTGACGGCGGCGAGAAGAGCCAGTACCTGGAGCGCGTCGTCACCATCAACCGCGTCTCCAAGGTGGTCAAGGGCGGCCGCCGGTTCAGCTTCACCGCCCTGGTGATCGTCGGTGACGGCCACGGCATGGTGGGCGTGGGCTACGGCAAGGCCAAAGAGGTGCCCGCCGCCATCGCCAAGGGTGTGGAGGAAGCCCGCAAGAACTTCTTCCGCGTCCCGCTGATCGGCAGCACCATCGTCCACCCGGTTCAGGGTGAGGCCGCCGCGGGTGTGGTCATGCTGCGCCCGGCCAGCCCCGGTACCGGCGTCATCGCCGGTGGCGCCTGCCGCGCGGTGCTGGAATGCGCCGGCGTGCACGACGTGCTGGCCAAGTCGCTGGGCAGCGACAACGCGATCAACGTGGTGCATGCCACCGTTGCCGCGCTGAAGATGCTGCAGCGTCCCGAAGAGGTGGCCGCCCGTCGCGGTCTGCCCATCGAAGATGTCGCCCCGGCCGGCATGCTGAAGGCGCGTCGCGAGAGCGAAGCCGCGGCACGGCATGCCGTCGTGGCCGCTGAAGGAAGCGCATAGAAATGGCAGAACTCAAGATCACTCAGGTGCGCGGCACCGTGGGGGCGCGCTGGAATCAGCGTGAGACCCTGCGGACGCTGGGCCTGAAGAAGATTCGCCAGTCGGTGGTCCGCGAAGACAACCCGCAGACCCGCGGGCTGATCAACGTCGTGCATCACCTCGTCGAAGTTGAGGAGGTC
>NZ_JBIIOV010000229.1:0-4075 GCF_044342925.1 Mycobacterium sp. | reverse complement strand
CACGACCTGCGTCCGGCTCCCGGTGAGAAGAAGGCCAAGACCCGCGTCGGTCGTGGTGAGGGCTCCAAGGGCAAGACCGCCGGTCGCGGCACCAAGGGCACCAAGGCCCGCAAGAACGTGCCGGTGGCCTTCGAGGGTGGCCAGATGCCGATCCACATGCGGCTGCCCAAGCTCAAGGGCTTCAAGAACCGGTTCCGCACCGAATACCAAGTGGTCAACCTCGGCGACATCAGCCGGCTGTTCCCGGCCGGCGGTGACATCGGCCTCGCCGACCTCGTCGCCAAGGGTGCGGTCCGCAAGAACACCCTGGTGAAGGTGCTCGGCGACGGCAAGCTGACGGTCTCGGTCAACCTGACCGCGCACAAGTTCAGTGGCAGCGCCCGGGACAAGATCACCGCGGCGGGCGGATCGGCCACCGAGGTCTCCTGACCGTTCGCAACGAACAGTCACAGCGACTCTTCACAACGACAAAGCCCCCGCCTCGGCGGGGGCTTTGCCGTTTTCCGCGGTCTGTCGCGGGCTCAGTGCTTGAAGGCGTCCTTGACCTTCTCGCCGGCGTCTTTCAGCGATGACTTGGCTTGATCGCCTTTGCCTTCGTTCTCTTTGTCACGATCGCCGGTCAGCTTGCCGATGCCCTCTTTGGCCTTCCCGCCCAGGTCTTCCATCTTGTTGTTCGCTTTGTCTGTCGCGCTCATCTTCCGCTCCCACTCCTTGTCGGCCTCCGGTGCGGAGGCACCCACAGCGGGTACCACCCCGCCGGGGCAGTGAAACGCCGCCCGGCGCTCTGTAGCCTCGTAACCATGCGTGTCCTTCTGCCCGGAATACCCGATGACCTGCGCGACTACATCAAAACCGGAGCCCGCCGCGTCGACACCGCCCGTCACCACGGGGTGCCACAGGGCTGCATCCTGGAACTCAACCTGGAGTCTGTCCCGTCGGAGACTGCCGCCTTCGACCCGGTCCGGCTGGTCACCGGCGGTGGTAGGCCGATGGTGCTGCGTGAGGCGGTCGCCGCTATCCACCGCGCCGCCGACGACGACCGCGTCGCCGGACTGATCGCGCGGGTCCAGTTGTCCGCGGCCCCGCCCGCGGCGGTACAGGAACTGCGCGAGGCGATCACCGCTTTCACCGCCGTGAAACCGTCGCTGGCCTGGGCCGAGACCTACCCCGGCACGCTGTCCTACTACCTGGCGTCGGCGTTCGGCGAGGTGTGGATGCAGCCGTCGGGCACCCTCGGTCTGATCGGTTTCGCCACCAACGCCCTGTTCCTGCGCGACGCGCTGGGCAAGGCCGGTATCGAGGCGCAGTTCGTGGCGCGCGGGGAGTACAAGTCCGCGGCAAACCTGTTCACCCAGGACAGCTACACCGACGCCCACCGCGAGGCCGACACCCGGCTGATCGAAAGTCTGCACACCCAGGTGTGGCAGGGCATCGCCGAGTCGCGCGGGCTGGACACCGCCGCACTGGACCGGCTGGCCGATCAGGCGCCGCTGCTGCGTGATGCTGCCTGTGAGTCAAAGCTTCTGGACCGCATAGGATTTCGTGACGAAGCCTATCTGCGTATCGCCCGACTGGCCGGCGCCGACGACCTCGACGACCCGGACTCCGACGACGCTCCGCCCCGGCTGTTCCTGTCGCGCTACGCACAGGCCCGCAAGGGTGGCCCATCGATCCCGGGCCGGTCGAAGAAACCGACCCTGGCTGTGGTCACGGTGGCCGGGCCCATCGTCAGCGGACGCGGCGGCCCGCAGGCGTTTCCGCTGTCCCGCGGCAGCGCGGGCGCCGACACCATCGCCGCAGCGCTGCGCCAGGCCGCCTCCAACGACGCGGTCAAGGCGGTGGTGCTGCGGGTCGACAGCCCCGGCGGTGCGGTGACCGGTTCGGAGACGATCTGGCGGGAAGTGTGCCGGGTCCGCGAGGCCGGCAAGCCGGTGGTCGCGTCGATGGGTGCGGTAGCCGCCTCCGGCGGCTACTACGTCGCGATGGCCGCCGAGAAGATCGTCGCCAACCCGGGCACCATCACCGGCTCGATCGGTGTGGTGACCGGCAAGCTGGTGGCCCGCGACCTCAAGGACCGACTCGGGGTCGGCTCGGATTCGGTGCGCACCAACACCAACGCCGACGCGTGGTCACCCAATGCCCCGTTCACCGCCGAGCAGCACGCGCTGGTGGAGGCCGAGGCCGATCTGTTCTATGACGATTTCGTCCGGCGGGTCGCCGAGGCCCGCGGGATGTCGGCCGAGGAGGTCGACGCGGTGGCCCGGGGCCGGGTCTGGACGGGCGCGGACGCGCTGGAACGCGGTCTGGTCGACGAGCTCGGCGGTCTGCGGGCCGCGGTGCGCCACGCCAAGGTGCTGGCCGGCCTGGATTCCGACGCGGAAGTCACACTCGCCGGCTACCCGGGCTCATCGATGCGGGACTACCTGCGGCACCGGACGTCCTCGCAGCCGGCGGCGTCACTGCCCGATCTGGCGACCAGCCTGGTCGGCTCGGCGGTGGCCGGGCTGATCGAGCGGGGAGAGCGCTCACTCAACGGGACGCAGGCGCTTCTGCTGGGGGAGTACCGCTTCTAGGTCGATGTTCAGGCCCCGGGGAGCGCATCTCGGCGGCCATGGTGCTGGCCCGGTGCGAACGGGTCGTCGATCAGCCGCCGCTCGTCCCGGGACGCGATCGCCCGGGCGGCCGCGACCATGGTCGCCGTCGCCCCGACGCTGGAGGCCAGGTCCCAGCTGTCGTCCCCGGTACGCACCACGGCGGTCAGCCCAGCCGCGCGCAGATGTACTGGAAGCCTTCGAACTTCGCCGACATCTCGTCGTCGAGGTGTTCGATGCCGTACTCCTCGAAATACTCCCGGACCAGCCGTCCGCTCACCTGCCAGTCGAGCCCTTCCAGGTAGTCGCCGACGTGGCTGCGCTGGCCGGCGTAGACCAACCCGGCGAGGTCGTCGTTGAAGCCCATCCGCCTCCACTTCCCGTCGTCGTCGGTGAAGGCGTCCATGCTGGGCACGAATTCGGTGGCCACCCGGCTGCCCGGAGCGCTCAGCGCGGTGATGTGGTCGAACAACCGGTCCTGGGCGTCCGCAGGCAGATACATCAGCAGACCCTCGGCGATCCACGCGGCCGGCCGGCCGGCATCGAATCCGGCGGCGCGCAACGCTGTCGGCCAGTCGTCGCGAAGGTCCACCCCGATGCTGCGCAGATCGACGGTCGGCGCGGCGCCCAGTTCCCGCATGGCCGCGACCTTGAAGTCCATCACCCCGGCCTGGTCGATCTCGTACACGTGGGTACCCGGCGGCCAGGGCAGCCGGTAGCCCCGCGAGTCCAGACCGCTGGCCAGGATGACCGCCTGGCGCACGCTCGCCTTGGCGGCCTCGACGAGGAAGGCGTCGAAAAATCTTGTCCGCACGGCCATTCCGTCTACCATCCGGCTCACCTGGGACTCGGGGTCGGGCGCCCCGTCCAGGATGGCCAGGAAGTGCGGCGCGCCGACCGCGCGCACCAGCGGTTCGGCAAATACGTCGTCGATGATGCCGGCCCGGGTGGCCAGCGCCCGCGACGCGGCGACCGCCGTCGCGGTGGCGCCGACGCCGGAGGTCAGGTCCCAGGAGTCTCCGGCGCTCCGCAGGGATTCCGCTGTCTTGTCATCGGCGTAGCGGGCCATGTCGTGGATCTCCGAAATTCTTCCGTGGCTACTTGGTTAGCCACTTTAACCAGCATCGCGGTACCGTTTGCCGGCTGCGAGCGGATTCCCGGCCAGCCTGGGATAACTGTTAGTCTCAGTAGACTATTCCGGGCGCGCCTCCTGGCGCGCCGACGAAGGTTACCGCCAACGCTGGCCCGCCCAGCCCCATCGGCACGTCGCGACGGCTACGTCCGGCTGCCCAGGAGGAAGAGTGCTCTCGGCTTTCATCTCGTCGCTGCGGACGCCCGATCTGCGGCGCAAGATCCTCTTCACGCTGGGCATGGTGATCCTCTACCGCGCCGGTGCCACCCTGCCGTCCCCGGGCGTCAACTACGTCAACGTGCAGCAGTGCATCACCGAGGTCAGCGGCGGCGCCGGTGCGCAGATCTACTCG
>NZ_JBIIOV010000019.1:0-29389 GCF_044342925.1 Mycobacterium sp. | reverse complement strand
GATCACCCTGTTCTCCGGTGGCGCGCTACTGCAGTTGTCGGTGTTCGCGGTGGGCGTGATGCCCTACATCACCGCCAGCATCATCGTGCAGCTGCTGACGGTGGTCATTCCGCGTTTCGAGGAGTTGCGTAAAGAGGGTCAGGCCGGCCAGGCCAAGATGACGCAGTACACCCGCTATCTGTCGATCGCGCTGGCCGTTCTGCAGGCCACCAGCATCGTTGCGCTGGCGGCCAACGGCGGCCTGCTGCAGAACTGCTCGGTGGAGATCCTCGAGGACAAGGCGATCTTCAACCTGGTCGTCATCGTGATCGTCATGACCGCCGGTGCCGCCCTGGTGATGTGGATGGGCGAGCTGGTGACCGAGCGCGGCATCGGCAACGGTATGTCGCTGCTGATCTTCGCCGGTATCGCCGCGGCGATCCCGGCCGAGGGTAAGGCCATCCTGGACACTCGCGGCGGCCCGGTGTTTGCTGCGGTCTGTGGTGCGGCGCTGCTGATCATCATCGGTGTGGTGTTCGTCGAGCAGGGACAGCGCCGTATTCCGGTGCAGTACGCCAAGCGCATGGTGGGCCGCAAGATGTACGGCGGCACCTCCACCTACCTGCCGCTGAAGGTCAACCAGGCCGGCGTCATCCCGGTTATCTTCGCGTCGTCGCTGATCTACATCCCGCATCTGATCACTCAGCTGATCCAGAGCGGCCGGGGCGGCCCCGGAAACGGCTGGTGGGACCGCTTCGTCGCCGACCACCTGACCAACCCGGCCGACCCGCTCTACGTCGCGATCTACTTCGGCCTGATCATCTTCTTCACCTACTTCTACGTGTCGATCACGTTCAACCCCGAAGAGCGCGCCGACGAGATGAAGAAGTTCGGCGGGTTCATCCCGGGTATCCGGCCTGGCAAACCCACGGCCGATTATTTGAGCTACGTGCTGAACCGGATCACTCTTCCCGGCTCGATCTACCTCGGTGTCATCGCTGTGTTGCCAAACTTGTTCCTTCAGGCCGGCAATAGCGGTAGCGTCCAAAACCTGCCGTTCGGCGGGACCGCGGTGCTGATCATGATCGGCGTGGGCCTCGACACGGTGAAACAGATCGAAAGTCAACTGATGCAGCGCAACTACGAAGGGTTTCTGAAGTGAGAGTCGTCCTGTTGGGACCGCCGGGGGCGGGCAAGGGAACGCAAGCGGTTAGAGTGGCCGAGAAGCTCGGCGTCCCGCATATTTCGACCGGGGAGCTGTTCCGGCAGAACATCAAGGCCGGGACACCGTTGGGTCTGGAGGCCCAGAAGTACCTCAGCTCCGGCGACCTGGTCCCCACCAGCCTGACCAACGACCTGGTCGACACTCGTCTGGACGATAAGGACGTCGCCGGCGGTTTCGTCCTGGACGGCTTTCCGCGCAATGTCGAGCAAGCCGCGGCGCTGAACGAGATGCTGAAGCGCCGTGGTCTCAAGCTGGACACCGTGCTGGAGCTGCGGGTGCCCGAGGAGGTTCTCGTCGGTCGCCTGATGAGCCGGGGACGGGCCGATGACACCGAAGACGTCATCCGCAACCGGTTCAAGGTGTACCGCGACGAGACGGCCCCGCTGTTGGACTTCTACACCTCGGAGTTGAAGACCGTGGATGCGGTCGGCGACCTCGATGAGGTGTTCGCGCGGGCGCTCGAGACGCTCGGCCGCTGACCTTGCATGGTCTCTTTGCCCGGATTGCGAGGCCGTAAGACTGTTCCCGCCCGTACCCCGGGTGAACTCGACGCGATGGCGGCTGCCGGTGCGGTGGTCGCCGCCGCGCTGCGCGCCGTCCAGCAGGCTGCGGCGCCGGGGGTTTCCACCAAGGATCTCGACGACGTCGCTGAGACCGTCATCCGGACGGCCGGGGGCACCCCGTCGTTCCTGGGCTATCACGGCTTCCCGGCCAGCATCTGCTCGTCGGTGAACGACCGCGTGGTGCACGGCATCCCCGTCGCCACCGAACTGCTCACCCACGGCGATCTGGTGTCCATCGACTGCGGCGCCATCATCGACGGATGGCACGGGGACGCTGCGGTCACCTTCGGTGTCGGTGCGCTGATCCCGGCCGATCAAGCGCTCTCGGATGCCACCCGGCAGGCCATGGAGGCCGGTATCGCGGCGATGCTGCCGGGAAATCGGCTGACCGACGTCTCCCATGCCATCGAACTCCGCACCCGTGCGGCCCAGGAGGCGCATGGGCGCCGCTACGGCATCGTGGAGGGCTACGGCGGGCACGCCATCGGCCGGCAGATGCACATGGAGCCGTTCCTGCCCAATGAGGGTCAGCCGGGGCGCGGACCGCTGCTGGCCGCCGGTTCGGTGCTGGCCATCGAGCCGATGCTGACCCTGGGCACCACCCGGACCAAGATCCTCGACGACGAGTGGACCGTGGTCACCACCGACGGATCCCGCGCCGCGCACTGGGAGCACACCGTCGCCGTCACCGACGACGGTCCGCGCATCCTGACGGTCTGAACCGTCCGGTGGCAGCGGGCGATATTGCCGGTGGCGCCCGTGAAACCGATATGCAGATGATCGGCGAATCCCAGCGCCAAGAGACGCCGCGAGGGCAGGTGCCGGGATTGCGCGGCACTCAACGGCATCCGTTGGTCGACCACGGCGACATCCAGGCTGTTTCCGTCGAAGGAAACCTCGACGCTCACGTCGCTCGGGCTGGTCGAGGCGGCTTCGCGCATGCGGCACTCCCGGATCAGCTCTTCCACCACGACCTGGAAGCGGGTGGCCCGTTCGGCCTCGAAGCCTTTGCTCACTGCGCAGGCCCGCACGGCAGCCCCCGCCGACTCCACTGATGCGGCGTCGGTCAGCAGGATGCGCACCTCGGGGGCCGCGATCGTGCTCGGCATGTTGTTCCTTCACCGGGTCTGGCTTTGCCTGGGCGATACTAGACGCTGTGGACCCCATCGCCGTCGCGCGGGCAAACTGGCAGCGTGCGGGCTGGAGCGACGTCGCCGACGGGATGGTGGCTGTGACCTCCGTGATGCGGGCGCACCAGATCCTGCTGGCGCGGGTGGAGAACGCGCTGCGCCCCTACGACCTGAGCTTCTCCCGATTCGAACTGCTGCGGCTGCTGGCCTTCAGCCGGACCGGGGCGTTACCCATCACCAAGGCCTCCGACCGACTGCAGGTGCACGTCACCAGCGTCACCCACGCCATCCGGCGGCTGGAAGCCGACGGCCTGGTCGAGCGGTTGCCGCACCCCACCGACGGCCGTACCACCCTGGTGCGTATCACCGATCTGGGCCGCTCGACGGTCGAGGACGCCACGGTGACCCTCAACGAGCAGGTTTTCGCCGACACCGGGATGACCGATCAGCAGGCCGGCGCGTTGGTCCAAGCCATTGAGGCGTTGCGGCACAACGCCGGCGACTTCTAACGCCGGCGACTTCTAGCCCTTACGCAGGGTCTCGATGACCGCGCTGAAATCGAGCCCGGCGTGCTGCTCGGCGAAATTGGCGTAGATCTGCGCCGCGTGGCTGCCCAGTGGCGCCGAGGCTCCACTGGATGCGACAGCGTCCATCGCCAGTCCGAGGTCCTTGTTCATCAACGCCGTGGCGAACCCTGGCTTGAAGTCGTTGTTGGCCGGCGACGTCGGAACCGGGCCGGGCACCGGGCAATTCGTGTGCACCGCCCAGCAGTTGCCGGTCGCGCCGGTGACCACGTCGAACAGCGACTGCGCCGACAGGCCGAGACTCTCGGCCAGCACGAAGGCCTCGCCGACGGCGATCTGCTGCACCGCCAGCAGCATGTTGTTGCACAGCTTGGCAGCCTGCCCGGCACCGGAGTCGCCGCAGTGAATGATCTTGCCCGCCATGGCATCCAGCACCGGACGGGCTCTCTCCAGGGCTTGCGCCTCGCCGCCGACCATGAAGGCGAGGGTGCCGGCGAGGGCGCCCTTAACCCCGCCGGAGACCGGCGCATCGAGCTGGGCGAAGCCCCGCTCGACGGCGTACGCGTGAATGCTGCGGGCGTCGTCGACGGAGATGGTCGAGCTGTCGATGAACAACGCCGCCGGGGTGGCGACCGGCATCACCTCGCCGTAGCACTCCTTGACCAGGGTGCCGTTGGGCAGCATGGTGATCACCACATCGGCACCGGCCACCGCGGCGGCCCCCGTGTCGGCGACGGCGACTCCCTTATCGGTGGCGGCCTGCCGGGCGGCCGGTACGGGGTCGAAACCCTGCACCGTGTAGCCGGCGTTGACCAGGTTGCCCGCCATCGGCGTGCCCATGTTTCCCAGCCCCAGGAACGCGATCGTCGTCATGGTCGTCTCCTTCGAGTTCGTCTGATTCACACGCCGGTTCGGCGCGGGTGGCTCACGCCTGATTGCGGACGCGCGTTGCCTCGGAACGGCCGATCACCACGCGCATGATCTCGTTGGTGCCCTCCAGGATTCGGTGCACCCGAAGATCGCGGACGATCTTCTCCACGCCGTACTCACGTAGGTAGCCGTAACCGCCCAGCAGTTGCAGTGCGCTGTCGGCCACGTCGTAGCAGGAGTCGGTGACGTAGAGCTTGGCCATCGCGCACAACGTCACCTTGTCGGGCTCGTCGTCGTCCAGCGCGCTGGCCGCCCGCCACAGCATCAGCCGTGAGGTCTCCAGGGAGGTGGCCATATCGGCCAGGGTGAACCGGATCGTCGGCTCGTCGATGAGCGCACTGCCGAAGGCCTGCCGGTCCACCAGGTAACTCGCGGCCTTGTCGTAGGCGGCCTGTCCGCCGCCCAGCGAGCAGGCGGCGATGTTCAGCCGGCCGCCGTTCAGGCCGTTCATCGCGATGCCGAAACCGGTGCCCTCGGCTTCCGGGCCGCCCAGCAGCGCGTCGGTGGGGACCCGGACACCTTCCAGGATGACCTGCGCGGTGGGCTGGGCGTTCCAGCCCATCTTCTCCTCGTTGACTCCGAAAGTCAGCCCCGGCGTTCCCTTTTCGACGATGAACGCCGAGATGCCGCGTGGACCGTCGGCGCCGGTACGGGCCATCACCACATAGACGTCCGAGACGCCCGCGCCCGAGATGAACTGCTTGACGCCGTCGAGCACGTAGTGGTCGCCGTCACGAACGGCCTTGGTGCGCAACGCCGCCGCGTCGGACCCGGCTCCGGGCTCGGTCAGGCAGTAGCTCGCGATGAGTTCCATCGACGCCAGCCGTGGCACCCACGACTTGCGCTGTTCGGGGGTGCCGTAGGTGTCGACCATCCAGGCGCACATGTTGTGGATCGAGATGAACGACGAAATCACCGGATCGGCGACCGCCAGTTGCTCGAAGATGCGCACCGCATCCAGCCGGCGCAGGCCGCTGCCGCCGACGTCCTCGCCGCAGTAGATCGCGCCCATGCCCAGCTCGGCGGAGTCCCGCAGCACGTCGACCGGGAAGTGTTTGGTCTTGTCCCACTCCAGGGCATGCGGCGCAAGGCGTTTGGCGGCGAAGGCGGCGGCGGTCTCGGTGATGACCCGCTCGTCGTCGTCCATGGTGGTGAAGTTCATCTCGCCGGCCCTACTTCATCGTCGGGATGACGAATTCGGCGCCATCCTTGATGCCCGACGGCCAGCGCTCGGTGATGGTCTTGACCTTGGTGTAGAACTGGATCGCCGCCGGCCCGTGCTGGTTGAGGTCGCCGAAACCGGAGCGCTTCCAGCCACCGAAGGTGTGGTAAGCCACCGGAACCGGGATCGGGACGTTGACGCCGACCATGCCGACCTGAACCCGCGAGACGAAGTCGCGGGCGGTATCGCCGTCGCGGGTGAAGATCGCCACCCCGTTGCCGTACTGGTGCTCGTTCGGCAGCTTGAGCGCCTCTTCGTAGTTCTTGACCCGCACGATGCACACCACCGGTCCGAAGATCTCGTCGGTGTAGATGGACATGTCGGTGGTGACGTGGTCGAACAGGCTGGGCCCGATGAAGAAACCGCCTTCGAGGCTTTCGTCGCCGAAAGTCAGTTCGTCACTGCCCTTTTCGCGGCCATCGACGACGAGCTCGGCACCGGCGGCCACGCCGGCGTCGATGTAGCCGCGCACCCGCTCCAGGGCGGCCTCGGTGACCAGCGGGCCGTAGTCGGCCTTGGGGTCAAGGCTGTGTCCGACCCGCAGGTGTTCCACCCGCTCGGCCAGCCGTGCACGCAGGCGGTTCGCCGTCTCGTCTCCCACGGCGACCGCGACGCTGATCGCCATGCAGCGCTCACCGGCGCTGCCGTAGCCGGCGCCGATCAGCGCGTCGACAGCCTGCTCCAGATCGGAGTCGGGCATGACGATCATGTGGTTCTTGGCGCCGCCGAAGCACTGCGCGCGCTTGCCGGCCGCCGCAGCACCCGAATAGATGTACTGGGCGATATCGGAACTGCCGACGAAGCCGTAGGCCTTGATGTCGGGATGGGCCAGCAGCGCGTCGACCGCCTCCTTGTCACCGTTGACGACCTGGAAGACGCCCGGCGGAAGCCCGGCCTCGAGGAACAGTTCGGCCAGCCGCATCGGCACCGACGGATCGCGCTCGGAGGGCTTGAGGATGAAGGCGTTGCCGCAGGCCAGCGCCGGGCCGGCCTTCCACAACGGGATCATCGCCGGGAAGTTGAACGGGGTGATGCCGCAGACCACGCCGAGGGGCTGGCGAATCGAGTACACGTCGATGCCGGGGCCGGCGCCCTCGGTGAATTCGCCCTTCATCAGATGCGGGATGCCGGTGGCGAATTCGATGACCTCGATGCCGCGCTGAATGTCGCCCAGGGAGTCGGGGACGGTCTTGCCGTGCTCGATGGACAGCATCTCGGCGAGCTCGTCGGCGCATGTGTTGACCAACTCGATGAACTTCATCAGCACCCGGGCCCGCTTCTGCGGGTTCCAGGCCCCCCACTCCCGCTGCGCCTCGACCGCGGCGGCCACCGCGGTGTCGACGTCGGCCGCTGAGGCCAGCAGTACCTTGGCCTGCACCGCTCCGGTACTGGGGTTGAACACGTCCGCGGTGCGGGTGCTGGCCAGCGGGGTGCGCCGACCGTTGATGAAGTGGGGGATCTGTGTAGTCATGAGGCTGCCTTCGGGCCGAAACGGGGGATTACTTGCATATCCTAGTACATAGTCCTGCCTGCGCCAAGAGCGTCAACTCCGGGGCAGTCCGGCGATGACGTCGCAGGTCTGCTCCCAGGTCGGCAGCAGCCCCGCCGCGCGCACCTCGGCCAGCGACGGCGCGGCCGCGTCGCGGTCGGAGAGCGCCAGGCGCGAGGCGGGCAGCGGCCACTGGATTCCGATGGCCGGATCCGTCGCCAGGATGGTGTGCTCGCGCTGCGGTGTGTAGGGGGAGGAGCACAGATACATCACCGTCGAGTCGTCCTGTAGGGCCAGGAACCCGTGCGCCAGGCCCTCGGAGAGATACACCGACCTGCGGGTGATGTCGTCGAGCAGCACCGAATCCCACCGGCCGTAGGTCGGCGAGCCCACCCTGATGTCGACGACGACATCGAACACCGAACCCCGCACGCAGGTGACGTACTTGGCCTGACCGGGCGGCAGTTCGGCGAAGTGCAGACCCCGCAGCGCTCCGCCGGCCGACACCGAACAGTTGGCCTGACGGACGTCGAGCCGGTGCCCCGTCATCGCGGCGAACCTGTCCTCGGTGAACCACTCGAAGAACGTCCCGCGGCGGTCCGGATGCAACGCCGGGGTGATCTCCCAGGCTCCGGGGACGGCCAACTCACGCCACGTCGTGGTTGTCGCCGTCATATCACTGAGCACATTGCGCGTAGCGGGCCTCGACGTCGTCCTTCAAAGGGCCCCACCACCATTCGTTGTCGCGGTACCAGGCAATCGTGGTCCGTAGGCCCTCGGCGAAGTCGGTGCGCTCCGGCGTCCAACGTAATTCGTCGCGCAGTTTCGAGGCGTCGATCGCGTACCGCAGATCGTGTCCGGCCCGGTCGCGCACGTGGTCGAAGTCGTCGGGGCCGGCCCCCATCAGTTCGAGGATCATCCGCAGCACCGACAGATTGTCGCGCTCGCCGTCGGCGCCGACCAGATAGGTCTCCCCGCTCACCCCGTCGTCGAGGATCCGCCAGATCGCGCTGTTGTGGTCGTCGACGTGGATCCAGTCCCGCACGTTGGCGCCGGTGCCGTAGAGCTTGGGGCGACGGCCGGTCAGCAGGTTGGTGATCTGGCGGGGGATGAACTTCTCGACATGCTGGAACGGTCCGTAGTTGTTCGAGCAGTTCGAAATGGTGGCGTCGATGCCGTAGGACCGCACCCAGGCCCGGACCAACAGGTCCGCCGAGGCCTTGGTCGCCGAATAGGGGCTCGACGGGTTGTACGCGGTGGCCTCGGTGAATCGCAGCGCGTCGTGCAGTGGCAGATCGCCGTAGACCTCGTCGGTGGAGATGTGGTGCAGCCGGACGCCGTGCCGGCGGACGGCCTCCAGCAGCGAAAACGTCCCGACGACGTTGCTGTGCACGAAGCGGGCGGGGTCGGTCAGGGATTTGTCGACGTGCGTTTCGGCGGCGAAGTTGACCACCGCGTCGGACTCGGCGACCAACCGGGCGACCAGGGCGGAATCGGCGAGGTCGCCCTCGACCAGCCGGATCGAGTCCTGCACGCCGGTCAGCGACGAGCGACTACCCGCGTAGGTGAGCGCGTCCAGTACCGTCACCGCCACCCCGGGACGCCGCTCGACGGTGCGACGGACGAAGTTGGCTCCGATGAAGCCGGCTCCGCCGGTCACCAAGAGCCGCATCGGCCCACCTTATCGGGCGATGCCGCCCATTTTGGAGAGCGCGCACCAAACGGGTATCGTGGAGCAACGGTGCGGTAATCGCGCCGGCTCTTTGCGTGTCAAGTCCTTAGAACTTCTGCCAAGTCTTTCTGGCGGGCTCACGTTTTGCAGTCGGGGCGAAGGCTGCCCCATCACACAACGCATGGATCTAGTGAGGCTATGGGCAAGAAAGACGGCGCCATCGAGGTCGAGGGCCGGGTGGTCGAACCTCTGCCCAATGCGATGTTTCGCATTGAGTTGGAGAACGGCCATAAAGTGCTCGCGCACATCAGTGGCAAGATGCGGCAGCACTACATCCGCATCCTGCCCGAGGACCGGGTGGTGGTGGAGCTCTCTCCCTACGACCTGACCCGCGGCCGGATCGTGTACCGCTACAAGTAACAGCCCAGAACCACCACCAGGAAGAACAGGATCAACACGCCGTGAAGGTGAACCCGAGCGTCAAGCCGATCTGCGACAAGTGCAGGGTGATCCGCCGGCATGGGCGGGTCATGGTGATCTGCACCGATCCCCGCCACAAGCAGCGGCAGGGCTGAGTCAGGGCCTCCTCAAGCACCTGGCCGGCCCCGGCGCACGTAACAACTGAATGCAGACCTCCCAGCACCACCACCCTGCCCGGCGCGACAGCGCCAAGAGATCGACTTAGTGGCGGGTGACCACGTCCGGAACGGAGGCCGGACCCCGAAGGCCACACGCCGACGGGAATGGTCTGGGATCGACACCTCCGCATAGAAGAAGGAATACAGCCCTGTGGCACGTCTAGTGGGCGTGGATCTCCCGCGCGATAAGCGCATGGAGATCGCGCTGACCTACATCTACGGCATCGGCCGTACCCGCTCCCAGGAGATCCTGGCAGCCACCGGTATTGACCGGGATCTGCGCAGCAAGGACCTGACCGACGATCAGCTGACCCAGCTGCGTGAGTACATCGAGGCCACCCTCAAGGTGGAGGGCGACCTGCGCCGTGAGGTGCAGGCCGATATCCGTCGCAAGATCGAGATCGGTTGCTACCAGGGCCTGCGGCACCGCCGCGGCCTGCCGGTGCGCGGCCAGCGGACCAAGACCAACGCGCGCACCCGCAAGGGTCCGAAGCGCACCATCGCCGGCAAGAAGAAGGCTAAGTAACCATGGCACCTCCGAAGAAGGCCGCGACCGGCGCGAAGAAGGGTCAGAAGACCCGGCGCCGGGAAAAGAAGAACGTCCCGCACGGCGCCGCCCATATCAAGAGCACGTTCAACAACACGATCGTGTCGATCACCGACCCGCAGGGCAACGTCATCGCGTGGGCGTCCTCAGGTCACGTCGGCTTCAAGGGTTCGCGCAAGTCCACCCCGTTCGCCGCGCAGCTGGCCGCCGAGAACGCGGCCCGCAAGGCCCAGGAGCACGGTGTGAAGAAGGTCGACGTCTTCGTCAAGGGCCCCGGCTCGGGACGCGAGACCGCGATCCGTTCACTGCAGGCCGCCGGCCTTGAGGTCGGCGCAATTTCCGATGTCACCCCGCAGCCGCACAACGGTTGCCGTCCGCCCAAGCGGCGCCGGGTCTAAGGGAGGAACTGACAGATGGCTCGTTATACCGGACCTTCCACGCGCAAGTCGCGCCGCCTCGGCGTCGACCTCGTCGGTGGGGATCAATCGTTCGAGAAGCGCCCCTACCCGCCCGGCCAGCACGGCCGCGCGCGGATCAAGGAGAGCGAATACCGCACCCAGCTGCAGGAGAAGCAGAAAGCCCGCTTCACCTACGGCGTGATGGAGAAGCAGTTCCGCCGCTACTACGAAGAGGCCAACCGGCAGTCCGGCAAGACCGGCGAGAACCTGCTGCGCATCCTCGAGAGCCGGCTGGACAACGTCGTCTACCGGGCCGGCCTGGCCCGCACCCGGCGGATGGCCCGTCAGCTGGTCAGCCACGGCCACTTCACCGTCAACGGTGTCAAGGTGAACGTGCCCAGCTACCGGGTGTCGCAGTACGACATCATCGACGTCCGCGACAATTCGCTGAACACCGTCCCGTTCCAGATCGCACGCGAGGTCGCGGGCGACCGCCCGACTCCGTCCTGGTTGCAGATCGTCGGCGAACGCCAGCGCATCCTGATCCATCAGCTTCCCGAGCGCGCGCAGATCGACGTGCCGCTCACCGAGCAGCTGATCGTCGAGTTCTACTCGAAGTAAGACATCCAAAGAAGCTGCGGGACAACCGTTCACGCAGATCACCCGACGGCATCAAATAGCGGTTGCCGAAAAGGAGATAGAAGAAGAAAATGCTGATCTCTCAGCGCCCCACCCTGTCCGAAGAGTCGCTCGCCGAGAACCGCTCACAGTTCATCATCGAGCCGTTGGAGCCGGGATTCGGCTACACGCTCGGCAACTCGCTGCGTCGCACGCTGCTGTCGTCGATCCCCGGCGCTGCCGTGACGAGCATCCGCATCGACGGTGTGCTGCACGAGTTCACCACCGTGCCCGGGGTCAAGGAGGATGTCACCGACATCATCCTGAACCTCAAGGGCCTGGTCGTCTCCTCCGACGAGGACGAGCCGGTCACCATGTATCTGCGCAAGCAGGGGCCGGGTGCCGTCACCGCCGGTGACATCGTGCCGCCGGCCGGGGTGAGCGTGCACAACCCGGAGATGCACATCGCGACTCTGAACGACAAGGGCAAGCTGGAGATCGAGCTCGTCGTTGAGCGCGGCCGCGGTTACGTTCCGGCTGTGATGAACAAGGCCTCAGGTGCCGAGATCGGTCGTATTCCGGTCGATTCCATCTACTCGCCGGTGCTCAAGGTCACCTACAAGGTGGAGGCCACCCGCGTCGAGCAGCGCACCGACTTCGACAAGCTGATCCTGGACGTGGAGACCAAGAACTCCATCAGCCCGCGGGACGCTCTGGCGTCGGCCGGCAAGACTCTGGTCGAGCTCTTCGGCCTGGCCCGAGAGCTCAACGTCGAGGCCGAGGGTATCGAGATCGGCCCGTCGCCGGCCGAGGCCGATCACATCGCGGCGTTCGCGCTGCCGATCGACGACCTCGACCTGACCGTGCGCTCCTACAACTGCCTCAAGCGTGAGGGCGTGCACACCGTCGGCGAACTGGTCGCCCGCACCGAGTCCGATCTGCTCGACATCCGCAACTTCGGCCAGAAGTCCATCGACGAGGTCAAGATCAAGCTGCACCAGCTGGGTCTGTCGCTGAAGGACTCGCCGGCCAGCTTCGATCCGTCCGAGGTCGTCGGTTACGACGTCGCCACCGGCACCTGGAGCACCGACGCCGGTTACGACGCGGCGTATGACGCCGACGCCGACGCCGACTACGCCGAAACCGAACAGCTCTAACAGAGTCCGTTCCCCCCGGTCGTACCTGATACGGCGATCGGGCTCACCTAGGAGATAGCGCAATGCCCAAGCCCACTAAGGGTCCTCGCCTCGGCGGGTCGTCCTCGCATCAGAAGGCGATCCTGGCCAACCTGGCCACCTCGCTGTTCGAGCACGGCCGGATCACGACCACCGAGCCGAAGGCCCGGGCGTTGCGTCCCTACGCCGAGAAGCTCATCACCCACGCCAAGAAGGGCACGCTGCACAACCGGCGTGAGGTGATGAAGAAGATCCGCGACAAGGACGTGGTGCACACCCTGTTCGCCGAGATCGGTCCGTTCTTCGCCGACCGCAACGGCGGTTACACCCGGATCGTCAAGGTCGAGGCGCGCAAGGGCGATAACGCCCCGATGGCCGTCATCGAACTGGTCCGGGAGAAGACCGTCGTCTCCGAGGCCAACCGGGCCCGTCGGGCCGCCGCGTCGGCCAAGAAGGCTGCCGCTCCGGTGGCCGCCGCCGCCGCGCCGCAGGCCGCGGTGGAGCCGGAGGCCGCCGTGGGTCCGACCGTTGAGACCATTGAGGCCGTCGAGGCGCAGGACGCCGGCATCGCCGACGCGACCGCCGCTGTCTTCGCCGACGAGGTTACCTACGAGGCCTCGGCCGAGGAGCCGACGGCCGCCGAGTCTGACCAGTCCTGACGACGCCGGCCGGGCCGTCCTACCGACGGTCCGGCTGCGGCTGGACATCGCTTACGACGGAACGGATTTCGCCGGTTGGGCTGCCCAGGAGGGGCACCGCACCGTAGGCGGTGTACTCGACGCGGCGTTGTCGACGGTATTCCGCGTGCCGGTGCGGCTGTTCGCTGCCGGACGTACCGACAGCGGCGTGCATGCCTCCGGACAGGTGGCCCATGTCGACGTTCCGGGTGACGCGCTCGGGCACGCCTATCCGCGACACCGTCGGTCGAGCGACGGCGAGTTCGACGCCTTGGTGCGCCGGCTGGCCAAGTTTCTTCCGGAGGATGTCCGGTTCGTCGGGATACGCCGTGCCCCAGACGGATTCGACGCCCGATTCTCGGCGCTGCGCCGCCATTACGCCTATCGCCTGACGCAGGCGCCCTACGGTGCCGACCCGCAGCAGGCTCGCTTCGTGGCGACCTGGCCGCGTGCGCTCGACGTCGATGCCATGGCCGCGGCCTCGCAAACCCTGGTGGGCCTGCATGATTTCGCCGCGTTCTGCCGGCACCGGCCCGGCGCGACCACGATCCGCGACTTGCAGCGCCTGGACTGGGTTCGCGACGGAGACCTACTCACCGCCTACGTCAGTGCGGACGCGTTCTGCTGGTCGATGGTCCGGTCACTGATCGGTGCGCTGCTCGCCGTGGGGGAGGGTCGGCGCGAACCGGCCTGGTGCGCAACGCTGTTGCAGGCCCAGGGCCGCTCCAGTGATTTCGCCGCCGCCCCTGCGCGCGGCTTGACGCTGATCGGGGTGGACTATCCGCCCGACGATCAACTGGCCGCCAGGATCGCGGTGACTCGGGACTTGCGCGTTCTCGACTAAAGCCGGGCGGCCACGAACTCGGCTGCCTGATCGACCAATCCCGAGGTCACGTACGCGTCGTACTGGTGGGCTCCCCAGTTGTCCGCCCACGTCTCCGGCGACAGGTTGTCGTTGCACACCGGGTCCTCATCGGTGCACAGGTCGATGGTCTTGTCTCCGTACAGGCCGCTGAGATCGGACACCGGGCCCAGCACCTTGCGGGTTCCGTTGCCGAACAACGCCACCGCGGCGATGTGCTCGTCCATACCCAGCGGCAACGGGTTGGTGTAGCCGAAGACCGGCGCCGGCACGGCCACCACGACGTCGGTGACGGCGGCGCCGAGGGAGTAGCCGCCCAGCACCAGCCGCGTGTTTGGGCAGTTGGTGGCCATGAACTGGATGCGCCGGCTCATGTCGTTGGCACCCTGGATGACTTCGGTATCGGCCGGGTATTTCACCGCGTAGAAGCCGATGTTCTTATCGCTCCTGGCGCGCAGAGCCTCGACGAACGCGTCCCCGACCCGACCGGTGCCTGGCGCTTCGGCACGGCCGCGGGCGAACACCACCTCGACCTCCGGGCAGGGCGCCGCGGCGGCGGGCGGCAGCGTCACCGGCATGGCCAGCGCGGACGCCGTGATCGATGTCACCACCGACACCAATGTGCACATCCGCCTCACAAGCATCACGCCATGGTAGCCGCCACCGGGCGGCGGGGCCAGATGAGTAGAGAGTAGCCCGGAGCGGTTACAGCAGCCCGGAGACGAATCCGGCTGCCTGGCCGACCATGGTGGTCTTCTCGTAGCTGGTGTGGGCGAAGGGGTTGCGGCCCTGGGAGCAGATCGGGTCGCCGTCGGCGCACAGGTCGATGCCCTTGCCGCTGAACGGTGGCACCGCCATGGAGACCGGGTTGCCGAATTTCGTTGCGGGATTGCCGAATACCGCCACCGCGGCGACCTTGCTCGCCAGACTATGCGGCAGCGGCGCCGCCGAACCGATCTCGCCCACCTTGTCGCCCAGTGGCGGGATGCCCAGCAACATGTCCACCACGGCCGCGCCCTGGGAGTAGCCGCCCAGTACGAAACGGGTACTGGGGCATTGCTGGGCCATCGCGGTGAGCCGGTTCGTGGCGTCGATCGCGCCGTCGGCCGACGCGAGGAAGTCATAACTCGCCGGGTAGTTGACGCCGTAGGTGCCTAGGCTGCGTCCGCCGAGGCTGGCGGCCAGTTCGGAGCTCAGCGCCTGGCCGACCCGGCCGATACCTGCTGGTTCGCTGGTGCCGCGGGCGAAAATCAATTCGACGTCCGGACACGGCGCGGCCTGGGCGGGAGCCGCCACCGCCAGGCTTGCGGTCGCAGAAAGGCACGCGAAAAGGCCCGGGAGAAAGCGCATCCGGCAATCCTCACATACCGCGCAGGGTAGGGCGAAACCGCGCCGCTAGAGCCGGTTGGCGACGAAGTAGGCCGCCTGGCTCGCCGTGCCGTCAGGTCCGTAACTGCGATGCGCCAGCACGCTGCTGTTGTCGCCGTTGGAGCAGATCGGGTCGCCGGGATTGCAGATGTCGATGGCCCGGGGTCCGAAGACCGGGCTGGAGGTGAGCGGCAGGCCGATCTTGGTGGACGGGTTGCCGAAGACGGCCACCGCCGCGATCTTGTCGCCGGCGAAGGGCGGGAGCGGGTTGTTGAATCCGATGCCGGGCACCGGAATGGCGGCGACGACGTCGACAACAGCCGCGCCCTGCGAGTATCCGCCGAGGACAATCCTGCTGTTGGGGCAGGTGTTGGCGACCCACTGGATATGGCGGCTGGCGTCGTTGGCGCCGTCGGCGACGGCCAGGAAGTCGTAGCTGGCCGGGTAGTTCACGGCGTAGACGCCCATGCTGCGGTTGCCGATCAGGCCGGCCAGGTTGTTGACGAAGGCATCTCCGACGCGACCGATGCCCGGCGCCTCGCTGGTGCCGCGGGCGAAGACCACCTCGACGTCGTGACAATCCGCGGCATTTGCCAGCGGCGCCGCCAGCGGACTGACGGCGGCCGCCGTGGCGATGAGCAGCGTCGCGCCG
Organism: Mycobacterium sp.; assembly: GCF_044342925.1. GTDB lineage: Bacteria > Actinomycetota > Actinomycetes > Mycobacteriales > Mycobacteriaceae > Mycobacterium. The sequence goes on along the minus strand of NZ_JBIIOV010000019.1, from coordinate 13,720 downwards.
GCTTTTAGGACCAGAGGCAAGGGAGTCTTCGTCACGGCCACGATTGTTCCAGACGATCAGCCTGCGGGCTCACCGATGTTCGCTCGGTTGGCTCCTGGGCGAGCGAAACGTGCACGTCAGAACCCCGCTGACCCTGGCGGGCCAGGGTCAGTCCGGCCAACACCACGATGCCCCCGACGGCCTGCACCACGGTGATCCGCTCGTCGAGCAGCAGCCAGGCCGCCACGACGGCGAACATCACCTCGGCCAGGCCGACCAGCGAGGCGAAACTGGGCCGCAGCCGTGCCACCCCGCTGATGCCCAACTGGTAGGCCAGCGCCGTGGCGATCACACCGAGCAGCAGCACCGGGACGAACCAGGGCAGGGTCATTCCGGCTATCACGGTGTCGTCGGCGGTGAACCGCAGGGGCATGACGCCGGACACCCCGAGCGCCGTCACCGCGACCGTCGCGACCACCAGGCCGCCGGCGGCCAGCGTGATGGCGTGCAGACCGGAGCCGTCGGCCGTCACCGCGTCGGACATCATGAAGTAGCAGACCGCGCACAGTGCGGCGCCCAGTCCCCAGGCCACGCCGACGGCGTCCACCCGCGCGCCGTTGACCACGTCGAGTACCAGGGCGATGCCGATGATCGCCAGGGCCACACCGGCCAGGGTCCGCCCGGACGGGCGGCGTTTGGTGGTGATCCACACCCAGGCGATGACCAGCACCGGCGAGGTGTATTCCAAGAGCAGTGCGACGCCGACCGACAGGTGCGCGACGGCGTTGTAGTAGCAGAGTTGGGCGCCGGCGACCGGGATGAGTCCGTAGGTCACCACGGTTCGGGCGTGGGCGCGCGCTTGGAGCAACCAGTCCCGCTTGACGATGCTGGCGGCGATGACCAGCACCAGTGCCCCGCCGGCCAGCCGGGCGGTGACCGCCGCGGTCGGGGACCAGCCGGCCACCATCAGTGCTTTGGCCAGCGGCCCGGACATGCCGAAGCTGAATGCCGACGCGGTGGCGAACAGCAGCCCGAGCCGAAATTGGTCGACGCTGGTCGTCTTCGACACCGGACGCTCCCTGTCATGAGTAATATTTCAGTTGGTCGTGACCGTACGGGGTGAGGAGGTCATGGGTCAAATGCTTTTCAGTCATGACACTGAGCTCACGCTGCGCGCGGCCTGCGTCCTGGTCAACAGCGACCTCGTCGACGGGGAGCGCCTCGGAGACCAGGCCGCCCTCGACCGATACCTCGCCGACTACGGCACCACCGGCCGGCGTGACCGCGATGCCGGCGAGTTGGCCGCGGTACACCGGCTGCGGCGTCGGCTCGGTGGAATCTGGGCGGTCGCGGACGACGAGGAACGCACCGTCGAGCAGGTCAACGCTCTGCTGGCCGACACCCACGCCGCACCCTGGCTGACCCGTCATCCGGAGATGCCCGAATGGCATCTGCATCTGGCCTCCGCCGATGAGCCGCTGGCGCAGCGGATGGGTGCGGAGATGGCCATGGCGCTGGCCGATCTGATTCGGGCCGGGGAGTTGCGCCGACTCAAGACCTGTGCGGCGGGTGATTGCGACGCGGTGCTCGTCGATCTGTCCCGCAACCGCTCGCGGATGTTCTGCGACACCGGCAACTGCGGAAACCGCCAGCATGTCGCGGCCTACCGGGAGCGCCGGACCCGTCCCGCTTCGGATGGCCCTGTGGACAGCGGCCCTGTGGAAACCGGCCCTGTGGGAACCGGTCCTGTGGGAACCGGCCCTGTGGACAACGGCGGGGCCACCGCGCGCTGAACGCCTAGCGTCACCGCGCATGACGGTGATCGGCGTCGGACCGGACACGGTGCTGTCCGACGGTGTCGGCCAGGCCGTCGAACCCGCACTGGTGGAGGCGGCACTGGATTGGATCGACGATCCGGTCGGACTGTATCTGGATCGCCCCGTCGCTGTTTCTGAGCTGTGGCGCGCGGTGATGGTCGCCGCCGCCGGCGAGTCGTGCCGTCGCATCGTGGTGGTGCATCCCGACGAGTGGCCGCGGCTGCGGGTCGAACGGCTGCTCGCGGCGGCCAACACCGTCGCCGACGAGGTGGTCGCGACACCGCGATCGGAATGGTCACCGGAGGCGGTCGCCGACCTCGCCGCCGACGTGGCCGAAACGCCGCCCGAGGACCGTCCGCGCCGCATGATGCGGTCGGCGGCGCTGGTCCTGCCCCTGCTTGCCGCCGCGGCGGTCGCCGTTCTGATCGGGGCCGCGGTGGCCGGATTCCGGCCGGCACCCGTGCGTCACGCGGCCGAGGCGCCGACGTCACGCATGGTCGCGGAAGGCCGGATCGCGGTGCAGGTGCCCGCCGACTGGACCGTCGCACGGGTCACCGGCGGTCCCGGCTCGCGGCGTCTGCAGGTCACCTCGCCGGCGGATCCGGACGTGGCCATCCACATCACCCAGAGTTACGCCCCCGAGGTCACGCTCACCCAGGCCGCGCAGGTGCTGGCCCGCGCGATTGCCGGGCAGGCCGCCGGGGTGTTCGTCGACCTGCGGTCCGACGCCCGGCTCGCCGGCCGGCCGGCGGTGACCTACCGGGAGATCCGATCGGGCCGATCCGTGGACTGGTGGGTGGTCGTCGCCGGGGCCACCCGCATCAGCGTCGGGTGCCAGAGCCCGCCCGGCAGCGAAGAGGCGGTGCGGCCCGCCTGCGAGCAGTCCGTCGCCTCGGTGCGCGAGCGTGGAACCGATCCGGCGCGCTGAGCGTCTTACACGTGGCACAACAAGCATGGAGGGTCCGAGGTCTGCGCGGTTTCGACGGAGGAGAGCCGTCGGGACCGCCGAGATGTCGGCCCCTCAATTCAGCCGTCGACTGGCATCACCTCGGCGTTTTGACCTGCGCTGATTCCGCCCGGTAGGCTGACCCGCTGGCGTGCGGTACGCCGTGGGTTTCCCGCGGGGTAAAGCGGGTTCTCGGGTCACTGTTGGTCGCCGGGAAACCATCCCGACCGTCGAACGCCCCGACCAGCCCCCGGATCAACCGGGAACCACCCCCAGAGGAGAGGTACACGCTGTGCCCACATACACGCCGAAGGCCGGTGACACCACGCGCTCGTGGTACGTCGTCGACGCCACCGACGTGGTGCTCGGCCGGCTCGCCGTCGCAGTAGCCAATCTGCTGCGCGGCAAGCACAAGCCGACATTCACGCCCAACGTCGACGGCGGTGACTTCGTCATCGTCATCAACGCCGACAAGGTCGCCATCGCGGCCACCAAGCTCACCGGCAAGCTTGCCTACCGCCACTCGGGGTATCCCGGCGGCCTGAGCTCGCGCACCATCGGTGAGCTCATGCAGAAGCACCCGGACCGCGTCGTGGAGACCGCGATCGTCGGCATGCTGCCGCACAACAAGCTCAGCCGCCAGATCCAGAAGAAGCTGAAGGTCTACGCGGGTCCCGAGCACCCGCACACCGCCCAGCAGCCGATTCCCTACGAGATCAAGCAGGTGGCTCAGTGACACAGGAAATTGGGACCGACAGCACCGAGGCCGAAGTGGTCGAGGTCGACGAAGTGGTCGAGACTTTCGAGTCCGCGCCGGAAGCCCCGGTCGAGACCGCACCCCGTCAGCCCGTCATCATCGACCGGCCGATCCAGACCGTTGGCCGCCGCAAGGAAGCCGTCGTCCGGGTCCGCCTAGTGCCCGGCACCGGCCAGTTCCACCTCGATGGCCGCACCCTGGAGGCCTACTTCCCCAACAAGGTGCACCAGCAGCTGATCAAGGCTCCGCTGGTCACCGTCGATCGGGTGGACAGCTTCGACGTCTACGCCCACCTCGACGGCGGCGGACCGTCCGGCCAGGCCGGTGCGCTGCGCCTGGCGATCGCCCGCGCGCTGATCCTGGTTCAGCCCGAGGACCGTCCGGCACTGAAGAAGGCCGGCTTCCTCACCCGTGACCCGCGCGCCATCGAGCGCAAGAAGTACGGCCTCAAAAAGGCCCGCAAGGCGCCGCAGTACAGCAAGCGCTGACCCTGCTCAGGCACACAATCGCCGGGTGTTTCCGCTTCCGCGGGGCACCCGGCGATTGTGTTGTGCGGGTCACTTTTCACCCTCGGCGGGTTTCGGTTCGCGTCGGATTGGCAAGTCTGTGAGGAGCCGACGGTCAATGTCGGCTGCCCGAGGTGGGAATGGACCTTTTCGGGGGGTCCTCCTTCGGGGCTGTGTGACTTGCGCAGTTCCGGCGACCCTGCCAATCACAGGAAACACAAAGGAGCGAAACTTGAACACGCTGAAGAAGACTGCCGCCGGAACTCTGTTCGGCGGCGCACTGCTCGTCGGTGGCGGCCTCGGCCTGGCTCACGCTGCGCCGCCCGCACCGGAGGCGCAGACCGCCGGTGACGGCCTGGTCAACATCACGGTGACCGCCAACGGCCAGCAGATCGGCGTCATCCAGGACGTCACGCTCGCCAATGCGGTCACCCTGGCCGCATCGACCTGCCCGATGTCGATGATCGACCTTCCCGCACTGACCAACCTCGACGTCAACGGCACCGAGTTGACGAATCCCTGCACCGGGATGATGGGGCTGTCGTTCGCCTTCAGCCAGAACACCGCGGGCGTTGCCGAAGGCGTGCCCGGCCAGAGCGGCGATCAGGGCGCTTCGGAGAGCGCGCCGGGCCAGAACCGGGACACCGAGGCGGTGCCGCCGAGCGCCACTGCGCCGAGCACCCCGCCGGGGCAGGTCGGCCGCTAAGCGTCCGGCTTGCTTCCAGGGACTAACAACAGCCGCCCGCACCCGTTTCCGGGTGCGGGCGGTTGTGTCATGAGGCGGTCGATGTGAGAGGTTTGTCGGCATGGGCCGACTGTTCGGGACCGACGGCGTGCGCGGAGTCGCCAACCGGGAACTGACCGCGGAGCTGGGATTGGCGCTCAGCGCCGCTGCCGCCCGCCGGTTGGTGCCCGCGACCGCTGGGCACCGTGTCGCGGTGGTGGGCCGCGATCCCCGCGCCAGCGGCGAGTTGCTGGAGGCGGCCGTCATCGCCGGGCTCACCAGTGAGGGTGTCGACGCCCTGCTGGTGGGTGTGCTGCCCACCCCGGCCGTCGCGTACCTGACGGCGGCCTACGGGGCCGATCTCGGTGTGATGATCTCCGCGTCGCACAACCCGATGCCCGACAACGGCATCAAGATCTTCGGTCCCGGCGGCCACAAACTCGACGACGACGCCGAGGACCGCATCGAGGAACTGGTCGCCCAGGGACCCGGGCTGCGGCCGGTCGGCGCCGAGATCGGCCGGGTACGACGGGCGTCCGACGCCATCGAGCGCTACCTCGATCATCTGTTCGCCGCGATCGGGACCCGGTTGGAGGGGCTGACCGTGGTCGTCGATTGCGCCAACGGCGCTGCGTCGGCGGCGGCGCCGCGCGCCTATGCAGCGGCCGGCGCCAGGGTGATCGCCATTAACGACCAGCCCGATGGTCTCAACATCAACGACGGCTGCGGCTCAACCCACCTCGACCCGCTGCGGCAGGCGGTGCTCGCCCACGGGGCCGACCTCGGCCTCGCCCACGACGGTGACGCCGACCGCTGCCTGGCCGTTGACGCGACCGGCCGGGTGATCGACGGCGACGCGATCATGACGGTCCTGGCGCTGGCCATGCACGAAGCCGGTGAACTCGCCTCCGGCACGCTGGTCGCCACGGTGATGAGCAACCTGGGGCTGCACGTCGCCATGCGCGAGGCCGGGATCACTGTGCGGACCACCGCGGTCGGTGACCGCTACGTGCTGGAGGAACTGCGGGCGGGGGAGTACAGCCTCGGTGGTGAGCAGTCCGGCCACATCGTGCTGCCGGCGTTCGGCACCACCGGCGACGGCATCCTCACCGGGTTGCGGCTGATGTCGCGGATGGCACAGACCCGATCCTCGCTGGCCGAGCTTGCCGCCCCCATGCAGTCCATGCCGCAGGTGCTGATCAACGTGGAGGTGGCCGATAAGGCCGCGGTCGCCGAGGCGCCGGCCGTGCAGACCGCCGTCGCTGAAGCCGAGGCCCGATTGGGTGACACCGGCCGGATTCTGCTGCGGCCCTCGGGAACCGAGCAGATCGTGCGCGTCATGGTCGAGGCCCAGGACGAGGACACCGCCCGTCAGGTCGCCCACCGGGTGGCAGAGTCGGTCAGCGCCGAGGACTGACACGGAACCGGATGGCACGCTGCGGCGTCTTATCCGATATGGGAACCACATCGGTTGACCTGCACGCGTTGCGGGCCGCCGCGCGACAACTCGACACCGCCGCCGATCTGCTGGATTCCACGCTGGCCGGGCACCTCGGCGCCCTGCGGTGCGGGGGCGGGAGGCTGCGCGACGGGCTGGATCAGCTGTCGGACGACGTCGCGGCGTGGCGGCGGGCCGCCCGCGAGACCGCGCATGCCCTGCGGGCCGGTGCGGATCGCTATGCCGAACACGAGGCAGACGCTGCGGCGGCGCTGCGATGACGCGGCGGTACACCGGCGAGGCGCTCGCCGCGGACAGTGCGGCGTTGTCGGCCGCCGGATCGGCAGCTGAGGAGGCGCTGGCGTTGCACCGATCTGCCCTCGCGGTGCTCGACGAGGGCTGGGGCGGTGAATCTGGTTCTGCCGCAATTGATCTGGTTCGGCGGCAATGCGATGAAGCGGCGGATCTGGTGGAGGCCCTGCACGGTGCCGCGGCGGAATTGCGGGCCTTGCGGGATTCCCTGTCCACCCTCGGAGCCGGCTACGACGGCGGCGCCGGCCCGATCGACACCGTCGATGGCGCGGCCTACCCGCAACCCTCGGAGTACGCGCAGGCCGCTGCCCGCCTGAGCGATCGTGCCGCGCCGGTGTTCGCCACACCGGCGCCGCCCATGCCGCCGGCCGCGCTGTCGTCGCCCGCGGTATCGCCGGCGCCGGCTATGCCGGCCTGGCCGCCCTCCCCGGGATCGCCGCCGGTGCCCAACCTCGGCGCAGCGGCGTTCCCGAACCTCGGGAGCACCGTCGCAGGACTGGTGGCGCAGATCGCCGATGTTCTGAGTGCGGATGCGCCAGAGGCCGACTCGTTGGGTACAGACACGCGGGACGCCGAACCCCCCGACCAACCCGAAGCCGAACGCGGCGCCGAACCCGAAGCCGAACGCGGCGCCGAACCCCCCGACCAACCCGAAGCCGAACGCGGCGCCGAACCGGGCGCCGAACCCGACCAAAAACCCTCGCCGACAGACGGATATGCACCGACGCCCACGGCGCAGCCGCCGGTGCTCCCCGCCGCCGTGCCCACGCCGCAACCGGATGGCGCTGTGCCGCAACAGGAGAGCCCGCCGATGCCGCTGTTGGCGGCCGAGCTGCCCCCGCCCGCCGAGCCCCCGCCCGCCGAGCCCCCGACCGCCGAGCCGCCACCGCCGCCCGGTCTGGTGCCGGCGGTACCCTCCGATGGCAAGACCCCGTGCGAGATCGCCGCCGACGAACTCCCGCAGGTCGGGCAGTGAAGCTAGGGCAGCAGCTGCTGCAACTGCTCGACGTAGCTGATGTATTCGGCGCCGTCGGCGGTCACCGGGGTGGCCAGCAGGGTCGTCACCCCGGCTTCGGCGAAGGCGGCGATGCGTTCCTTGACGTATCCCCGCGGGCCGATCAGCGACACATCGCGCACCAGTTCGTCGGGCACCGCCGCGATGGCCTCCGCCTTGCGGCCGGACAGGTACAGATCCTGGATGCGGTCGGCCACCTCACCGAACCCGTACCGGGTGGCGACGTCGTGGTAGAAGTTGCGGCCTTTGGCGCCCATCCCGCCGATATAAAGGGCCAGTTGGGGTTTGGCCCACTGCAAGCGATCCTCGACATCGTCGCCGATGGCCAGGGAAACGCCCACCATCACGTCGAGCTCACCGAGGCTGCTGTCGCGCTTGGCATGTCCGGCGCGCAGCGCGTCACCCCAGATGTCGTCGGCCCGCTCGGGCAGGAAGAACACCGGCTGCCAGCCCTCGGCGATCTCCGCGGTCAGCTCGACATTCTTGGGTCCCAGCGCGGCGATGTGGATCGGGATGCGTTCCCGCACCGGCTGATTGATGATCTTGAGCGCCTTGCCCAGCCCGGTGCCACGCTCTGCCGGCAACGGGATCTGATAATTGCGGCCCTGATGATCCAACCGCTCGCGGCGCCATACCTGCCGGCAGATCTGGACGACTTCGCGGGTGCGGCCAAGCGGCGCGTCGAACGCCAAGCCGTGGAAGCCCTCCACCACCTGCGGTCCGGACGTTCCGATGCCCAGGTTGAACCGGCCGTCGGACACGTAGTCCAAGCCGGCCGCCGTCATGGCCAGCAGCGCCGGGGTGCGGGTGTAGATCGGCACCACTCCGGTACCCAGCTGCATCGTCGAGGTCTTGGCCGCAAGGAACCCCAACTGGCTAACGGCGTCGAAGGAATACGCCTCGGCCACCAGGGCGATGTTCACGCCCTGCTTCTCCAGTTCGACGACGTGCTGAACGGTCTCGTGGAAGCCGCCCGCGTAGGACAGGAAGATGCCGGTGCGCATGCGCCCGCACGCTATCAGCGGAACAGCGAGGCGATGCGATCCTCCATCGTCACCGGCGCAGCGTCGGGGTCCGGCTTGCTGGTACCGGGCAGTTCGGCGTCGGGGTCGGCGAACTCCTGGTACGCCTCGTCGCCGGTGAGGTGGAACAACAGGAAACCGGTCAGCAGGGCGCGAACCGTCTTCTGGGTGTTGTCGGTGGAGCCGCGGAAACCCAGCAGCAGGCGGGAGAGCTTGCGCTTCTCGGCCAGGTCGGACGGGTCGGCCTTGTTGACCACCCGCAACACTGCGCCGTCCCAGCCCGCCGCGACCTCCAGAGCATCGGTGCGCAGCGATGTCGCGTCGCCGGGAGACGCCAGCACCAGACCTGGCACTGTCAGCGTCGCCGCGGCGGCTTCCGCTGACGGCTTGGTCACCGCGGGGAACAGCGCCGCGACCGCCGCCACCGTGATCCCGCCGGCTGCGGCCAGTACCGCCGCCGCGCCGCCGAACCCGTGCCCCACCAGTCCCAGCTTGTCGGCAGCCACGCTGATCTGCCCGTTGCCCAACCGAACGCCACTGATGACGTCGAGGGTGGAGGCGAGGTCATGGGAGAGGGTCAGGGCCGACGGCACCAGTCCGCGCTGGGTGTCCGGTGCCGCGGCCACGATGCCCCAGCTGGCCAGATGTTCGAGGGTTCCGATGTAGTCCTCGACATTACTCATCCAGTCGTGGCCGAAGGCCACCCCGGGCAGATGGAACCCCTCCGCGGGGGTGAAGACCGCCCCGGGAATCCCGGCAAAGCCCAAGTCACCGCGAAGAACCTGGTGCGGTCCGGGACGCGTCAGTGCACTGAACAACGGGCGCTTACGGGCCATGCGTTGACCGTAGCGGACAGAACCTCCCCTGCGGGCTCGACTACCCTGGTAGACCATGTGCGGGATCGTGGCTTACGTCGGACACCGACCCGCCTGTGACGTCGTCATCGACGCCCTGCGCCGGATGGAGTATCGCGGCTACGACTCGGCGGGGCTGGCCCTTCTCGACGGCAGCGGCGGGCTCACTGTCCGCCGCCGGGCCGGGCGGCTGAGCAACCTCGAGGCCGCGCTCGCCGAGACCGATGCGGCCGCGCTCGGCGGCAGCGCCGGCATCGGCCACACCCGCTGGGCCACCCACGGCCGGCCCACCGACCGCAACGCCCACCCGCACCGCGACGCCGCCGGCGAGTTCGCGATAGTGCACAACGGCATTATCGAGAACTTCGCCGCGCTGCGCGCCGAGATGGAGGCCGTCGGCGTCGAGTTCGCCAGCGACACCGACTCCGAGGTGGCAGTGCACATGGTCGCCCGCGCCTACCGCGAGGGCGCCACCGCCGGCGATTTCGAGGCCTCCGCGCTGGCCGTGCTGCGCCGCCTGGAAGGCCACTTCACCTTGGTCTTCGCCCACGCCGCCGACCCGGGCACCATCGTGGCTGCCCGGCGCTCGACCCCGCTGGTGGTCGGCATCGGCGACGGTGAGATGTTCCTCGGCTCTGACGTCGCGGCGTTCATCGAATTCACCCGCGACGCAGTCGAACTCGGTCAAGACCAGGCAGTGGTGATCACCGCCGACGGCTACCGCATCATCGACTTCCACGGCAACGACGACGCCGCCAACGCCCGCGTATTCCACATCGATTGGGACCTGTCGGCCGCCGAGAAGGGCGGCTACGACTACTTCATGCTCAAGGAGATCGCCGAGCAGCCGACCGCGGTCTCCGACACCCTGCTCGGCCATTTCGCCGACGGCCGCATCGTGCTCGACGAGCAGCGCCTGTCGGATCAGGAACTGCGCGAGGTGGACAAAGTGTTCATCGTCGCCTGCGGCACCGCCTATCACGCCGGTCTTCTGGCCAAGTACGCCATCGAGCACTGGACTCGGGTGCCGGTGGAGGTCGAGCTGGCCAGTGAATTCCGTTATCGCGACCCGGTGCTGGACCGCGGCACTCTGGTGATCGCCATCTCGCAGTCCGGCGAGACGGCCGACACTCTGGAGGCGGTGCGGCACGCCAAGACTCAGAAGGCCAAGGTGCTGGCCATCTGTAACACCAACGGCAGCCAGATTCCCCGGGAGGCCGACGCGGTGCTCTACACCCGCGCCGGACCGGAGATCGGTGTCGCGGCCACCAAGACCTTCCTGGCCCAGGTCGCCGCGAACTACCTCGTCGGCCTGGCGCTCGCGCAGGCCCGCGGTACCAAATACCCCGACGAGGTCGCCCGGGAGTACCACGAACTGGAGGCCATGCCCGACCTCGTGGCCCAGGTGCTCGACCACCTCGACGTCGTGGCTGAACTGGGCCGGCGTTTCGCCGACTCGCCGACGGTGCTGTTCCTGGGTCGCCACGTGGGCTACCCGGTGGCGCTGGAAGGTGCGCTGAAGCTCAAGGAACTGGCCTACATGCACGCCGAGGGCTTCGCCGCCGGCGAGCTCAAGCACGGCCCGATCGCGCTGATCGAAGAAGGCGTACCGGTGATCGTGGTGATGCCCTCGCCGAAGAACGCCGCGATGCTGCACGCCAAGCTGCTGTCCAACATCCGGGAGATCCAGGCCCGCGGGGCGGTGACCATCGTGATCGCCGAGGAGGGCGACGACACCGTTCGGCCCTACGCCGATCACATGATCGAAATCCCCGCCGTGTCAACGCTTTACCAGCCACTGCTGTCGACCGTTCCGCTGCAGGTGTTCGCCGCGGAGGTCGCACGGGCCCGTGGCTACGACGTCGACAAGCCGCGCAACCTCGCCAAATCCGTCACCGTCGAATAACGACGCCATGCGGCACTACTTCACCGCCGAACAGATCCGGGCCGCCGAGGCCCCGTTGCTGGCAGACCTGCCCGACGGCGCTCTTATGCGCCGCGCGGCGGGAGGCCTGGCCAGCGCCGTCGGCGCCGAACTGCGCCGGCGCACCGGCGGCGTCGCCGGGCGGACGGTATGCGCGGTGGTGGGTTCCGGTGACAACGGCGGAGATGCGCTGTGGGCGGTCACGTTGCTGCGCCGTCGCGGAGCCGCCGCCTCGGCGGTCCTGCTCAACCCCGCCCGCACCCACCCTGCCGCGCTGACGGCGTTCCGCGCCGCCGGCGGCCGGGTGGTCGACACCGTGCCGGTGGGCACCGATCTGGTACTCGACGGGGTGGTCGGGATCTCCGGCAAAGGGCCGCTGCGTCCGGCTGCCGCACAGGTGTTCGCCGCCGTTGACGCCGCCGGGATTCCGGTGGTCGCCGTGGACATCCCCAGCGGCATCGACGTACAGACCGGCGCGGTCACAGGTCCCGCGGTCAGGGCCGCGCTCACCGTCACCTTCGGCGGGCTCAAGCCGGTGCACGCGCTCGCCGACTGCGGCCGGGTGCAACTGGTCGACATCGGTCTGGACCTGCCCGACACCGAACTGGTCGGACTGGATGCCGCCGACGTCAAAGCCCGCTGGCCGGTGCCCGGCCCGCACGACGACAAGTACACCCAGGGCGTCGTCGGCATCCTGGCCGGCTCCGCCACCTACCCCGGCGCGGCGATCCTGTGCACCGGTGCGGCCGTCGCCGCCACCTCGGGCATGGTCCGCTACGCCGGCGCCGCCGCTGCCGAAGTGCTCTCGCACTGGCCGGAGGTGGTCGCCGCGCCGAGCGCGCCGGAGGCCGGGCGGGTGCAGGCCTGGTGCGTCGGGCCCGGTCTGGGTACCGGCGACGCGGCGTTGGCGCACCTGACGTTCGCGCTGGGCACCGACCTGCCCGTCATCGTCGACGCCGACGGACTGACCCTGCTCGCCGCGCACCCGCACCTGGTGTCCGGCCGGACGGCGCCCACCGTGCTGACCCCGCACGCCGGGGAGTACCAACGAATTGCGGCCGGAGCCGGCTTGCCGGCGACATCAGATCGGGGATCGGCCGGTGACGACCGGGTGCACGCCGCCCGCCGGCTGGCCGAATCGCTCGGTGCCACAGTGCTACTCAAGGGTAACGTCACCGTCATCGCCGATCCCGGTGCAGCAACAGGACTCACCTACCTCAACCCGGCCGGCGGGTCGTGGGCGGCCACCGCCGGCTCCGGCGACGTGCTATCCGGGGTCATCGGCGCGCTGCTGGCCGCCGGCCTGCCCGCTGGGGAGGCCGCTGCCATGGCCGCGTTCGTCCACGCCCGGGCGGCCAACGCCTCCGCCGCCGACCCGGGACCGGCGCTGGTGCCGACGTCGGCCTCCCGGATTCTCTCCCACATTCGTGGCGCGATCGCTCGTCTGTAGCACTCAGGAGGACAACACATGCCGCACGTCAAGTACCGGTCGCCGTCGATCGGCCCCGCGTACACCGGCCGGCTGTCCACCGACCCCGTCCCGTCGCTGCGCCTGCCCGACGAGGCGATGGAACCACCGCCGCGATCGAATCACGCAGTGTGGTGGCTTCCTTGGAGGCGAAGTGGTGGTAAAACGCCCCGGTGGTCACGCTCGCCCGGGAGGTGATGTCGGCCAAGTTGGTGGCGAAGTAGCCGGTTTCGATGAACAGGTCGTCTGCCGCGTCGAGAAGCCGCTGATTGAGTTTTCCCCAGATCAGGCCGTGGATCAGGGCGGCTCGGGATGGAGATCGCGGGCCGCCCTGAAGCTCACTAGGACTCCGGCATAGACGAAACAAACTCGTCAGCTAATTCGCTGGAAGCCAATGTCGGACCCGTCAATCCGTGTTGAACGCCGCGGCGGCGTCTCGTTGGAGATCGACGTAGGCCTTGTCGCTGACGTCGAACGTGACACCCTGGATGGTGCCGCCGGTGAACTTGCCCGGGTTCTTGTACTGCTGGGAGACGTTGTCGGCGCTGTCGTAGCCCACGGTCAGGCCGTCGCCGGCGAGCGTGAACTTACCGATCTGTGCCTTCATGGGTCCCTTGGCCACCTCTTTGCCGTCCACGTACAGCGTGGTGGTGCCCAGCGATTCGCCGTACTGGCCGGCGCGTTCCCGTTTGAACTCCATACCCAGGGTGTGCTTGCCCGGGCTCAGCGGCGGGGACACGAAGTCCTGCTCCGGCTTGATACCCAGGAAGTTGTACACGTAGTGCAGCCGGCCGTCTTTGATGAACAGCGTGTGTCCACCGAACCGCGACCCTTGCGCGAAGACCACGCCCTGGGCATCCGGCTGCATATCGACATTGGCGGCGATCTTGTAGGACCGCCCCCGGATGTTGACCGAAACACCCTCGGGCACCGGCGCGGTGTCCGGGAAGTACTTGTA
>NZ_JBIIOV010000226.1:0-4170 GCF_044342925.1 Mycobacterium sp. | reverse complement strand
GTGGTCAGTGCACCGACGATCGAGTCCCCGGTGACGACGCTGTAGAGGACGGCGCCGAACGCCGCCGCGGCGATCGTCCCGATGGCGTACTCGACGGTCGACATGCCCGCCTCGTCGGCGACGACGGTCGTCAGCCGGACATTGATCTGGCGGATCGCATTGTGCAGCATTGCTTTTCCCTTCTCCGATGTGAATTTCGACTTCGGTTCCGGTCACAGCAGCCCGGCCCCGAAGATCTTTCCGGCCAGGCCCGCCACGACCGGGACGATACCCAGGCAGACGAAGGCCGGCAGGAAGCACAGGCCGAGTGGGCCGGCGATGTGGACCCCGGCCCGCTCGGCGGCGGCCGCGGCGAGGTGGATGGCGTCCTGACGCGACTGCTCCGCCAGATCGGCGGCTCCGCCAGCCAGCGCACTGCCGGAGGACGCCGACCGCCGGGCCAGACGGGCCAGTGCCGCGCACGCGTCGTCGTCACTCGGGTGCACCCGCCAGGCCGAGTCGGGGTCGGCGCCCAGTGCGAGCAGATCCGCGGCGCGGCTCAGCAGCGCACCCAGCGCCGGTGTAGCGGAGCCGGCGGTGGCGCGGGCCGCGGCCGGCACCGTCATTCCGCCCGACAGGCATACCGACAGCACGTCCAGCGCCGATGCCGCGGCGAACGGGTCACCAGGCCGCACGCGGCCGCGGGCCTCCCGCCGGCGGGGGGCCGCCGCACCGGCACGCAACCGCGCACCGGCCGGACCGGCACCGACGATCAGTGCGGCCGCCAGCAGCAACGCGGCGGCGCTCATGCCATGAGCCGATCGATGATGCGGTCTGCCCAGGCCACCCCGGCGCAGATGAAGGTGACACCAATGATCAGCAGTGCCCCGCCCAGCCCCCCGCCGAGCAGGAAACGCAGCGGTTCGGCTCCGATGAGCTGACCGAACAGCACGCCCAGCAACGGCAGGGCGGCCAGGATGGCGGCGGTGGCTCGTGCGCCGGCCAGCGCCGCATGGGTGCGATCGGCGAACCGCTGCCGGTCCACGATGTCGCGGTGGGCGGTCCGCATCAGAACCGACATCGGCAGACCGTGTTCGGCCGCCAGATCCCAGCACACGGCGAGCCGGTTCCAGTACTGCGGCACCGGCGAAGCACCCGCCGCCGCCCGGATACCGTCTGCCACATCCGCACCGAGTTGCGCGCGACTGGCGACGGCACGCAGCGAGTCACCCACCCCACCAACCGATTCCGATGCAGCAACGGCGAAGGCGGCGATGGGATGTGCCCCCACCCGCAGCTCACCGGTCAGTAGTTCCAGTGCCGCTGCCAGAGCCCGGCCCTCCCGCAGCCGCAGGCGCATCCGTCGCCGGCGGCGGATGCGGCCCACGACGGCCGCTGCTGCGACCACACCGGCAACCAGAGCCGGGGCCGGCACCGACACCGCGGTCGCAGCCGCAAGCACAGCGAGAGAACCCGTCGCGAGTGCCCGCCGGGAGCAGCGATGCCGCACCGGTATCGCGATCCGGCCGTGTGGACCGCCCGGCGCCACCAACACGGCCAGAGCCAATAGCCCTGCGGCAAGGGAGATTCCGCTCATGACGCGCACCGCTGTTCGATCAGCCGCCGCAGGTCTTCGGCGGCCTCGGCGGGCCCGCCGTCGGCCCGCCAGGCTGGCACGGTGAAGCAGTAGCCGGCAGCGTCGCGACGAAGCAGCGCGATCTCGGTCAGCCGGCGACGCCCGCTGCAATCCCGGTTGACGTGCACCACCACCCGTACCGCGGCGGCCAGTTGACTGTGCAGCGCCGCGCGGTCGAGGCCGCCGAGCGCGGCGAGCGCCTCCAACCGCGCCGGCACCTCGGCAGGGCTGTTGGCGTGCACGGTGCCGCTGCCGCCGTCATGACCGGTGTTGAGCGCAGCAAGCAGATCCACCACTTCGGCTCCCCGGACTTCTCCGACGACGATGCGATCCGGTCGCATGCGCAGCGCCTGGCGAACCAGCTGGCGCTGGGTGATCTCGCCGACGCCCTCGATGTTGGCGTTGCGGGCCACCAGCCGGACCAGATGCGGGTGCGGCGGCGCCAGTTCCGGTGCGTCCTCCACGCACACAATGCGTTCCCCCGGGCCGACCGCGCCCAGCGCGGCGGCCAGCACGGTGGTCTTGCCGGCGCCGGTACCGCCGGAGACCAGGAAGGCCAACCGCGCGGCGATGATGTCGCGCAGCAGCCGGCCGGCGGGCGGGTCGATAGCACCGGCAGCCATCAGTGCGACCAGGTCGTGGACGGCGGGTCGCAGTACGCGCAGCGAAAGGCAGGTGCCTGCGGCGGCGATCGGTGGCAGCACGGCATGCAGGCGAACCGTGAACCGGCCGTTGCCCACGCCGGTCAGCTGACCGTCCACCCACGGTTGGGCGTCATCGAGCCGGCGACCGGCCGCCGCGGCGAGCCGCTGGGCGAGCCGCCGGACGGACGCTTCATCGGGGAAGCGAATATCGCAGCGCCGCAGTCCATTTCCGTCATCGACCCAGACATCGGCGGGTCCGGTGACCAGGACGTCGGTGGTCCCCTCTGCCCGCAGTATCGGCTCGAGAATTCCGGCGCCGGTCAATTCGGTCTCGATGGCCCGAAGAGTGCTGAGCACTTCACCATCGCTGAGGACGCCGCCGGACTCCGCCCTGATCGCGGCGGCCAGGACCGTGGGCCGCAGCGGCGCCGACTCCGCCGCGAGCCGCTCCCGCACGCGCTGGATCAGCGGCGCGTTCACGCCGCCCGCCCGGCGTCGGTGCGATGCAGGGCATTAAGAACTCTGCGGGCCGCCAGGGTCAGTGGTGAACGTCGGCGAAGTCGCAGCCCGCTCTGTTCGAGCCGCTGGGCCAGGAGCGGCTCGGGACGCATCGCAGCCAGCAGCGGCACACCCGCCGCGGCGGCGACTTCCCGGGCGCGCAGGCCGCCGGGCGAGGGACCGCGCACCACAAGGCCCAGAGCCGGGTTGACGGTGGCCAGTGCCGTCACGGTCGCCGCGGTGGCGGCGACACCGCGCACGTCACAGGTCGTCACCACGACGACCAGGTCGGCGTGCTGCAGCGCACACTCCGCAGCCGGACTGATGTGCCGGGGAATGTCGCAGACCACGGTCACCCCGCCGCGCCGGCCCGCGTCCGTTACCGCCGCCACGGCACCAGGATCGATCTCGTGGAATACGCGGGTGGCCGACAGCATGCTGACTCCGTCGCGCCGCGGGAGCACATCGCGGACCGCCGTCCAGCCGAGCCGCCCGCTGTGCACCCGCACGTCGGGCCAGCGCAGGCCGGGTAGCGACTCGCCACCCAGCAGCAGATCCAGCCCGCCGCCACAGTGGTCGACGTCGATGAGCAGCGCCTCACCGGCCGACAAGGCCAGCGCTGCGGAGAGAACCGAGGCGCCGCCACCGCCGCGGCCGGCGGTGACGGCGATCACACGACCGCCGCGTTCCGACGATCCCGCTTCGACTGCATCGGCAAGGTGTTGCATCAATTCGGCGTCCTGGGACGGCAGTACGCACACCTGCTGTGCGCCGACATCCACTGCGGCAGTCCATATCTCGGCCGACGGCGGCTGAGCGCCGACCAGTAGCACGCCATCGCGCCGAGGCAGTCCCTCGTGGACGCACCGACGGGCACCCGCTTCGTCGAGCACGATGGCGTCGGCACCGAGCCAGCCACGGCGGCTCGGGGTGACCACTCGGGCCGCGCGGGCGCCGACGGCCGCGACGACCCGGTCGGCAGCGGCGGACAGCTCGGGATCGCCGAGCACCAGAAGAACGATCGGTGTGGCATATGTCACGCGACACACCGTGTCGCAGAACGATGTCCATGCGCCAGCCGCAGAATCCGGGCATGTGCATGGAAGTCAGCCTGGGGATGGACGGTCCGCGGCGGGCATCAAAGCCGCGGCCAGCAAACTTTCCCCACAAAAGGGACGACCCTCGCCAGGGGGGGAGGAGGCGAGGGTCGTCGTGTATCAGCCCCGGGGGGTCGGGCTGATGCACGCTCGACCTAAGCCGAGCGATGCCAACTATACACACGATCCGGGGGCGCAGCGCAAGCAGAAAACCAAATTGAAACCGAGGTGTTTCCTGTGAATCTGCACCCTCCGACAGCTGGCATCAACTGCCAAAATCCGCCGCATCGGTGCGGTCGGCGATCTTCCCGGACGG
>NZ_JBIIOV010000064.1:0-16237 GCF_044342925.1 Mycobacterium sp. | reverse complement strand
CCAGACCCATGTCGTGGAAGAACGGCAGCCAGGACACTCCCCGGTCGGCTTCCTCGCCTTCGAGGGCCTCGATGACCTGAACGACGTTGGTGGCCAGGTTCAGGTGGGTGATCTGCACACCGGTCGGAATACGGGTCGACCCGGAGGTGTACTGCAGGTAGGCGATGGTCTCCTCGTTGACCGCATCGGGGATCTCCCACGTCGCGCCGACCTCATCGGGAATCGCGTCGACGGCGATGACGCGTGGACGCTCCTTGGCCGGCCGGGAGCGGAAGAACTTGCGGACACCCTCGGCGGCCTCGGTGGTGGTCAGGATCGCCGACGGTTGGCAGTCGTCCAGGACGGCATGCAGCCGGCCGACGTGTCCGGGCTCGGACGGGTCGAACAGCGGCACCGCGATCCGGCCGGAGTACAGGGTGCCGAAGAAGGCGACGAGATACTCCAGGTTCTGCGGGCACAGGATCGCCACCCGGTCGCCGGGCTCGGTGACCTGCTGCAGGCGGGCGCCCAGGGCGCGGTTGCGGGCGCCGAATTCATTCCAGCGCAGTTCGCGGACGACTCCGTCGCGTTCAGTGGAGAAATCCAGGAACCGGTACGCGGGCTTGTCGCCGCGGACCTTGGCCCACCGCTCGACGTGCTTGACCAGACTGGCGCCCTCGGGGAAGGTGATCCGTCCGTCCTTGATGAACGGGTTATGGAACGGCATACCACTCTCCTGTCAGAACGCATTGGGGCCGGTGGCGAACCTTCTCGGCCCGCCTAAGCCCCACAGATGGTACCGATAATCGGGCGGTCGCAGTCGGACCGGACCGGAACGTCGGATACCGCCATTCCGGCCACTTCATCTGGTCTTATTTTTTTCTTAAGTTTAGGGGTTCGGCCGACCGGAACCAAATCACCGCGCCGTCAGCTGTGCGGCGGACGCGGTGCGTTCTCGATCAGACCGCGAGCCCAGTTCAGTGCCCACACCGTGGCCGGCTGCCCGTCGACGTTCCAGAACTGCGGAGTGGCGTACATGGCGTGGATCGGCTGGCCGGCGCCGCTGGTCAGTACCTCCAGAGTGCGGGGCAGGTTGCCGATGTTGAACGCCGACTGGGGCGCCGAGCAGATCAGATCACCGGGGGCGCAGATCTGATTGGTGCGATTGTTCAGCGCGCCGAATCCGCCCGGCCGCTCGCCGCTCATGGTCAGTCCGAGGCTGGACAGTGCCGGCAGTTCCTTCAAGGTGACCTCGGCGCCCTGGCCGGGTGCCGCGGGGCCGACGTCCTGGCCGACGCCGGGCTGACGGCGGCCGTCGGCGATCAAGGTGACCCCGAGCACCAGGTCCTCATCGACCGGGCCGCGTCCGTTGCCGATGTCGCTGGCCAGATCGCCGGCGATCACCGCGCCCTGCGAGAAGCCGACGACCACGTAACTGGTCAGCGGGCAGCGGTTGTTCATCTCGGTCATAGCGCGCACCGTCGCCTGGGTGCCCTCGGTGCGGCTGTCGTTGTAGGACATCTGCTTGTCGGCCGACAGCGGGTTATGGAACTGCGCGGTATAGGGAACGGTGTAGACCTGCACCCGGTCCGGGCCGACCTGCTGCTGGATCGGCCGGCTCACGTTGAGCAGCAGGGCGATCGGGAACTGGCCCGGATTGAGCGGATCGTCGGTGGGCGACGACTCCCAGGTGCCCGGGATGACGACCATCTGCACGTCGGGGCAACTGGCGTCCTGCGAGGCGGGCCTGGGCTTCTTGCCCGGGGCGACGCTGGTCGGTGGAATGGCGCTCGGCGGAGTGGCGGTCGGCGGCGGACCGGGCCGGCGCACCATGATCACGATGATTGCAGCGACCAGACCGACCATCAGGGCGACCGCACCCGCGGCGACCAGCGCCAGGATACGGTGCCGACGACGCCGTTTCGGATCGGTCTTGGTCTTGCGCTTCGAGCTTGGCTTACCGCCGAACGACTTCCCGGTGTTGTTCCTGCCGGGTGTGTTGCGGGGGGTATTGCCGGGGTTGTTTCGGGTCATCGCTTAGCAGAGTCGTTGCTGGGCCACGCCGATGTACTGCCCGATGGCGTCATCGACATTGAGGTAGCCAACCGCGGGAGTGGAGGCCGTCGAGTCGGCGAGATCGCTGCGCACCATCGGTGCCACGGCGTCGCGCACCACCTGATCGCTCTGGCCGGCGGCACGCGCCTGGCAGACGTAGGCGCCGATGCTCAGCGCCCGCAGATCGTTGGACGGCCGCACGCCGGCCGCCAGTAGTCCGTCGAGGTAGGTGCGCTGCCCGGGCGTCAGGCTCGGCTTGCCGGCGAGCCGATCCGCCGACGCGCCAACGTCCAGCCCGGCGGCCTCGGTGGCCTGGGTGGACTGCTGGGACGGCAGCGCCACGCTGCTGATGATGTCACCGCCGCCGGACGAACAACCGGTCAACAGCCAGGCGGCGGGCGCCATGAAACCGGCCAACAGAAGCCGGTTCGGTGCCAGACCCAGCGGCCGCATGCGTTTGCTGGGCGCTGCGCTGTCCGGTCGATGCACGCTGTCCACAGTACCGGCTCGCCGGAAGTGCTCGACGCTGCTCGCAGACCGCTGATTCGGCTGGCCCGCGACGGACCTAGCCGAGCGTCGCAGCGATATCTCCAGCCATGGCCCCCAGTTGCCCGGCCCAGCTTCCCCAGTCGCTTCCGCCGCCGCCGGTGATGTCGAAGTGGCCGTTGCGCCCGCCCTGAGAGCGGTAGTGCGCGTAGAAGATGCGGTTGCTGCCCTGCGCCACGCTGCAGTCACCTCCGCCCATGGCGGCCGGGTCGCCGCAGGCGGCGGCCAACGGGCTGAACACCCACAGCCGGGTGTTGTTCTGCACCAGCAGGTTGACGTGGACGTTGGGGTCGCGGAACTTCCAGCGACCCAGTTGCGGGGCGCCCCACATGGCGTTGATATTGCCGCCGCCGCTGTTGATGGCGGTGGAGATCACGCCGTTGGTGGCGGTATCGGATGGGTTGAGGAAGCCCGACAGCGAACCGGCGTAGCCATAGCGGTTCGGGTGGAAAGCCGCCATGGTGACCGCGGCGGTCCCACCCTGCGACGCCCCGACGATGGCGTTCCCGCCGGGAGCCACACCCTTGTTGGCGGCCAACCAATTGGGCAGCTCGTCAGCGAGGAAGGTTTCCCACTGCTTGGCGCCGTCGGCCTCCCAGTTGGTGTACATGCTGTACGCACCGCCGGCCGGGGCGGCCACCGACAGCCCGCTGCCGGCGAGGGCGCCCATCGCGTTGCCCACCTTGACCCAGTTGCTGACGTCGGGAGCGGCGTTGAACGCGTCCAGCAGGACCACCGCGTGCGGGCCGCCGCCCTGGAAGGCCACCGGAATGTCGCGGCCCATCGCCGCCGACGGAACCATCAGGAACTCGGGGCCCGCGGCCGTCGCGCTGGGAGCGGTTGGGGCCACCGACGCCGTCGCGCCCCACAAACCCGCGGCCACGGCGGCAGCACTGACAACGCGAAACAGCTTGACCAGACTGCTCATTTCCACCTCACGTCGAGTGTTTCGAGTAGTGAATCACACCGCCCATGCAGCAGCTTCGGGATTGGCGCGCGTCAGTTACCCGGGGCCGGGGCTTCCGCCGCGGCCGGCTCGGCCGCAGCCGCCGGCGCGGCGCCCGGAGGGGGCGGGGACGGCTGGGGCGTGGCGCCCAGCACCCGCTGAATGTCGGGCTTCATCTGCTGAACCTGCTGACCCCAGTACCCCCAGCTGTGGGTGCCGTTGGCGGGGAAGTTGAACACGCCGTTGCGACCGCCGGCCGCCAGGTAGTTGTCGCGGAAGGTCTTGTTGGTCCGCAGCGTGAACCCTTCCAGGAACTTTGCATTGAGCAGGTTGCCCGCGCTGGCGCCGGCATCGAGGTCGGACTGCTTGCCGTCGCCGCAATACACCCAGACCCGGGTGCTGTTGGCGACCAGCCGGCCGATGTTGACCATCGGATCGTTGCGCTTCCAGGTGGCGTTGCCGGCCGGACCCCACATGTCCTTGGCATCGAAGCCGCCGGCGTCGCCCATGGCCAGGCCGACCAACTTCGGCCACCAGCCCTCGGAGAGGTTCAGGAAGCCCGACAGCGCCGCCGCGTAGGTGAACTGCTGCGGGTGCCAGATCGCCAGTGTCAGCGCCGCCGAACCTGCCATCGACAGGCCGACCGCCGCGCTGCCGGTGGGCTTGACCTGACGGTTGGCCGCCAACCAGCCGGGCAGCTCACTGGTGAGGAAGGTCTCCCACTTATAGGTGGTACAGCCGGCCTTGCCGCACGCCGGCTGGTACCAGTCGCTGTAGAAGCTGGACTGCCCGCCGACCGGCATGACCATCGACAGGCCGGAGTCCACGTACCACTCGAAGGCCGGGGTATTGATGTCCCACCCGCTGAAATCCTCCTGCGCGCGCAGTCCATCGAGCATGTAGACCGCCGGGGAGTTGGCGCCACCGCTCTGGAACTGGACCCGGATGTTGCGGCCCATCGCGGGCGAGGGGACGTCCAGGTACTCCACCGGCAGACCGGGCCGGGAGAACGCCGACGCCGTCGCCGAGCCGCCGGTAACGCCGATCAGTCCCGGCAGCATCGCCGCGACGCCCGCGACGACGCTCACACGACGCATCCAGGTGCCCCGCGCCTTCTCAACGAACCTCATGCAGCTACCCGTCCTCGTGTCGGTTGATTTCCGCGCCGCGTGCGGACTGACCCACACACCGCGGCGCCTCGGTAGTGAACCACAAATGAGCCGTCGCGCTTGAATCGTCGCCGGCGGCGGGACCGGCGCAGCTAACTCCAGCCCGAGCCTGCTACGGACCGGTGGCGGGCAGCCCGGCGTAGGGCGGCTTCTCCTTCAGCGGCTCGGGCAGCCCGCAGCGCAACAGCTCGTAGCGGGGCACCCGGTCGAGCCGGTAACGGGTGAACTCCAGTGCCCGGTTGATGTTGCCGATGAACCGCGGCCGGGTCATCGGATCGCGGATGGACTCAAGCATCTCCACGGTGTCCGGGCAGCCCAGCGCGACCCCGGCCTCCTCGATCCAGCCCTCGTCGAGGTACTCGGGAATCCATGGCCGTTCCTTGAGCCACGGCCCCTCGGCGACCGCCCAGTCCGGGAACAGGTTCTTGTCGTGCCCGATGCGGCCGTCTTCCAGGCGGGCGGTGTGTGCGGCGATCGGGTTGGCCAGACCGATCTGGTCGATCACCCGGGTGTTCAATCCGACGTTCATGCCCAGCATGCCGAGATTGGTGAAAAAAACTGTGTGGGAGGCATTCTGGCGACGCCATTCCGCTTCCGACATTCCTGGCGGCGGTGGCCCGGTCGGGGGCTTCTGCGGAACCACATCCCAGACGTCCCAGTTGCCCGACGGCAGCAGCAGCGCGCCGTCGGGGGTGTTGTTGATCGCCACCAGCACCGCCCGCATGCGCGGATAGTCGAGGTAGTCCGCGGCGGTCAGCGGGTGGGCGTGGCCGGTGGCCTGGGAGTAGAACCGCCGTTCGTCGACGATCCCGCTGTAGGTCACCCGAGTGGCGTCACGCCCCATGCCGGGGGAGTTGGCGGCCCACAGCGCCCAGCCGGCCACCGCCAGCCACAGACCGGCGGTCGCGGCACGCAAGATGTCGGCCCGCTCCCAGCTCTCCGGACGGGTGAACCACCGCCCGGCCGGGACGATGACGGGAATCACCGCGATCGGGGCAAGCATGCAGAACAGCGGCGCCAGCAAAACCCGGCCGTGCATGAAATCGCCGCCCTGACGAATCCAGTACAGGGCCTGCACCGCGCCGCTGAGAACCATGAACGCGACCACCGCCGCCGGGCTCTGCACCCGCTCGGCCAGACCCCGCCGCGGCCCTGTCGCGACTGGCGCCCAATTGCTCGCCTCGCTGGCGCTCGGCATCGGCGAGGACCGGGTCCGCGCGGCCAGCAGCACCGCGGCCAGCCCGACCAGCAGCACCGCCGGTAGCCACAACGCGTAGGGACCGGTCAGGTTCTGCAGATAGATCATTCCCTGGCCCCACTTGCTGCCGGAGGCGTCCTTGGCCAGCGCCGTCTGTGGGACCAGCAGGGCGTAGTAGCCCATCCGGAAGATCTGGTAGGCCACCGGCAGCAGACCGCCGACGACGACGATCAGTGCCCGCCGGCCCCAGCCGGGTTCGGCGACCAGCATCATCAGCAGCGCCACCCCGCCGATCAGCGCCAACTCCGGACGGACCAGCACGCTCAACCCGGCGACGAACGCGCATGAGGCGAGGAACCTTGCGCGTGGAGCCGGCGATTGCGCCCAGCAGACCATCATCCACCACAGCCCGCCCAGCCAGGCCGTCACCAGCCCGTTCTCCAAGCCGGAGGTGGCGAAGTCACGAGCCGGCGGTACCGCGATGTAGACCAGCACCCCGGCCGGCAGGATCAGCGCCCGCCGACCGCCCAGCGTGGGAGCCCACAGCCGGGCGGTGCCCAGCATGACCATCGCCACGCCGGCCACGCTGAGCAGTAGCGCGAGCGCCAGCGCCACGTACTCCAGCCGCAGTGGCCCGCCCAGCAGGCTGCCGGCGTAAACCAAGTAGGTCCAGGCGGTGGAAGTGTTGGACTCGACCCGTTCGCCGGCGTTGAACACCGGGCCGTTGCCGGCCAGCAGGTTACGGATGGTGCGCAGCACGATCAGGCCGTCGTCGGCGATCCAGCGGCGCTCCCAGACGCCCCAGGCCCACAACGCCGACACCACCGCGACGGTCACCCAGAGGCTGAGCCGGGTCAGCGGGGTGAACCGGAAGGCGGGCCGTCTAACTGAGAAGGGCGGCGGCAATGACGGTTCCGATCCAGGCCAGGGCCAGCAGTTGCAGGACGCGGTCGCGCAGCGCGATCTCCTCCGGCTCCCCGGCCATACCGCCGTCGACGTCGACCGCGTAGCGCAGGATGGCGACGGTGAACGGGATCATCGAGATGACGAACCACGACCCGGTGTTGCCGTCACGTTCGAACGCCCACAACCCGTAGCAGAGCACGACGGCGGTCGCCGAGAGTGTCCAGACGAAGGTCAGATAGGTGCTGGTGTAGCTCTCCAGCGACTTGCGGATCTTGGCGCCGGTGCGCTCGGCGAGTTGCAGTTCGGCGTAGCGCTTGCCGGCGGCCATGAACAGCGACCCGAAGGCCATCACCAGCAGGAACCACTGCGACAACGGGATTCCGCCGGCGACTCCACCGGCGATGGCCCGGATCAGGAAGCCCGACGACAGGATGCAGATGTCCAGCACCGCCTGGTGCTTGAGCCCGAAGCAGTACGCCAGTTGGATCACCAGGTAGACCGCCATCACCACCGCGAGGTGCGGGGTGACCCACCACGAGATGGCCAGGCTCACCACCGCCAGCCCGGCGGCGATCCCGTAGGCCATTCCGACCGGCAGCACGCCCGCGGCGATCGGCCGGAACTGTTTGGTCGGATGCTCGCGGTCGGCCTCGACGTCGCGGGCGTCGTTGACCAGGTAGATCGAGGAGGCGGCCATGCAGAACACCACGAACGCGATGGCCACCTTGTAGAGCACGTCGTAACCGAAGTGGGCGCCACCGCCCAGTGCTGCCAGCGGGGCGGCGAACACCAGCAGGTTCTTCACCCACTGCCGGGGCCGGACGGCCTTCACGATGCCGGTGAGCAGGTTGCTCGGCGGGCCGGTGACCGCTGTCTTGCTCATGGTCATTCGCTTCCCTTCTTGCCACCGAGACGGGCGGTGGTCCCGGCAACCGCTGCACCCACGGCCATCCCTGCGAGCACGTCGGTCGGGTAGTGCACGCCGAGCACCAGCCGCGACAGCGCCATCAGCGGCACCGCCAGCAGTGGGAGCGGCGACCGGGTGGCCCGGCACAGCAGCATAGCGGCGGCGGTGCTGGAGGTCGCGTGCGCCGACGGGAAGCTCAGCGCGCTGGGGGTTCCGACGTTGACCGCGATGTCGGGGTGGTGCGGCCGGCGGCGGCGCACCGCCAGTTTGATGACGATGGCGGCCCCGTGCGCGGCCACCGCCCCGACACCGACCAGCAGCCAATCCCGCCGACGGCGCGGTGAGACCGCCGCCCCGAGCAGCGACAGCGCGATCCAGCCGGCCGCATGCTCACCGAAGTGCGACATGCCGCGGGCGACGCCGACCACCTCCGGCGCCCCCAGCGCCGACTGCACGCTGACAAGGGCCGCGACTTCACCGCTGCGCTCGGCGGCCTCAGGCATTGATCGCAGCCTGGTCCAGCAGCACCGTCTCCCACTTGCGGGGGCTGGACAGCTCCGGCAGCGCCTCCCGGTAGACCCGGCGCATCTGGTCGTACTTGCGGGCCAACCGGATGTGTTGGCGCACCGAGGTTTTGAGCAGGTCGAGCATTTTCTCCCGGTCACGCTGCCGATAGACCACGCCGCGGCCGTCGGCCGTCGTCACCGTCACCCCGTCGACGTTGCACAGCAAGAACCAGCGGGCGTCCTGGGTGGCGACGTTGAGCTGCGGTCGCTCGTGGTGGGCAGGGTCGGCCTCGCGCAGCTGGTGGATGAGGCCGCGGGCCAGCCGGATTCCGATGACCGGCAGCATCGCCGGCGGCTTGTGCACCTTGGTCCGCCCGCTGGGCGCCGGCAGCGACGTCGCGCCGGGCAGTACCACCGCGTCGGGGTACTGCTGGCGCAGCGCGCGCACGTCGGGCAGGGCGGACTCCAGGATCGAGAAGATGTGATCGGGCCCGGCGAGGAAGTCGTCGATTGCTTTGTTCTGGATGGCGACCGTCGAATACTCAAGGCACAGAAGGTGTTTGATGGTGGCCTTCATCGAGCTCTTGATCAGGCCCTTCACCGGTGCGTCCCAGTGCAGCGCCGAAACCACCAACCGGTTACGCAGGTGGAAGTAGGCCTGCCAGTCGATGGCGTCGTCCTTGTCGCTCCAGGCCATGTGCCAGATCGCGATTCCCGGCATCGTCACGGTCGGGTAGCCGTGCTCGCCGGCCCGCAGGCCGTAGTCGGCGTCGTCCCACTTGATGAACAGTGGCAGCGGCTGGCCGAGTTCCTCGGCGACCCGGCGCGGGATCATGCACATCCACCAGCCGTTGTAGTCGACGTCGATGCGTCGGTGCAGCAGCTTGGAGCGGACGTCCTCGTCGTCGCCGGTCGGAGCCTTGGCGACATCCAAGGGGTATTTGGCGAAGTCGTGGTCGTACTCGGTGTGCGGGGCGTTGGTCCACATGAAGTTGGCGCGGTTGACGATCTCGCCCATCACGTGCAGGTGGGACGGCTCCTGCAGGTTGAGCATCTGCCCGCCGATGAGGGTGGGGGTCTTGGCGAACCGGTTGAGCGCCAGCGCCCGCAGGATGGAGTCCGGCTCGATGCGGATGTCGTCATCCATGAACAGGATCTGCTCGCAGTCGGTGTTGCGCAGCGCCTCCAGCATTACCCGGCTATAGCCGCCGGAACCGCCGAGGTTGGGTTGGTTGTACACCGACAGCCGTCCACTCAGCGCGGCAGCGGCCTCGGCGAAGCCGGGATGGTCGGCGGCTTTGTCGGTGCCCTGGTCGGCCACGATCACCGCGCCGATCACCTGGTCGACCAGCGGGTCCGACGTCAGTGCTTTCAGCGCGTTGACGCAGTCCTCTGGCCGGTTGAAGGTGGGGATGCCCACGGTGATGTCGGCTCGGCCCGGCGCGGGCACCGGGGCGTACCAGGCGGCGCTGTGCACGATGGTCTTGGTGTCGGTGGTGATGTCGAACCAGATCCACCCACCATCCTCGAACGGCGCCAGTTCGACTTCGAATTCGGCTGCGGCCGGGGCGTTTCCGTCGCTGATGATCTCGGTGCCACCGACGCTGATCCGGGCGCCGGTGGCCTTGGACCGGTAGACGTCGACCCGGGCTGAGCCGGTGAGTTCCACCCGCAGCACCACCGAGGTCAGGGTGGACCAGCGCCGCCAGTAGCTGGCCGGGAAGGCGTTGAAGTAGGTGGCGAAGGACACCTCGGACTCCGCGCCGATCTGCAGGGTGGTGCGGGTGGTGGCGTGCGCCCTGCGGGCGTTGGTGTCGGACTCTTCGATGTAGAGCTTGCGCACGTCCAGCGGTTCGCCCGGGCGCGGCAGGATGATCCGTTGCAGCAGGCTCACCGCGCGGGACTCGCCGGCTGTGATCGGTCCGGACGGGATGTCACTCATGCTGTGCCGCTTTCGTCGTTCGTCAGCGGCGCACCGTCGCGCAGGTGCGGCGCCAAGATGTTGTCGTACATGCCGAGCGCGCTGGCGATCGCCATATGCATGTCCAGGTATTGGTAAGTGCCCAGGCGGCCGCCGAACAGCACGCCCGCCGTCGCCGTTTCAGCTTTGGCGCGGGCCCGGTAGGCGGCCAGCACCGCCCGGTCGGAGTCGGTGTTGATCGGGTAGTACGGCTCGTCATCGGCCTCGGCGAACCGCGAGTACTCCCGCATGATCACGGTCTTGTCGTGCGGGTAGTCGCGCTCGGGGTGGAAGTGACGGAACTCGTGGATACGGGTGTAGGGCACGTCGCGGTCGTTGTAGTTCATCACCGGGGTGCCCTGGAAATCACCGGTCGGCAACACCTCGACCTCGAAATCCAAAGTGCGCCAGCCCAGCCGGCCCTCGGCGTAGTCGAAATAGCGGTCCAGCGGACCGGTATAGACAATCGGGGCCTGCGGGCTGGCGGCCCGCAGCTCGTCGCGCACGTCGAACCAGTCGGTGTCCAAGCGCACCTCGATACGGTCGTCGGCGGCCATGTTCTCCAGCCACGCGGTGTAGCCGTCGACGGGCAGGCCCTCGTAGGTGTCGTTGAAATAGCGGTTGTCGAAGGTGTAACGCACCGGCAGCCGGCTGATCACCGAGGCGGGCAGTTCCTTGGGATCGGTCTGCCACTGCTTGGCGGTGTAACCCTTGACGAAGGCCTCGTAGAGCGGCCGGCCAATCAGCGAGATGGCCTTCTCCTCCAGATTCTGGGCCTCGGCGGTGTCGATCTCGGAAGCCTGTTCAGCGATCAGCGCGCGGGCTTCCTCGGGGCTGTAGTAGCGGCCGAAGAACTGAGCGACCAGACCCAGACCCATCGGGAACTGGTAGGCCTGCCCGTCGTACATCGCGAAGACCCGGTGCTGGTAGTCGGTGAAGTCGGTGAACTGGCGAACGTAGTCCCACACCCGGGCGTTCGAGGTGTGAAACAGGTGCGCGCCGTAGCGGTGGATCTCGATGCCGGTTTGCGGCTCGGGCTCGGAGTAGGCGTTGCCGCCGATGTGCGGACGGCGTTCGACCACGAGCACGCGCTTGCCGAGTTGGGTGGCCACCCGCTCGGCGATCGTCAGACCGAAGAAGCCGGAGCCGACGACGAAGAGGTCACAACGGGCGGCGGACATCACGGCCAAGGTTATCCGACGTGGCTGCGCCCACCGTGCCGCGCAACTCGGATGACCGCGAGAAATGTCCGTCTCGGGTGCGTTTCCCGGCAATCACGCTGGGTCGCGATTGGCTCACGATTGCGCATCGTCACTCCAGTAACAGCAGCCTCACTCGTAGCATCGGTTTCGTCGGCTTCGGAACACATTCCGACGCTGTTCGTAGATCAGAAAGAGGAGACTCCCGTGCCTAACCAACGTCGACGCAAGTTCTCGACAGCCATGAGCGCGGTGGCCGCCCTAGCCGTGGCCAGCCCGTTCGCGGTCATCGGCGTCATCGAACTGACTTCCACCACCGCCGCACCCGAGCAGCGGGAATTCACCCAGGCGGCGGTGGTCACCGACCTGCCGAACGAGATCCTGTCCGCGCTGCAGGCAGGCCTGTCGCAGTTCGGCATCACCCTGCCGCCGCTGCCGACCGGCCTGAGCCCGGCCGGCGCCCAGCCGGTGCAGGCCGGCCCGCTGTCGCCCGCCCTCACGACGCCGGGCCTGACGACGACGCCGAGCCTGGCCACCCCCGGTCTGACCACACCCGGTCTGACCACCCCCGGCCTCACTACCCCGAGCCTGGCCACGCCCGGTCTGACCACGCCGAGCCTGGCCACCCCCGGCCTCACCACGCCGAGCCTGGCCACCCCCGATCTGACCACGCCCGGTCTGACCATGCCAGGTCTGACCACCCCCGGCGCCGACCCGGCCGCGGCGCTGCCGTCGCTGACCGATCCCGCTCTGACCAACCCGGGCCTGACAGCTCCCCAGATCGGCCTGGACCCGGCGCTGACCGCCCCCAGTGGGATCGGCCTGCCGGCCACGTCCCCGCTCACCTCCCCGCTGGCGCCGGCGGC
The DNA here is from genome assembly GCF_044342925.1 of Mycobacterium sp. Classification (GTDB taxonomy): domain Bacteria; phylum Actinomycetota; class Actinomycetes; order Mycobacteriales; family Mycobacteriaceae; genus Mycobacterium. The sequence continues at coordinate 4,000 of NZ_JBIIOV010000064.1, read as the reverse complement.
CGGCACCTACCCGATCCTGGGTGATCCGTTGACCGGGCTGCCCGCCGCGCCGGCACCCTCCGGCGGCATCATCAGCGACATGGCCAGCGCGGCCAATCAGCTGGGTGTGGGCCAGGCGGTCGATCTGCTGAAGGGCATCGTGGTGCCCGGTATCACCCAGGCGATCCAGAACGCGGGCGCGGCTGCGGCGCAGGCCCCGGCCGTGGCCGCCGCCCCGGCGATCGAGGCGGCCGCCGCGCTCCCCGCCGGCTGACCGCCGGCAGACCTGCAACAGAAACGGCACCGCAGGGTGGGTATCCCCCTGCGGTGCCGTTGCGTTCCCACAAGCCCCTTCTTACTCAGCCATTGCTCCTTTCTCAATAGTTACATTTCGCCCGTGTCGTAACGCTGGCACCAGTGGTCGCATACGTAACATTCGCGATGTGTCCGCCCGGCGTCGTCCCGCACCGACGATCCTCTTCACCGCCATCGCGGCGACCGTCGTGCTGACACCGCTGGCCATCAACGGACTGCCCGACCGGCACGACCGGGTACACGCCGAGGACACCGTGCTGGTGCAGCAGCCGTTGGCCGGCGTCGGTGGCGGCGAGACCATCCGAGAGATCACTCAACCCACACCGTTTTCCATGGTGGCGCTGACCGGTACCGACCTGAACGCGACGACCGTGCGGATCCGCGCCAAGCAGCCGGACGGTTCATGGGGCCGGTGGTACGAAAGCGAGTCGCTGTCCGACATCAGCGAGCAGGGCTCGCCGATCAGTGGCACCGATCCGGTGTACGTCGGCAACACCACCGCCGTGCAGATCGCGGTGACCCGGCCGCACGACGCCCCGGTGACCGTCGCCCCGCCGGAGAGCGGGCTGGACGCCGGGCGTGACCTCGGTTACCTGCCCGCCAACGCCGAGCAGCCGCTGACCCAGAACATGTCGGCGATCCTGATCACCGCCCCGAAGTCGCCGGTGGACCGGCAATTGCCCGCGCCGACGGCCAATTTGGCGCCGGGGCAGCCGCCGAACATCATCAGCCGCGCCGAGTGGGGTGCGGGTTCGGGAATGCGTTGCGGTGGGCCGTACTACGGCGACGGGCTGCGTGCGGCCGTGGTGCACCACACCGCCACCGGTAACGACTACGCGCCCGAGGACACCGCGGCGATCATGCGGTCGATCTACGCCTATCACACGGTGACGCTGGGCTGGTGCGACATCGCCTACAACGCCCTGGTGGACAATTACGGCCGGGTCTTCGAGGGCCGGGCCGGCGGAATCACCAAGGACGTCATGGGTTCTCACACCGGCGGCTTCAACAAAGACGTGTGGGGTGTGGCGATGATCGGCGACTTCGAAGACGTGGCTCCGGGCGACGTGATGGTCAAGACCGTGGGCCGGCTGCTCGGCTGGCGGTTGGGCCTGGACAAGGTCGACCCCAAAGGCACGGTGAACCTAGTCTCCGCCGGCGGGCAGCACACCGTGGTGCCCGGCGGCCGCTCCGTCACCCTGCCGGAGATCTTCGCCCACCGCGACGTCGGCAACACCGACTGCCCGGGCACCGCCGGTTACGCGATGCTCGACGAAATCCGCAGGCTGGCAGCAGCATTCAACGCTCCACCCGATGCCACCGAGACGCTGGAGGGCGGGGCGATCCTGGCCCGCTGGCGGGACGACCCCGGGGTGGCCCGGGCGCTGGGCGCGCCCACCTCCCCGGAGGCCGGCGGTGACGGCACCGCGCGCTATGCGACCTTCGAGCGCGGGGCGATGTACTGGTCACCGCAGACTGGGGCGCAGCCGCTGACCGGTGCGATCTATCAGGCGTGGGGGTCGCTGGGCTTTGAGCGCGGAGCTCTGGGTCTGCCGACCAGCGCAGAGATCGCCGAGCCGCAATGGATCGTGCAGAACTTCGCGCACGGCACCCTGAACTTCGACCGGCAGACCCACAACGTACTGCGGGTGATCGACGGCGTGACCCTGGTGCTGCCACCCCCATCGGCCGACCCGCCGGTGCAGCTGGAGCGGTTCAGCCGAGTGGGCTGAGGCTTTCGCGGCGAGTGTAAGGCCTATGCACGGACTCGGCTGTTTCGTCTACGTAGGCCGCACACTGGCCGCTCACAGTCGCAGCGGGACGTGCTTCTCCGCGCACGCATCGGCCACCGCCGCGGTGACATCCTGGGTGCGCAGGGTCTCCAGATCCGCGATGGTGACCGAGCCGTGGTCGGTGCGGTTCTGCGCAGCGACCCGCGAATCACGAAGTCGCTCAGCACGTTCCACCACATTGCGGGCGAAGCGGCCGTTCTGCATGAGGTCGATGCCGTGGGTTCCGTCCGGCGCTCGGTAGGCGCGCAGCTCGCGGCAGGCGGCGTTCAGGGCGGTGCGGGCGTCGGCGTCCAGCACCGTCGCCCGTGGACCGCCGTATCGGACGGCGATCTCGACGATGTCGTCCGGGTGATAGGACTCGAATCGCAGCTTGCGGTTGAACCGGCCGGCAAGGCCCGGATTGACCTTCAGGAACTCATCGACCTCGTGCTCGTATCCCGCTCCGATGAAACAGAAGTCGAAGCGGTGCACCTCCAGCGCGACGAGCAGCTGGTTGACGAGGTTCAACGGCACGGGCGGTGCCCTCGCTGCACTGTCATATGAGTTCTCCCCCGTACCGGGCCTGATAGTCGTCCTCGACCTCGGTGCGCAGGGCTGCGAAGGCGAGGTTCATGCGTTCGGCGAGTTCGCCGTGGGTGTAGAGGGTGGTGACGCTGGGGTGGAGCGTGAGGTTGACGAGTTTGCCGTCCGAGTCTGCAGTCGCCGCGATATCGCCCATGTCGACGCTGTAGGTGACGGTCTCAGCCTGTGCGACGAGGGCCTCCCAACGTTCGGCGGCCTCCGCCAGATCACGCAGCACCGAGTCGACGAGTTCCCTCTCGCTAAGCCAGGACCTACCGGTTGCCCCCTCCATGCCGACAGTATGTCGAGCCGCTTTAGCTGGGTCAATTCGCTTAGCGCGTAGCTGTGCACCTAGTGCAGCAAGGCTCGCTGGCAACCTCGGTAGGAACGGGAGTGATTCGCCAACGTGCCCGGAAAATAGGGTTCACTTTTTCCGCCGCGCTGCCCCACCAGCAGCGCGCGCACGGTCGCGACCGCCTGATCTGTTTCTTTGCTCATTCACAAAACTCAGCGCATGTCTACACGGCGCAGGAGGGGGGCAGCCGTTGGATCGCTTACACCGGCTGGTTTGGGTCTCTACGGCCCACCCCTGCAAGGACGCAAACGTAGGTTTGACGGATCACGATCCGCGTAAGACCGGTGCACTCTGGCCACTTCGCGGTCGCGTTCGTGGACCGGGGCGAAATAGGACAGTGCTGTGTCGCACTCTTCGCTGCTCGTCACTTCGATCTTGCGCATGTCGTCGCGGAAGGCGAGGTAGCTCTGCACGTCTCCAATTCCGTTCATTGCATGCAATATCAACACCCAGGCATGCAGATCGGCGACCGCGATCCGCGCGGTATCGGCGTTCTCCGTCACGTACCGCAGCATTCGGGGATCACCGAGCGAGCTGCTGTAGGGGCCGACAATCGCAGACGGAGTTGCCGGTAGACGTCGCCCACTTGCTTTCAAGGAGCTAGCAGCAGCACTGAGCGGGGTACCGGATGGTCATCGACGTAGTCCGCGTCAGAAACTGCCGCCCCGGCATCGCCTCCACAGACAGCGCCAGTTCCTCCTCGACGAATGAACCGCGCAACAGCAGCTGCCGAAAACTCCTCGGCGTCTGGCGGCAGAGGCGCCGGAATACCCGTAATCGAATGCCCCGCCAGCTTCAACGAGATCTCGCCGAGCGATCTCGCCCATATAAGCCTTGTGGTGCCTACCGATCTCGGCGGGTATAAACGGCAAGATTGCATCGTCGTGCATGCTCAGCCCTCACTTTAAGAACTCTTCTCCGGCTGCATCGTCTATCACCGAACAAACGTTGCCCGTCGTGGTTTGATTTTTCGCAGGCCGGGAAATCTCCCCCGCAT
>NZ_JBIIOV010000125.1:0-9719 GCF_044342925.1 Mycobacterium sp. | reverse complement strand
GGACCGTCGAGTTCGATCACGTCGATGCCGGGGTGCAGCAGGTCGTCCAGGACGATCTCGTAGCGGCCGTCGGCACCCTTCTCCAGGTGACCAGCCAGCACTGGGTGCGCCTGGAGCAGCAGGTCGAACGCTTCGGAGAGCGCGTCGAGGTCGACCTTGCCACTGACATGGGCAGCCAGGCCGACGAAGTTCTGCGTCTCGGCGAACATCTCCTCGCTGCGCGCGAGCTTGCGAATTCCCGACGAAGGAAACACCTTCACCACCCCCGGCGATCAGTCACGTCTACTGGCCTTCCGATACCCGAGCGCCAGCGGGACGGCGATGACAGCGGCTATTCCAACGGACCATAACAGTGTTCCGAGCACAGGTTTGACCACCGGTCCGCCCATCGACAGGCCCCGCATCGCCTCCACGACATAGCTGCACGGCTGGTGTTCGACGAAGGGCTGCAACCACTTCGGGAACTGGTCGAGCGGCACGAAGCCGGTGCTGAAGAAGAACATCACGGCGGCGATCACCTCGGTCGCCTGCGGCACCAGGGTGTTCTGCGCGTACAGCGCGATGGTCATCACCACCGCCGAGAAGGCCACCCCGAACAGCGCCGGCATGAACAGCCAGAGCACCGCTTTGGGGAATCCCTGGGTGAAACGGAAGCCCAGCAGCAGCCCCACGAACATCACGAAGCTGGTGATCACCACGATCCGGACACCCTCGGCGATCAGTCGCGACACCAGACCCGAAGCCCGGTGCGAGGGCACCACCCAGAACCGGGACAACAGGCCCTCGTCGCGCTCGCGCATCACCCCGACGGCGACGATGATGGCACCGGAGGTGGCGCCGATCAGCGACACCAGCGGGACGCTGCCGTACAGCGCGCTGTGCCCGGTGACCTGTTTGACGCCGTCGCCGAGAACGATGTTCAGCGCCACCAGGAAGCCGGCCGGGAACAGCAGGGACTGGGCCACGGTGGCGGTGTCGTTGGTCCACCGCCGCAGGATGCGGGCGGTGAGCAGTGAGGTCTCGCTGAGCAGGCTCATGACTGCCTCGCCGCCACGCGCGCGTGCAGCCAGGTGAAGACCACGATGAAACCGGCCAGCCAGAGCAGTGAGGGACCGATCACCGACCAGGTGACCGGCGGTGCTGCCGCGGTGCTGTCACCGGCCAGCGCACGCAGCGCGTTGAGGAACTGCGACAGCGGCTGGTTACGGACGAACGGCTGGATCCAGTCCGGAAAGCGTTCGGTGGGTTGCAGGCCCACCGAGGCCAGCCCGAGGGTCACCTGCGGGACCAGCAGCAGCGGCGCGGTCGCTTCGGGGTTGCGGGTGGCCGCGCCGATGAGGTCACCGGCCAGCGCCAGCGACGCACCGATGAGCAGCGCCAGCAGCACGAAACCGATCGTGTGCGACCAGTTGCCGTAGAACTTGAAGCCGATGACGTGCCCGCACACCAGCGAGACCACCAGCGCGATGACGCAGCGGTACATGCTCGCCGTCATGCGGGCCGCCAGCGGGGTGAGCGCACCCATCGGCATGGCCCGAAACCGGCGGTTGATGCCGGCCAGCGTGTCGATGGCCGCGCGGAACGCCGCCGACACCGCGGCGAAGAAAATGGCCTGGGTGACGATCAGCGGGGTGAGGTACTGCGCATAGCTGCTCATCGGCTGCAGCGCGCCGAGGATGTTCTTCAGCGGCAGGTAGAACCCGACGGTGAACACGATGGAGCTGATGATCTGGGTGGCCAGTTCGCCGTTGGTCAGGGTCGGCGTGATCGTCCGGGTGGTCAGCGTCCACCACTGCTGCGGGGTGGACGGCATCGGCCGGGTCGACGCCGGGATGGCGCCGACCGTCATGTGAGAGCCCCCGCGTCCAGGCTGGCGGCACTGGTGCTCTCCGGCCGGTCATCGTGCCGGTCATCACCCTGACCGGTAAGGCTCAGGAACACCTCGTCCAGCGAGGGCCGCCGCAACGCGATGTCGTGGAGTTCGATCCCGGCGCCGTTGACCAGATTCAGCGCGGCGATGAGGGTGTTGGCGCCGTCGGGCGCGGGCATCGAAACCCGGTCGGAGACGTCGGTCAGCGCGGCGCGGTTCTCCTCGGGCAGCAGTGAACCCAGCGCGGCGGCCACCGCCGGCACCTCGGTGATATCGCGCGGGACGATCTCGCAGTAGGTGCCACCGGTGCGGTCCTTGAGCTGCTCCGCGGTGCCCTCGGCGATGATGGTGCCCCGGTCGATCACGATGATCCGGTCCGAGAGCGAGTCGGCCTCCTCCAGATACTGAGTGGTCAGCAGGGTGGCGATGCCCTCGGATTTGAAGTCCGACACCAGTTCCCAGATGGCCAGCCGGCTGCGGGGGTCCAGCCCGGTGGTCGGCTCGTCGAGGAACACCACCTCGGGACGGACCACCAGGCCGCAGGCGATGTCGATACGCCGGCGCATACCGCCGGAGTAGTTCTTGACGCTGCGGTCAGCGGCCTCGACGAGGTCGAACCGCTCCAGCAGTTCGCCCGCCCGGACCTTCGCCGCGGCCTTCTTCAAGCCCTGCAGGCGCCCGAACATCACCAGGTTCTGCCGGCCGGTGAGCATGTCGTCGAGCGCCACGTGCTGGCCGGTGAGCATGATCGAACGCCGCACCCCGCCCGGATCGGTGCGCACGTCGTGCCCGGCCACTATCGCGCGCCCCGACGTCGGGGTGGACAGGGTGGACAGGATGTCCACCGTCGTGGTCTTGCCCGCCCCGTTGGGGCCGAGCAGGCCGAGCACCTCGCCGCGTCCCACCTCGAAGCTGATGCCGCGCAGCGCCTGCACGGTTCCGAAGGTCTTCGTCAGGCCTTCGACGACGACCGCTTTGTCAGTACTGGACATCTGTTACTCCTAGCCCTCAGTCGAGGGCCGACAGGTCCACCAGGGCGAGTTCGTCTCCGGCGGAATCGGTTTCGCTCTCGTCGAGCGCTTCGGTGGTCAGTTCCAGCAGCGCCGCGGTGAAGTGCCGCGACAGCTCCTCGACGTCGGTGCGCCCCAGCCGGCGGGTGTCGTACCACCAATCCACATGCAGCTCGGCGGAATAGCGGTACACCCTCAGCTCGATGGCATGCCCGAGGCCGGGCACCGCCTCGCGCGCCGGCAGCGCCAGATCCGGGTCGAATCGCACCGGCGCATCGTCGGACTGGCCGGGCGGCAGGTCGGGAATGGTGCCCAGATTCGAGAAGAAGATGTCCGCCGGCCGGGTGGCTCCGAGCATCCGCGCGGTCGGCGCGTAGACGTAGCGCAGCAGCCCGTAGCCGATCCCGTGGTGCGGAACGGCTTTCAGCGCGGCGGCCACGTCGTCGAGCATCTGTTGGGCGCCGGCCTCCCGCGGTGTCGCGCAGGGGATGGCGACCGGGTAGATGGTGGTGAACCAGCCGACGGTGCGGCGCACGTCGACGTCGGGGCGCAGCACCGAGCGGCCCTGTCCGCCGAGTTCGACGGCCAGCTTCCCGTCCCCGATCGTCGCCCCGACCGCCCGGCCGAGCGCGGCCAGCAGAATGTCGTCGAGCGGGACGGCCAGCCGCCGTCTGGCGTCATCGACCTCGCCGGTCTGCTCGGTGGTGAGCACTGACGGCAGCCGGGCCAGGTCGTCGGCATCCGGTGGTTCCGGGGCGGGGCCGGCCACCGAGAGGGTGGCCTTTCGGGCCACCCCGAGCCAGTAGTCCCGGCTGTTGAGCACCGCCGGATGCATGGCCAGTCCGGCGGATCGGTGCAGCCATTCCCGCCAGGTGGTGCTGACCGGCTCCAACGTGATGTCCTCGCCGGCCAGCCGCTGGGCGAAGGCGGTGAAGACGTCGGTGAGCACGATGTCGCGGGAGGCGTGGTCGGCGGCGATGCCGTGCAGGCTGAGCACCAGGTACGCCCGGTCCGCGGCGCTGACGTAGGTGGCGTTCAGCGGTGCGCCCAGCAGGTGATGCTCGCGCATCTGCTCGGCCAGGATGTCCATCACCGCGTGGCGCTCCTGCGGGCTGCCCGGCTCGATGCCGTCGGGCAGCGACCGGGTGGCCAGTGCGGTGAACTCCCCCGGGTCGCCGAGCCGCTGGTCCCAGGTGCCGTGGTCGACCAGCCGCAACCGCAGCGCGTCGTGGTGGTTGGCTACCGCCGTCAGCACCGCGCGGATGTCGTCGACCGACACGTCGGGGCGCAACTGCAGAACCAGCGGGACGCGCCAGCTGCCCACGTCACGCAAGCCGTGTTCCAGGAAGTAGGAGACGTTGGGCGGAACCGGCGGCTGCGCCGAATCGTCCGCGCTCTGCCGGGCCAGGCTGCCCTCGGCGTAGCGGGCGGTCATCGCCCGGGCCAGCGCGGCCAGCGTCTGGTTCTCATAGAGGTCCTGCGGGGTGAGATCCAGGCCCTCCTTGCTGGCGGTCATCGCGACGCTGATGGCCACCAGCGAATCGCCGCCCACCTCGAAGAAGTTGGTGTTGCGGTCGATGGTGGCGATGCCCAGGCACTGCGACCAGATGCGCTGCAGGGTCGATTCCATCTGCGAGGCGTTGCTGATCGTGGTGGTGGCGGTCTCCCCCGCCGCCGGCGGTCCGCCGGCCTGGGTGGCGTCCCCGCCCGCCGACGACCGGCTGGCCGGGTTGTACTCCACCCAATGGCGTTGGCGCTCAAAGGGATAACCCGGCAGCGACGCCAGCGGCCGTTCGCCTCCGAGTCGGGGGGTCCAGTCCACCTCGACGCCGGCCGCCCACAGCTGTCCCAGCCCGAGCAGGAAGGTGTCGTGGTCGCTACGGTTCTGCGCCTGGTGACGCATCAGGCGCACCGCGCGGTGGCCGGCAGACCAGTTCGGGTGGCGCATCGCCGAGGAGGTCAGGCTGCCGCTGGGACCCACCTCGACGACCACGCGATCCGGGCTGGCCAGCAGCACGTCGAGTTCGTCGGCGAAGCGGACGGTCTCCCGGATCTGACGGGCCCAGGTCGACGGGTCGGTAGCCTCGCCGGCGGTCATCTGAGTCCCGGTCACGTTGGACAGCAGCGGAATCTTGGGCTCCCGCAACTCCAGGCGGGACAGGAACGCGGTGAATTCGGGGATCACCGGGTTCATCAGGCGGGAGTGGAACGCGTGCGCGGTGCGAACCCGGCGGGCGACGATGCCGCTCTCGGCCAGCCGGGCCTGGAAGTCGCGGATGCTCTCCTCGGAGCCGGCCACCACGCAGCTGTTGGGGTCGTTGATCGCGGCCAGGTCGACGTCGCCGCCGAGGTGCTCGGCCAGCGCCGCGGGGCTCAGCGCCACCGCCACCATCACGCCGCGCGCCGAGGCGTGCATCAGCCGGGCGCGCATCGAGACCGCCTTGACCGCCGTGGGCAGGTCGAACACCCCGGCCAGGGTGGCGGCCACGTACTCGCCGATGCTGTGGCCGGCCAGCGCGGCGGGCCGAACCCCGTAGGACTCGGTCAGCTTGGCCAGTGCGTACTCCACGGTGAACAGCGCCGGCTGAGCGCGGTCGGTGCGTTCGAGATTGCGGCCGGTGCCGTCGAAGACCTCGGCGCGCAGGTCGAAGCCCATCTCGGCGCCGAACGCGCTCGCGCAGGCGTCGAAGTGCTCACGGAACACCGGTTCGCACTCATAGAGGCCGCGCGCCATGCCGATGTACTGGGCGCCCTGGCCGGGAAAGACGAAAACCACGCGCTCAGAAGCGGATTGGGAACCGAAGTGGATCTCCGGCGCCTGCCCGATGAACACGTTGTCGCTCTCGGCGTTGCCGAGCACCGCCGCCGCGTCCTCCTGGTCGTTGACCACCGCGGCCAGCCGGATGGGCTCATGCCGGCGCCGGGTCAGGGTGTAGGCCGCGTCGGGCAGGTTCAATTCCTCGGCGTCAGACAGTTCGGCCGCCAGCGCGGTGCGCGCGCCGGTGAGCGACTCGGCGGTGCGGGCCGACAGCAGCAGCACCTGCGGCCCCGGAGCGGCCTCGGGCTCGACGATCGGCGGCGCCTCCTCCAGCACGATGTGGGCGTTGGTTCCGCCCACCCCGAAGGAGCTGACGCCGGCCCGCAGCGGGCCGTCCCACTCCCACGGACCGTCCTGCCCGCGAATGGCGAACGGGCCGCGGTCGAGGTGCAACTCCGGGTTCGGGCTGGTGTAGTGCAGCGTCGCGGGGATCGCCCGGTGCTTGAGGCACAGGATGGTCTTGATCAGGCCGGCGATCCCGGCCGCGGTCTCGAGGTGACCGATGTTGGACTTGACCGAACCCAGGTAGCACGGGCCCTGCCGGTCCTCCTCGGAGATATCGAACGCCTGGCGCAGGCCTTCGATCTCGATCGGGTCGCCCAGCGGGGTGCCGGTTCCGTGGGTCTCGACGTAACTGATCGTGGCGGCGTCGACTTCGGCGACCGCGTGCGCCTCGGCGACCACCTCGCCCTGTCCGGCGGCGGTGGGCGCGGCGTAATTCATCTTCGTCGCGCCGTCGTTGTTCAGCGCCGAACCGCGGATCACCGCATGGATCCGATCGCCGGCGTCCAGCGCGTCCTGCAGCGGCTTGAGCACGACCACTCCGACGCCGCTGCCGAAGATGGTTCCGTCCGAACGGATGTCGAAGGGCTTGCAGTGTCCGGTCGGCGAGACCATGGTGCCCGGCTCGTACCAGTAGCCGACCTGGTGCGGAATCCGGATGGACGAGCCGCCGGCCAGCGCCATCTCGCACTCCCCGTTGAGGATGCTCTGGCAGGCCAGGTGAACGGCCACCAGCGACGACGAGCACGCCGTCTGCACCGACAGTGCCGGTCCGCGCAGGTTGAGCTGGTGGGCCACCCGGGTGGCCAGGTGGTCCTTGTCGTTGGCCAGCGACAGGGCCACCATGTCGAAGCTGGCGCCCTGACCGATCACCATGTTGGCGTCGTAGTGCGACATCAGGTTGTGCAGCAGGTAACCACTGGTCGACGACGTTCCGAACACGCCGACGCTGGCCTCGATGTCGGCCGGGTCGTAGCCGGCGTCCTCCAGGGCGTGCCAGGCGGACTGCAGGAACAGCCGGTGCTGCGGGTCGAGCATCCGGGCGGCCTGCGGGGTGAACCCGAAGAACCCGGCGTCGAACTCCTCGATACCGGGCAGCAACGCCGCCCGGCGGACGTAGGACTTGTTGGCCAGCGCCGTGGAGCCGACGCCGGCGCTGATCAGATCGCCCTCGGACAGGTCGACGATGGACTCCACGCCGCCGCGCAGGTTGCGCCAGAACTCCGACACCGAAGCGGCACCGGGGAACCTCCCGGCCATGCCGACGACCGCGATCGCGTTGGGTGACTGCGCGGTCGAGTAGCCATTACTGGTGCTCACGGTCGTTGTCTAACCTTTCGCCGTGCCGCGGCCTGTTGGCGGGCCGCGGCACGTTGTTGTGCACGGTCACGAACAGCATTGGGACGCTCCCCAGTGTCTTCGGCCAGGCCGAGTTGCCGGATGAGGTCGACGGCCAGGTCGGCCAGGCTGGCGCCCTGCAAAATCAGGGCCACCGGCGGTTCGACCCCGAAGTCCGCCCGGACAGTGTTGCGCATCCTGACCGCCATCAGCGAATCCATGCCCAGCCCGGTCAGCGGCTGGTCGGTCTCGATGGCGCCGTCACCGGCGAAGCCCATGACCGCCGAGATCCGTTTGTGCAGGCGCGCGGTGACGATGCGGTCCACCTCGGCGGCGGTCATCTCGCGCAGCGCATCCGGGCCGGCCCAGTCGTCGTCGGCGTCCTCGGTGTCCAGCTCGGCGGCCAGATTGGTGAAGTAGCCCAGCTGACGCAGTTCCGGGAAGGCTTCGGCGGCGCGGTCCAGACGCAACCGGGCCACGCCGATCTGGGTGACGTCACCGCCGAGCACCGTGTCCAGGGCCTCCAGACCTTCGGCGGGCGACATCGGGTCGAGCACGCTGAAGGTCAGCGAGCGGGCCAGGCCCACATCGGCCCACTGACCCCAGTTGATCGACGTCGCCGGCAGGCCCGACGCCCGCCGCCACTGCGCCAGCGCGTCCAGCCAGGCGTTGGCGCACCCGTAGGACAGCTGGCCGGGTGAGCCGAGCAGCGAGGCCATCGAGGAGAAACCGGCCCACCAGTCGAGCTCCCGATCGGCCCCCCTCGCATCCAGGGCCTGGTGCAGCCGCACCGCGCCGGTGGCCTTGGGCGCCCAGATGCGGTCCAGGCTGGCCCGGGTCAGTCCGGCCACCAACTCGTCGTCGAGGACGGCGGCGGAGTGCACGACGCCGCGCAGCGGCCGCCCGGTCTGCTCGGCGGCCGACACCAGCCGCTCGGCCACACCTGGTTCGGCGATGTCGCCGAGTTCGACGACGACCTCGGCCCGTTCGCCGAGTTCGGTCAGGACGGCCTGGGTCTCGTCGGAGGGTTGGCTGCGGCCGTTGAGCACCACCCGTCCGGCCCCGCTGTCGACCAGCCAGCGCGCGACCGTCAGGCCGATGCCGCCGAGACCGCCGGTGACGAGGTAGGCGCCGTCGGCGCGAACACTGTGCTCGGCGCTGGGTTTCGACACCGCGGCGCGGGGTTCCGGCACCGTGGCGCGGGACAGCCGTTCGACGAACCTGCACCCACCGCGCCAGGCCACCACGTCGTCGGTGCCGGTGGTGGCGAGTTCGGTCGCCAGCGCGGCGGCGGCGTCGGCATCCAGGCCGGCCGCCTCCAGGCCGGCATCCAGATCGATCGCATCCAGATCGACTAGGGTCGTTCGCAGCGCGGGGTATTCGTAGGCGAGCACCCGCACAACGCCCCGCAGGGTGCCGGCCACCGGGTCGCCGGGTTCACCTCCGGCGGGTCCGTCGGAGCCTTCTGACACGTTCACGGCCAGGCCGCCGCGGGTGACCAGCCACAGCCGCGGCGACTTTCCGTGCCAGCCGCCGGTGATCGCCCGCACGGCGGCGGTGATCGACCAGACCATGTCGCGGGCACGGGCGGCGGCCGCCTCGGCATCCCGGGCGTCGAAGGGCTGATTCCCGCATACCACCACTACGCCGACCGGCGGCAACGCCGGGTCAGAGGCCGCGTCGGCGAAGGCGGCCTGCACCGCGGACTCGTCGGTGAGGTCCGCGGTGCGGACCCGTCGCTGCGGGGAGGCGAGGGCCGCGGTGATCTCGCCGGTATCGGCGCCGTCGGTGAGCACCAGCCAGCTGCCGTCGGGCGCACCGCCTGCGGTGGTGTCCGCCGCCACCTCCTCCCAGGTGGCCCCGAACAGCTTCTGCGACAGCGGCAGTGGTGCCGAGCGGCGCTGGATGCGCCGCAGGTAGACGCCGCTGACCAGTGCGGTCGGGTTGCCCGTCTCGTCCATCAGGGTGATCTGGCCGACCGCATCTCCCCCGGCTCCGCCTTGCTCACCGGCGATGCTGACCAGTTCGGCGCGACAGCGCGCCCGACGGCCCGTCTCGCCGAAGACCCGGATGGATTCCATGGCAACCGGCAGATAGGTGACCTCGCTGGACTCGGCGAGCAGTTCGGCCGGCATGGCTGCGGCCAGTGTCTGCAGGGCGGCATCGAGCAGCACCGGGTGCAGCACCGCCGCGGGGTACGGGGTGGCCTCGTCGGGCAGCGCGATCTCGGTTTCGGTCCAGCCGCCGGGGGTCCGCAGGATTCGGGTCAGCGCTGCGAACGCGTGACCGTGGTGGGCGCCGGTGCGCCGCAGCGCGGTGTAGAAATCGCCGGGCGACAGCGTCGTTCCGCCCGGGGCGGCCGGCTCCGGACGCTGCGGGGGCGCCTCGTCGCCGGCGGCGG